>DAIOSW010000040.1:0-16111 GCA_036752365.1 Prevotella sp.
TACGACTGTAATAATCTTAAAGAAGTTATACTTCCTAGTACAATCGTGAAGGTAAATTATTCTTTTTATAGCTGCGACAACATTTCTAACTTTTATTGCCGTGCAGCCGTAGCTCCCAAGGTATATAATAATAATCCAATGCCGGGGGTTGACATGACGGGTAAAGTGCTTTATGTTCCAGCTTTAGCAATCAACCAATATAAACAGACCAACGGCTGGGATGCATTTGCTATGATACAACCAATGGCTTATGAGCCGAATGTGATTAATGTTCACAACTTACTATCAATACAGTCGAGTGCAAGGCCAACCAATAAGCCGGACCTAAATCTGTTTGGGTTTGATAATGAATACGCAAAAATGACAATCAATGGAACAGATATGTTTTCTGTCAATAAATTCAGCATAAATAACACTTTGTATTTTAATTACTGGGGCGATTACATTCAAAATAATCCATATAATACCTTACTTAATTATGCCACCATGCGTGCGGACAGTGTCGTTGAGAGTGTTAACTTGTATAGAGACAGGTGGCATTTCGTCACATTCCCTTATGACGTTAAGGTTTCAAGTATTATTGCTCCTGCTAATACAAAATGGGCGTTGCGTACTTATTCCGGATTAAACAGAGCGAAGATATTAATGGACAGCACATGGATAAATCTAAGTTCCGATAGTATCATGCACTCAGGTACAGGTTATATAATCATGTGTAGTGGAGATAATGAATATAATACATTTGCCTTCCCTGCCATCAACAATACCAATAAAAATCAGATATTCTCGGTTGTGGACCGTACGTTGCCTCTGAATGAATATTTGTCAGATTTTGGACATAATAGAAGCTGGAACCTGATTGGTAACCCATATCCTTGTTTCTTTGATACGAGACTGCTTAGTTTTACCGCTCCAATAACGACATGGAATGGTTACACCTATGTTGCTTATTCTCCGGTAGACGACAGTTATATACTCCATCCAAACGAGGCCTTCTTTGTACAACGTCCTATTGACCAATCTTCAATCACCTTCTCTGTAGAAGGACGTCAACTTACGGCTGATGTTATTGCTCGACAGAATAATGCAAAACATTCTTTTGGTATCAACGCAGAGTCTACACGTTCAATACTGAATATATTGCTTTCAGGTGAGAACGTGTCTGATAAGACGAGAATTGTCATTAATAATAACGCAACGTTGACTTATGATATGGCATGTGATGCTACCAAATTTATGAGTACCGATCTTAGCGTTCCTCAGATTTATAGTATAAATAATGATGTGGATTTCTCAATTAATGAGCGTCCTCTCAGTGACGGAACGATTATATTAGGTACATATTTTGGAAGTAAAGGTAAATACACCATTTCTATGACGGCCAATGATGCTATTACAGCCACACTGGTTGACAAAGAAACGGGTAGCCAGCAGGTATTGAATAACGGTTCCTATTCGTTTGATGCGAATAGCGGTACCTATAATAATAGATTTCTTGTAAGACTTGAAGATGTCAGTACCTCTATCTCTGCATCTAAAGTGAATAGTCCTAACATAACAGTCTCTGCCGGCGAAGTCACAGTTGATTCTCCTCTCTTATCTGAAATAAATATTTACGCTGCCGACGGAACAATGGTATCACGACAGACGGCTCAACATGCATCATTTGCATTGAAAGCTGGTTTCTATCTCATTAAAGTAAACGGTGTTGCATATAAAATTAACGTTCCACGTTAATCATTAACCTTAAAACATTGCAACAATGAGAAAAATTGTTTGTCTATGTATGATGCTTTTGTACCAATTAGTAATATTTGGACAAAGTTCGTACGGCGTGGGTGACGGATATGATCCCACCAGCCCTGGCGATCCACAAACGCCGGTATCGTCGTATACACTACAGACGATATCAAGTCCTTCATACGGTGGATCTACAAGTATATCGAATATCACTGCATTCAAGGCAGGGCAAAACATCAATATTTATGCTTATCAAAACAGCAATTATAGGTTTGTGAAATGGATGATTGGAGATTCTATCGTTTCAACCGAGTCTTCGTTTTCTTATACTATGCCTGCCAGAAATGTGGTGTTGACAGCTGTCTTCGTGTTTGACCCGACCAGTCCCGCTTCTCCTGATTCGACGGCCCGATCTTATCAATTGACGGTGAATGCCAATCCTTCGTATGGTGGCAGCTTCAATGTTAATAATACATCTTTGAAAGAAAATTATTCAATTGATATTTATGCCTACCCGAATACGAATTATGTATTTAAGGGATGGAAAATCGATGGCAAGGTGGTTTCACTATCGTCGCCATATACTCATCTTATGGGCAAATCGAACTTTTCCATAGAAGGATTATTTGAATTTGTTCCTGGAAATCCTCAGAATCCCGGAAAGAATTTCTGGAATGCCTCTACGGGTGCTGTGATTATCGATGATTTCAGTCCCGGTAACTTGTTATCAGCGATAGATAATGCTATTGGAGGTTCTGATAAAAGAGGAAATATAACCATGATAACGGTTGCGGGATGTATGAATTACTATGATTTTAGCGTAGCTAATTACTGTTCTAATTGTGCTCTCCTAGACCTAAGTCGAACCTATGGTTATAATGAAATCCCTGCTTATGCCTTCGATGGCAATAATCTGACGTCAGTAATATTACCCTCTTCAGTGGTTAAGATTAATTACAGGGCTTTTTATAATTGTAGCAGGTTGACGGATGTGACCTGTTATGCCGTATCACCCCCTTTGTTGGAAAGCGAAGCTTTTACCGGAATCGCAGATGGAGCAGTATTACATGTCTTGTCTTCGTCAATACCGCTTTATAGCGAAGCTGAAGGCTGGAAAGACTTTACGTCGCTTCCTTTATTAGAAGAAGTTAGAACAATAGAAGTTGATTTACCTGCTGAGAGTGCTGATGGCCGATACAAGAATATGACACTCGAACTCGTCAATACGGGCAGTGGACAAGTGTACAAATATGTCGTTTCTGATAGGATTACTTATACATTCAATGGACTGATAAAAGGAACAGAGTATAACATATACCTTAAGAATCAACTTCAGAAAGTACTGGGTGAAATAGACAAAGTCGTTGTCGATAATGACAATGTAAAAGTGACATTTGATAAAATAATAGTCCCACAATCAATAACACTTAAGGTTAACACACCTAATGGCACTGATGTTACATCGCTGACTCAGATAACATGGACTGATGCCAAAGGAACCTATTTATCCATGGGTCCAACTATAAGCGGAATAACACCAAGCACAGTACTGAATTACAGTGTAAGCATTGGCCAGTCGCTTGGTCTGCAATATGTAATACCTCAAGTTCATCAATATACTGTAGCTGAAAGTGATAATAATCCATTATTGACTTTGGCTGCCATCGACACCTTGAATGTGACTGGTGTCGTAAAGGATGTGAACGGAGGTGTGATTTCGGGAGCTACTGTAGCCATCTCGCAGAAGTTGAATGGAAAATACTATAAGACATTCACAATCCAGACGAATAGTAGGGGAGTATTTAATGCAAATGTCTATAAACAACCAAGTTCAGTCACCGTTTCTGCTACGGATTATATCAGTAAGACTCTGTCTTATGATTCATTAAGCAACCGGAACTTGGGATCCATTTCATTAAAATCCATTACAGGAGCAACGATAACCACTAATTTTACTTATACAGGAAGTGTTCTGAAGGATAGTACGGCAAAGACTCAGAATTGGTATTCAGACTATGCCAACGTCACATATTCCATCTATAATGAGACGAAGTCGAAAGCCATTACCGGATTCAATGTACAGTATCCTTCTATCGTACTTCTGGAAGAGGTTGGGATGAATGATCAACTAAGCATCATTGCCACCAGTAAGAATAATGGGTTCAAATCTGTTACCGTTAAGACGAAAATTGATTCTTTAAACCATGCCGTGGTAACTATTCCGATACTGCAGTATGGAGGCATTAGAGCGTCGTTCAAACAAACTGGTAACAGCTCTGTTATTGGCTTGCTTTATGGTAGTGATGGCGTTTTGATTAAAAAGTATACCTACAATATCGCTACTTTGAACATAACTGACCTTTCAGATGGCAGATATACACTGGTCACTATGGCCGGGAGTTTGTTATTTAACGGAATCATGCGTCTTGATCAGTTTGTTACTTCCGGACTTACAGAAGGTACTGATTATGTAGTCAATGTAATTGATGTAAAGAGTGGAATAATAGCTGCTTTTACTAATGAGCGTATTCCGACTCTTGATGAAAGTAAACTATATTACACAGGAAGCAACACCTCATTTACCGTAAACAAATCATCTGTCATATCAGGAAACTATCTCACCTTGAAGGGAGTCATTGATTTCAAGGATGTATATAAGAATAGTGTGAGCGGTGTCAGTATGATAGTTGACTTACCTGTAGGAACATCGTTTGTGGAGAACTCCGTCATGGTGGGATCAAAAGTCTCTTCGTATAATTATGACGGATCTCGACTTACCATTCCCGTTTCCACGACAGGTGATCAGGTTCGTTTCTGTATTATCCCAACAATGGGTGGCAGTTATGTTCCTAATGCTTATGCCCATTTTACTTTAAATGGGAAAAGTGTACAACAGCCTATTGGTACGGCACCATATACGGTTAAGGACTTATCTATAACCGTTCCTAGTACCGTTGCCAGGACGACTGTCTCAATTACGGGTGCGGCTTCTGCCAATTCACAGATTGAGATATTCGATAATGATGTGCTCATTGGCACCACAACATCTCTGGCTACAGGAACATGGGTGGCAAATTGCGAACTCAATAACGCATACAACCTGTCGACACATCAGATCTATGCAAAGGTGACAACAAAATCGGGATTGAAGTTGCAGTCAGAGACGGAAGAACTGAGATATGATATGAATGCTATTGAAGTATCAAAGGTTACAATGCTAAATACAGCACATGGATCGTCGTCATTAGGATTATTAGAATATCGTACTGTTTTTGATTTTAAGAATCCTAAGACAAAGTTACCTGCATATTGGTATTGGCCAAGTTATCCTGACTTTACATTCTTGATAGATTTTACGAGTAACGATACCACGAAGGTATCTAATGTCAAGTTGAATGTTTTCACTGAAAAGAATAACTTCAGAACCTTTAATGCTTCATTTAATAAGAATCAATGGGTCGTTTCTTCGAGATTTGATGATAATGATTTGCCTATCAATGTAAGTGTGGAATTCACATCAAATAACGAAAAAGTATATGATTCACGGCAATTGACGGATGTCCTGTCCTCTATAGAATCACTTGCTGACAGTTATAGTAAAAGTATTACAAAGATTGATTCTCTATTCAATCTCAATCAGGACATAAGTGATAGTGAACTCGCCTTGTTACGTGAACAGTTAGGTCTGGACGCATATCAGAACACATTTAATGATAGTCTTTACAATGCAATCTCGAAAATGACCGAGGCTGAGTACACCCAATATATGGATCGCGGGTTAGCACGTCAGAAAGTATACAATGACTCAGTTGCTTCATTTATCAACACCATTAATGCACTTCTCCAGTTAAAAAAGGAATGCTCATTTACATTAAATTCCGGTGTCTCATTTGAAATGACGACCTGTCAAGGTCTCTCACCGGAAGCTTTGTTAAATGAAGGCTATTCACGTTATAAGTACTCTGATTCTTCTTCCGTATATATGTTGACAACAGAAAATAAATACATATATGTGGACTTCAATAGAAATATTAAAATAGCTATCACAACAAACTCTTCACAATCTCCTTTGAAATCAAACACCGAAGGACAGAAAAGTTTTGCTGATCAGTGTAAAGACGGACTGGAAAAGATACAAAAGGTTATCGACAGAATTAATTTCTGGGCGAATGATTTAATATCAAAAGCTGCAGAATCAGAGAAGAATTTAGAGCAGGCGATAAGTATCATCAAGGGAAATATTGGTGAAGCTGACGTCAACATTAAACTGGCAGAAGTAAAAGGAGATAATGTAGGCTTGTTTAAATGGAAAGCTCAGAAATTCTTCTCCGAGCGTAATCTCTTTGTTGCAGAAAAGGCCCTTAAAACCGCAAAGAGCGTGTTTAAACATGTCTTTAAGTTATTACCGGTGGCAAACTATATTTCTACAGCCATAGAACT
The DNA here is from genome assembly GCA_036752365.1 of Prevotella sp. GTDB lineage: Bacteria > Bacteroidota > Bacteroidia > Bacteroidales > Bacteroidaceae > Prevotella. The sequence goes on from DAIOSW010000040.1 coordinate 6,181, forward strand.
TTCCGGAAAGATAAATACGTTGCAAAACATCTATTTTAAAATACCGGAGCCTTGTGTAAATGATCAAGAGAACGCTACTCTTTGTAAAGCTCGTTGTTACGCTTTGTTAGCTTCTTCGGTATCAATAGCTACAGCAGATCTTCTAGGCTCATTTATCTCCGACGCAGAAGTCGTTGCCGGTATAGTTGGGTCTGTTGCAACTGCCGGAACATCACTGATGGCAACAGTTTGGGGAATTGCTCAGAAAGCAGTTCTGACTGTAGGTCGTTTCTGTCTTGATAATACGCTGACGTATGCAATTAATCGTTTAAATAATGACGTGGATAATCTAAATTGCAGTAGCGGCCATGATGATGATTATATTCCACCTCCTCCTCCATGTGGCAGCACTAGTGTTGTACGTGATCCTTCCGGATTTGTGTACGAAGCTGTTTCTTCTAATCGGGTAGAAGGCGTAACGGCAACTGTTTATTACAAAGAGACAGTTGAGGATATGTATGGCGACAAACATGAGAACACCGTTCTTTGGAATGCTGCTGAATATGCACAAGAGAATCCATTATTCACCGATGAAAATGGTATGTATGCTTGGGATGTGCCTCAGGGATTGTGGCAAGTTAAGTTTGAAAAGGATGGTTATCAGACTGCTTATAGTGAGTGGTTACCGGTTCCTCCTCCTCAACTTGATGTAAATATCCCGATCACTCAGAATACTCAGCCTGGTGTTACAGTGGCGCGTGCTTATGAGGATGGTATTGATGTGGAATTTGATAAATATATGTTACCGGAAAGCCTGAATACTGATAATATTTATGTGACGAAAAACGGGAAAAAGGTTTATGGAAAGGTAAAATTCCTAAATGCAGAAAATGCTAACGGAAGTGGAACTTCTATCTATGCATCGAAAATACGGTTTGTGCCCGACACGACATTCCTTACAACGGATGAAATAACACTTATCGTTTATAAGAAAGTAAAGAGTTATGCCGGAATCCAGATGCAGAATGACTACTCGCAGAACTTTGATATTGTCAAGGAGATCAAGAGTATTGTTGCCGATTCTACGATTAAAGTCCTTTATAACGGAAGTAAGGAAATTACGGTCAGCGTACTTCCTTATGATGCCGGTATTGGAAAGAAACTGATAGCAAGGTCGGCATCAACTTCCATCTCGACCGTTACATCCCAGGCTCTGCTTGACGGGAACGGACAGGCAAAACTTACTGTAACCGGTGAACTTCCGGGAGTATCCGTCATCATCTATTCAATAGAGGATGCTGATGTAAAATCGACATCAATTGTCAATGTTGTCAATAGCTTGGAAAATCAGATGACCGCTCTTCCAGTGTCATCCCGAGTATCAGGAACTGAGGTGTATAAGAACTCAACAGTTGTCTTGACGTGCAGCGATAAGGGCGCCAAGATCTTCTATACTACAGATGGCACATGTCCATGTGATGTAACAGGTACTCGTAATGTTTATATCTCGCCTATAGTGATCGGGTCGGATATGACGATTAAGTCCATGGCTGTTGCGGGTACAAAGGCTGAGAGTGAAGTTGCTACGTATAGTTATAAGATTAAGAATTATTCGGGAACGATGGCTCTGAAGACAGGCTGGAACTGGATTTCTTATAATCTGCAGCCTGATCTGAAACCGACAGAATTTGTGAATGCACACGTCCTGCGTCTAGTTGGTCAGAATTCAGAACTAGTGCTCGATCCTCGACTTGGTCTCACAGGAAACCTTAATGCGACAGATGTGAAGTCTTTGTACAAGGTGCAGATGAATGCAGACAGCACTTATGTGATGAGCGGATGTGAATATGACCCGAACAACGCTGTTATTAATCTGAAGTCAGGTTGGAACTGGATAGGTTATCCTGTAGGCCAGACCTTGAGCCTGTCAGAAGCTCTGAAGAATCTGAATGCAGAGGAGTCAGACTTCATCATAGGTCAGGATGGATTAGCAGAATATAGTAGCGGTGTATGGACGGGAACCTTGACCACGCTGAATACAGGAAAGGGATACATGTATAAGTCTGTATCAGAAAAGTCGTTCATCTACTATTCCGACATCGTGTCGAAGGCAAAATCCCTCTATGGGAAGTCTCTTCTTGATTCTTCACCTTGGGCTGTAGATAAATATTCTTATCCAAATATTATGGGTTTGATAGCTGATGTTTATACCGGAGGTGCAAAGGCCGAATCATCCGACTACACTGTGGGAGCTTTCTGTGGAAGTGAATGCCGAGGGATAGGTCAGTATGTGAAAGGTACCCTGATGATGAATATTTATGGGCATGGTGATGAGAAAATAAATTTCATGGCCTTCAACAACAGCACGGAACAGGTTTATGATATCACAGAAACGACTTCGTTTAGTCAGTCTGTCATGGGCGATCTCAACAGTCCTTATCTGTTGCATATTGGCAACCAGTCTACTGGTATCACTTCAGCCTCTAATAGCTTGAATGCCTATATATCAAAGGATGGCCGTCTGTATATTGAAGGTCTTTCTAATATAGAGAAAGTCAGTCTGACGGACATGGGTGGCAGTAAGGTTTACACTTCTACTTGGCAAGGAAATCATCTGTTTGAGTCTGTAAACGGTCTTCCTGATGCCGCCTATATTCTTACGGTAGTCTCCGATGGAAAGACATATTATAAGAAACTGATAAAGAGAGGCAATTAAACAAAAGATTCTTCCGTCCCTGAAAAGGACGGAAGATCTTCCAACTAAAAATCAATCAATATGAGAAAGCTAATAATTTCATTCATATTCATTCTGTTATCATCAATAACAGTTGACGCCCAGACCCATTGGAGCTGCAATCAATACTCCTTTCAATATGATATGACCGCTTACGTATCATTACAGCTGGATGGAATACCGGCAACAGGCAGTAATTACGAAGTTGCAGCATTCTGTGGTAACGAATGCAGAGGTGTTGGTGAACTGAGTCTGATCAACGGTTCCGCCTCCTACTATTATCTTAGGATCAGAAGTAATGTCGCGAGCGGAGAAAAAATAGTATTTAAGTATTTTAATAAGTCAACATCCTTGGAGAGTCTTTCCAGAACTAGTTTGTCCTTTGTGTCAGACAAGTTGACAGGTTATCCTAGTTCCCCTTATCCCATTGCAAATATAATCATGGGAGATGTTAGCGGAGATGGTGTCATTTCTACCTTCGATGCAGTAATGACAGTCCAGCGCATATTGGGAGCGTATAACGATACCTTTATAGAAAAGGCAGCAGACATGAGCCTTGATAATGTTATATCGACTTATGATGTTGTTCTTATAACAAATAAAATCTTAAAAAAGTAGAATTATGAACAAACGAAATTTATTATTGATACTGTCATTTCTGACAATAAGTATCGCTTCTATGGGATATACCACGACTTTGAGCATGTCTTCCTTTAGAATATCCCCCGGTCAGACCAAAGATGTGACCATTGAATTAAATAATCCAGACATGGAAGTTATCGCAATCCAACTGGATCTGATATTACCTGGAGGTATTACCATGCCATCAAAACCGACACTGACAGATGCACGTATCGGAGCTTATACAGACGAGTTTGATGAAACAATAAAATCTGCAAAGACAATCAGTTATGGAAAAGTAGATGGTAACTGGCGCTTTGTTATCTTATCTCTTTCTGATCAGGCAGCCTTTTCTGGTACATCAGGAGCGGTAATAAACCTCAAACTTAAAGCAAGTGACACGACAAGGATAGGGGATATGACAATCAAGATAACGGGCATAGAATTATCACCTAAGGATTTGTCTGCCCCTTATTATCCAAGTGATGTGACTGCTACGTGCAAGGTGCGTCAGAGCTTTACTTATAATGAGGCTTCTGCTAATAGTATCATGGCATCGACGGATGCTGATGTAACTCTGAATCGCTCCTTCATTCCTTCACAGTGGAACACAATCTGTCTGCCCTATACCATAAGCTCCAGTAATATTTCGTCTCTCTTCGGAGAAGGAACCAAGGTGGCAGAATTTACCGGTAAGACCAACAATCTACTAAACTTCACGACGTTGACGGGTGATATGCTCCCTAATACTCCTTATCTGATAAAGCCAACCACTACCACTTCTGTTTTTACTTTCAGCGGTATTGACATCGTGTCTGGCGACCCTGTGAAGTCAATAATAGAGACCGATGGTACTATTACCTTCAAAGGCGTTTATTCAGCAGGAACTCTCTCTGTTGGCGATTATTACATAAGTGATGATAAGTTCTGTCAGGCTAGTGCAACTGATCTGGCAATGAATGGTTTCGGTGCTTATTTCACTTATACAGGGACGTCATCGGCAAAAGAACTGCTAGTAAGTATTGATGGAAATGAGCCGACATCGATGAGTGGAGTAATCGGCGAAAAAGTAGGTGTGAAGAATGCATACACCCTTAGCGGCCAGAGAATAAATTCAGCATTCGCATGCTCTCATAAAATGGCTAAAGGTATTTATATTATCAATGGGAAAAAAATTGTTGTGAAATAGAAACGTAAAAGAATGGTGTAATACATATGTTTTTCTTCTTTAGGTACTGGTCGACGGGGTGGTTATATGTTTTAATCATCCCGTTTATTTGTTTTTCTTACATCAATATCACTGTCGTTCGTATAACGCACATGTATTCTGATATTTATCCAATAAATTCATAGTGATATTGCCCCTTTTAAACATCACTTCAAATATCACTTTTAGCTTATTTATGGCATTTTAATCGCTATTCTTACGAGTTTTGAAAGCGATCTTCTGGAAAAATAAATCAAGTTATTTTACTTAGTGAAATAACTTGATTTACCCCTTAAAATAACTTACTTTACTAAGTAAAACAAGTTGATTTACTAATCTTCAGATAAGCTTTTACAATACTATAGGTCATCTATGATTCTTTCACTGCTCATTCATAGAGATATGATGCTCTCTCACCTGTGGTACAATACTGTCGAAACGTGTCTGTAGAGCCCGAAAAAACCCAAAAGTGATGTTTGAAGTGATGTTTAAAAGGGGCAATATCACTCGTTTTAGGTTTTTAAGTCTGTGAAAATATGTAGCTTAAGACCAAAGTGGTGATATTGACATAAAAAAAATAAATATCAGGTGAGAGATTGTCTGACATCACCAAAATTGACAAAGAGGCATTGTCGACAAGTGTGCTGAGCCTACTGAAAAAACAAGAGGGGAGGTGTCTTAGGTGTAAAATTTACAAAATATCTTTCATATATTTTGTAATATCCTCAGTTCATATTATCTTTACAACAAAATTATCAGTGATTATGAAAAAAATAAGTAGTGTTATCAAATGGATTTCCCTGTCTGCAGTGGTCCTTTTGTCCGCAGTATCTGTCTCGGCGATAAAAGATAATGAAGTTAGAAGTAGTTCTGATCTTAGGGTGGCTCAGACCACTCCTAATATTGAGATTCCTGCTCCAATGAAAAATTGCAGTGAAGAGATTCTCGTTCGCCGTGGTTATACCGCTTCGTATAATCTGGATAATAAGATTCCTAATTGGGTGGCATGGCATCTGACTTTTAATCACTGCTTCGGACCCTATAAACGCGCCGGTATCAAGTTTCAAGAAGATACCGACATTCCAGAAGACAAACGCTCAGTGAACTGGGATTATTATAACTCTGGCTATGATCGTGGTCACATGTGTCCTGCCGGTGATAACAAATGGGACGCTGAAGCTCTCGTGCAGTCATTCCTGTTTACCAACATCTGTCCACAACAGGGCAATCTCAATCGGGGAGATTGGGCTGAGACGGAAAAGGCTTGTCGCAAATGGGCTAAGAAATTTAGAGATATTTATATTGTATGCGGACCTATCTTATATCATCAGAAACATAAGACGATTGGAGATAACAAGGTGGTGGTACCGGAGGGTTTCTTTAAAGTGGTATTGTGTATGCGAGGCACTCCCAAAGCTATCGGATTTATATTTAAAAATGCCAAATGCAATAATCCTCTTTCGTTTTATGCCAATAGTGTAGATCAGGTGGAACGCATGACCGGCATTGACTTTTTCCCGCAGTTGCCAGATGATATTGAAAACAAGGTAGAGGCTGAGTGCAACTTAAACGATTGGCAGAATTGATTCTATCTTTCGGTTAAGAAAAATTAATTATCTATTTAAAATGTTGTTTATCTGACTATTCTTTGTTATCTTTGCAAGCATAATGTGTATTAGCACCAGCTAATATGCGTTTGGAAAAATTTTAAAAGCTGCAAAGCGTGAAAATAAAGGAAGTGATTGACGCCCTTGAACGATTCGCGCCTCTGCCTCTACAGGAAGGATTTGATAATGCCGGCCTGCAGGTTGGATTAACAGAGACGGAAGTATCAGGGGCATTATTGTGTCTGGACGTTACTGAAAGTATCGTCGATGAGGCTGTAGAGAAGGGATGCAACATGATTGTGTCTCATCATCCTCTGTTGTTTCATGCGATTAAAACACTGTCGGACATCAATTACGTTCAGCGTACCGTAATGAAAGCGATTGAAAATCATGTGACGGTAGTTTCTATGCACACAAACCTTGATAACGCTCAGGGTGGTGTAAACTTTAAAATGGCTGAAAAGATCGGTCTAGAAGACGTCAGATTCTTCGATGAGAAGATGATTGACAATATAACCTCCGGAAGTGGAGTTATTGGTGTGTTGCCCTCTGAAATGGATTCTGCGGCCTTTATTGACAGGGTTAAGAAAGTGTTCGGGGTGGAATGTGCGCAATGCAATGAACTACTTCATCGAAAGATAAGTAAGGTTGCCCTTTGTGGCGGGGCAGGTTCATTTCTTCTGGATGATGCCATGAAGGCGGGTGCAGATGCTTTCATTACAGGAGAAATGCACTATCACGAGTTTTTTGGTCATGAACAAGAAATACAGATTGCCGTTCTGGGACATTATCAGACCGAGCAATTTACGAATGAAATATTATATTCAATTTTGCGGGAAGCGTTTCCTTCTTTGTCTTTGTATATGACAGAGACGAATACTAATCCCATTAAATATTTGTAAATAAATATGGCAACAAAAAAAGATCCAACAGATTTATCAGTTGAAGAGAAACTAAAGACTCTTTATCAGTTGCAGACGACTCTGTCGGCTATTGATGAGAAAAGAGCTTTGCGTGGTGAGTTACCTTTGGAGGTTCAGGACCTTGAGGACGATATCGCCGGTCTATCTATCCGTATTGAGAAGATACAGAATGAGATAGATGAATTTCAGTATGCTGTAACGCAGAAGAAACGTGACATCGATCAGGCTCAGATGAGTGTCGAAAGATACAAGAAACAGCTCGACGATGTGAAGAATAACCGAGAGTATGATACTCTTAGTAAGGAAATAGAATTTCAGACCCTTGAGATTGAATTGTGTAACAAGAAAATCAAAGAAGGTGCGATCAAAATCGAAGAGAAAAAAGAGGAACTGAAACGTAATCAAGATGACATCAAAGATCGCCGTACTGACTTGGAAGTTAAGAAAAGCGAGCTTGATGAAATTATGGAGGAAACTCGTGCCGAGGAAGAAAAACTGAAAGAAAAAGCAAAGGAATTTGAACTTAAAATAGAGCCACGTTTGCTTACTTCATTCAAACGTATTCGTAAGAATTCACGCAACGGATTGGGTATAGTGTATGTTCAGCGTGATGCTTGTGGTGGTTGTTTTAACAAGATTCCCCCACAGCGTCAACTTGATATTAAGATGCGTAAGAAGATCATTGTATGTGAATATTGCGGTCGTATCATGATTGATCCGGAACTTGCAGGTGTTAAAGCCGATAAGCCGGTTGAGGACAAAACCAAGAAAAAACGTGCTATTCGTAAGAAAGTGGTTAAGAAGGAGGACGCACCTGTTGATGATGTACCTGAATACTCAGAAATGGATTAACTCAAAAACCTCATATAACAAAAAAAGGCTGTCGAATTTCGACAGCCTTTTTTGTTATATAAATTCATAGTTTGGTATCTCTTCAAGAAACACATATTTTTGATTCTCATAATCCATCTTACAACAATAATGTTGCATACCATTACTTACAATTAGATAATCTACTTTTAATAAAAGATTGTATGTCGAGATCTGATTGAACACTTTCTGTTGCAACTCAATACTCGGAGACTTGTATTCAATAATCATTCTTGGTTGCATGTTGCGGTCATAAAGCACGCTGTCACACCTGAGAGATTTATTTCCAATTTTTAATTCCACTTCATTGGCTATCAATGTTTGAGGATAGCCTTTTCTTTCTATGATGAAGTGGACGAAATGTTGTCTAACCCATTCTTCCGGAGTTAAGGCTACGTATTTTCGACGTAAAATGTCGAAAATAACCTTCTTTCCGTTCCTCTCGGCTATTTTTATATTGTATTCAGGTAGGTTTAATCGATTCATTTTATTAAATTTGCAGTCTGAAACGCGGCAAAGGTAGTAAAAACCGAATAGAATTCGTCGTTTTTTAGCAAAAATATATAAGATGGCAGAAAAGAATGCAGTTACTTATGATAGCGTGATGAAGGATCTTCGCGCTCGCCAATTTGCACCTATATACTATTTAATAGGTGAAGAGTCTTATTATATTGATCAGATATCTGACTACATAGCTAAAAATGTACTCACACCTGAAGAGAGAGATTTTAATCAGACTGTAGTGTTCGGTTCTGATGTTACTGTGGCTCAAGTGGTGGATTATGCCAAACGTTATCCGATGATGGCCGAATATCAGGTGGTCATAGTGAAGGAGGCTCAAAATATTAAAAATATGGAGGCTTTGGATTTTTATCTTCAAAAACCAATGAAATCGACCATACTTGTGATATGCCATAAAAATGCCAGACTCGACAAGAGAAAAAAACTAATGCTTCTTGTTGATAAGGTGGGAGTCCTTTTTGAAAGCAAAAAATTATATGACTATCAACTTGTACCTTTTATAAATTCTTATATACAGAAACGACAATTCACAATCGAACCAAAGGCTGCTCAGATTGTTGCGGACTCTGTTGGATCAGATCTGAACAGGCTCACCGGAGAACTTGATAAATTGTTAATTGCACTTTCGGAAAATGTTAAAAGGATAACTCCCGAAATTGTCGAGCAACAGATTGGGGTCAGCAAGGACTTTAATGTATTTGAACTTCGGTCGGCTATTGTCAATCACAATATTTTTAAGGCAAATCAGATAATAAAATATTTTAACGAAAATCCCAAAGAAATGCCAATACAGAAATTGTTGCCTCAGCTCTTCAGTTTCTTCTCAAATCTCATGTTAGCATATTATGCTCCCGTGAAAGACATTTCTGGAATAGGAAATTTTCTTGGTTTGAATGTCTCACAGTATATGGTGAAGAAGACAGTAGAGGAGTATATGAAAGCTATGCAAAACTACAGTGGAATAAAAGTGATGAACATTATTTCTAAGTTACGTGAAATTGATGCTAAAAGTAAAGGGGTAGATAACCCAAATACAGCTTCCGGAGACCTTATGAAAGAACTAATTTTCTTCATTTTGCACTAAAATCCTCCTTTTTTTATCGTTTTTCTTCTAGAATAAACAATTCCCATGAACATGATTTTAGCCCTAAACCGCTGATAATACGGGCTTTTACTTCAATTTGGCCCTGTCAAAACTCGCGTATTTTTAGATTTTTGGAGGGCTGTTCGGAATAACTTAGAAATGCTAAAATTTCGGTTTTAGTGATCTTCTCAATTTACCTTTAATTTATTTTAATATTTCAATTTGTTGATTTTGTTTTGTAAACAGGTTGAATAATTTAAATAATCAAATTAAGAATAGACAACATTCACAATTCAAACAGTTAAATTATCAGATTGATATTTAAGTATTCAAATATAAATATGTTATTATTAAAATCAAAACCAATAAATATACACAGGCTGT
>DAIOSW010000041.1:0-15955 GCA_036752365.1 Prevotella sp.
TCATTTGATAATTTAAGCTGTCAACAAAATTCTTCAGATCATTCAGTTTCACTGTATCTGGAACCATTGTCCATGTCACTGTATTGGTTACGGGATTAACTACAGCTGAATTTACGTCAGGCACATTAATGATTACATTGATTTCGTCTGCTGTGAAGTTAACGTGACTTAATGAAAGATGTGCAGCAGTTCCTTTAATTGTAAATGTTGGATTAAAATTAAAGTTGACAGAATCAAGATTTAAATTAATCTCAGCCAACGGACTAATTGTCGGCAATTTCAGCAGACTTGTTCCTTCGAGGAATTTGAACGACAATGGATGAATGGCTGTTGCTGCAATATTATAGTTAGAAAGAATAGAGTGTTCACCCAAAGAGTCAGACCATGTTGTCTTTACACCTTCAGCATCAAGAACTCCGTTAAACTGATCGTAAATAGTCGAGACAAGTCCTGTTATATCAATATTTGTACTCTTATTCTTAAGAGTAGTAAGGGCATCCTTCATAGAACTCTTCAAACCCGATTCTATATTAATTTTTACATCATCGATTTTGTCGGCGCTCAGTGTTGCAGGTGCCTCATAGAAGCCATTATTGCTAGAAGATCTTGTATAACCAAAGGTTAGAGTTTTATCTGACTTTTTCAAAGCTCCCAATGTAATACCAGAAGCTTTATCCTGACTATTAACGAGAGTTACAGGTAGATTACTAAAGTCTGTACTAGAAGGATTGATTGTCAGATAGATTGTACCCGCATTACCTATACTATCATCCATCAAGGTTGCCCCATTGCTAAACAATTGAGGTGTTGTACCACAATTGTTCTTCAAGAAAGCAAGATCCGTACTGCTAAAGGCACTAGCTGATTCATAATTTGCCTCATAGGTTGATTTATAATAAGGGAATTCTCTAGTGCCAGGTGTGACATTAGTTCCATAATAAGCCATTAATACATTTGAACGAATACCAATTGGCAGAGCGATCGAACCAAATACCGGGTTTTCCGTACCTTGAACGATAATTCCAGTAACAAGTTTGGTTAAAACATCTGTAAAACGTGCGTTTAATGCATTTGTAAGTGTTGTAAGTTTTGCATTTACAGCTGCCACATCCTTATTAAGTTGATCAATCTCACTCTGAAGCACCTTATCTTCTGTTTCATAAGCAGTTTTCAAATCACCAAGCTTAATATTTGTTGCATTGATTGCATCATTGGCATCAGAAATCTGTTTTTGAAGAAGATCTTTTACGTCCTTTATTGCGGTATCAGTGTATTGATTGGCTTTTTGATAATTTGAATTAGCCAAATCACGAACCTCATTGATTGTAGTCTGAAGATCTGAAGTAACAGTATTTATACTATCAATCTTTGTTTGATAGACATTTTTGAAAGAATTTATCCATGCGGCATTTCCATCAGCCAAGGCTTTTGCGTAAGCAGCATTATTATAGGCTGTGCGGAGACTATCACCCCACCCTACAATTGTATTATTAAGATTAGTAACAGTGCCTTTGAGATCACCTAATGAACTATTAAGATCTGAGATACTTTGCTTCATTCCTGTAATCTGAGTACTATTTGCATTTGATGCTTCTAAAGCTGCCACGGCTTTCGACATTGCGGCAGCGGCAGCGGCAGAATCTTTCATAGCCAAAGCATACGCAGCATTTGCTTGTGCTGATGCATCTGCAGCCGTTTTATTCAAAGTATTTGTCAAGCCAACTAACACAGCAATAACACTATCAGATTTTGCTTGGCTCTTCGCATACATAGCTTGCTGGCTTTTAATATCATTCAACTGATTGGTAACATTTGTTATGTTATTATTAATATTAACAATTGCTGCATCCAATTTTGTTCCGCCAACAGTATAATTTGCCATAGCAATAGCAAATGATTCATCAAATTTACTTCCAAAATCTGATTTTTTTAAATAAGAGGTCAAAGAATCTTTAACTGCATCCAAGTCTGCCTTAGTAGAATTCATTGTTGTCAGTTGTGATTTCAATGCATCAATTTGTTTCTGAAGTGTCGACTCCAGTGTGTTCTGATTGCCCTTTAACTCCGAATACATGTCTTCATCGTAGTCTTTACAAGAGCTAATCATGCCTATACCAACCATAATAAGGGTTAGCAACAGCACTTTACTAATTAATTTTCTTTTCATACATCTAAATTTATTAAACATTTATATTAATATATAAGGTACTTATTCATTGATTATTGAGTACCAGTCAAATATAGGTAAATTTACTTCTTAATTTTGGAGCAAAAATACTAAATAAAATTGAACCTTAAGACCATTTGTGCTAAAAAACTCAAGAGCGAAGATCTATTTAACACATATTAACCCTGAAATTGGATTGTTTTAATTGATTTCCAATATTAATACAACCCAAAAACAAATTATAATAAAATAAAAAAAGAGTCAATCTTACGACTGACTCTTTTACTAGATACTAACTACTACACAATTTATATATGATACCTATTGATCTTTTTATATTTATCCTACAGTGATTTGACGAGCCACCTTCGCAGGTTGTTTAGGTTCTTCTTTTGGAAGCACGACAGTCAAAACTCCATTCTCCATCTTAGCTGTAATTTTATCCTTAACCACATCATCTGGAAGAATCAATGTTTGCTCATATTTTGAATAAGAGAATTCTCTGCGTAAGTAGTGACTCTTCTTATCCTCATCTTTTGTATCTGTTTTGCTTTCCATTTTAATGCTCAGTTCACCATCATTATTGATATGAACATCAAAATCTTCTTTTTTTGTTCCGGGAGCTGCCAGTTCCACTCTGTATTCTTTGTCCGATTCTATAACATTGATAGCTGGTGCAGTTGCATTTGCCTTTGGCATAAAGTCTGTATCAAAGAAATCATTGAATACGTCTGGCAACCATGTTGAAGTTCTACGAATTGGTAACATAATTCTAATCTCCTATCTTTAAATTGTTATACTTAATTAGTTATCTCTGAACTCTCCGCTTTCGCTTGTAAGTTCATTATCAGTAATACAACAACTATACCAACATAAAAAATGTGTCACAATGACACAAATAACGCCATTATGACACATTCTTATCATATATCACTTAAAACCTCTCTTTTATCACTTTTTCAATGATTTCAGGATAATATTTCTGTTCCAATAGATGAATCTTTGCCGCAATATCATCCGGAGTATCGGATACAGACAAAGAGGTCTTTGCTTGGAATATCATCTCACCATCATCACATTTTTCACTAACATAATGGATCGTAATACCAGTTTCACTCTCACCTGCAGCCTTAACAGCCTCGTGAATATAATGTCCATACATCCCCTTGCCACCATATTTAGGCAATAATGCCGGATGTATATTCACTATTTTTTGCGGGTAAGCTTTGATAAGAAATTCCGGAACCATAAGAAGGAAACCTGCCAGAACAATAAAGTCAATACGATAATGTTGCATGACAGGCATTAAATCATTATGCATCTTAAAGTTATCACGTGGCATCACCAGTGTTGGCACATTGAGTTTTTTTGCACGAACTAAAGCATAGGCATCGTCACGATTACTGAGAACCAAAGCTATATTAACAGCCTCCGAGCCTTTGAAATAATTAATAATATTTTCACAGTTTGTCCCAGACCCTGAAACAAATATTGCCACGTTTACCATCTATGCCTGATTAATATGTAAATTGGTAAATAACAGTTCCTGTCTTACTATCGACAACAGTCATTGACTTGACACTATTATCTGGGTTTAGTTCGGCACTAACAGTTTTTGTCGATTTCTTTCCTGCAACCTCTGACATAATATAACTATTACGGGCATATCTAAACATAGAAAGCAGAAAATATGGATCACAGTTCTTTACACCTTCTACAAGTTGATTAACATCGAAAGAAGAGGTACGGTTAGAATTTTTACCGTAAGTTGTCTTATAGACATCTGTAAAGAATGTTCCATCCGGATATCGTCGTGTAATACCAATACTATCAGCCTTATGTTCTTCATCACCGCTGCAATCCTGTCCGTTAAGATAAATTGCTTGCGCATAATTCACATCTCCGGAAGTGTGCACGAGCTTAAAAGCATAACTGAAAGGAATAGCCATATAATTAGAATAGAATGAAGCGTAATATACGCTATCGGCAACCGTTTTATTTGAAAAAGCCGCACCATTCACACTCTTAACAAAAGACCCGGGGCTTGTAGTATATAAGGAATTGGGTTCACCAATTACACTCTCTTTACCTGCAAGAACTTGGTTGGTTAGGGTATACGTTGTATCTTTATACGTATCCACTCTCTTCTTCACATTCACCACAACCAAAGAATCATAATCATTGTAAGCGAATGTAATTTCACGTGAGAAAGTTCCATCAGAAGTTGACATATTGAGAGACAGCGGACGTGCATACCCATCATAAGTCGCTGTTATTAAACTGCCGTCACTACCGGTAACACTTTTAACAAGAGGTGAGTTACCCAGGGACCCGTCACCACGCGTAGCAAACTGAGATACAGCTATTTGTGAGCTGGCTTTATCAGAATGCTTGATATCAATAATTTTATAAAATGTTGAACGGGAAGTTCCAGTCTTATTCGGTGTCATCTTTATAGCCTGACGACTGACCACGTACCCAGAACCGGAGGTTGTTGCAATGGTACACCAAGTAGAAGTGTCTTGATGCTCAATCTTCCAATCACCATAACTCACAAACACCAAACTGTCAATAGTGTTGTTTGCATAGGCTGCACATATATTTGAGCCGTAACCACTTGTTGGCTTTTGAACAACAAAACCAGCATAATAAGGATCCTCACCATCGCTAAGACAGGAAGACACTGTGCTAGCGATAACACATAAGATTAATAAGTTTTTAATAGATTTCATATTAATAAATTTAGCTTTTTACCATCGCAAAGGTAATACTTTTTTAATAACAACGTACAAAATGTAACATAATAAAAGAAAAATATAGCTAATCTTCATTATCCTCGTCCCAATCCATCATATCTCCATATCTAGCATCTGATGGCATGATAAAATCATCAAGACTTCTACGATCCTTTTTTGTTGGGCGTCCTAAGCCCCTTGCCCTATTTACGAACCCACCAATCTTGTTCATCTCAAGCAACTCAAACTGTTCCTTGGGTGTTACATTTTCAAGGACTTCCGGGATCATCTTTGCCCCAATACGGTTTTCTATAGCCTGAAGCACTTTAAAAGAATAAGTGATAGGAGATTTGCGTACGCATATTGTCTCGCCAGCCTTTATTATATGAGAAGGCTTAAGATTCACGCCATTGATCGTGACACGTCCGTTTTTACATGCATCAGCAGCTATTGAGCGAGTTTTAAATATTCTGGCAGCCCACAGCCACTTGTCCACCCTAGCCTCATTTGCCATCTTTCTATCCTTTCTTTTTATTAAATTGGTTCATCGTTATATCGATGCCCGCCAAGACAAAACTTTTTATGATTTCATTGCAAGTCACAAAGCGTTCTTCCATCTGGGAAATATCCTCCTGAGTATAACGGCCAAGCACATAATCGACCTGTCGTCCTCTCGGGAAATCACCTCCTATTCCAAAACGTAAGCGTGCATAATTCTCTGTTCCAAGTACCGACTGAATATTTCCAAGTCCGTTATGCCCACCATTACTTCCACTCGGTTTCAGACGTAATGCACAGAATGGAAGTGAAATATCATCAACAAGAACAAACAGGTTCTCCAAAGGAACCTTCTCCTTGTTCATCCAGTAACGAACAGCATTTCCACTAAGATTCATATATGTGCTCGGTTTAAGGAGTATCAGTTGGCGTCCTTTGATACTCACCTCAGAAACGAAGCCATATCGTTTATCTTCAAAAACAACATTGGACGCCTTTGCAAAGGCGTCCAATATCATAAATCCTGTATTGTGGCGGGTATTGGCATATTCGTCACCGACATTGCCCAATCCGACAATCAAATATTTCATAAATAATTATCTTATTATTTAAGCCTCTTCTTCCTCTTCATCCTCTGTATCATCCGCAGAAGCCGAAGACTGACGAGTGCTCTTAATAGAGCATACTACGACATCTTTTGATGTAACAAGTTCAAGGTTTTCATAGCTCAACTGACCAACCTTGATACTCTTACCGATTCTCAGTTTGCTAACATTTACAATAAGATTCTCAGGAATGATCTGATAAGGAGCCTTTACAGCAAGTTTACGAACAGTAAGGTTCAGACGACCACCGGCGAGGACACCAGGAGCTGTACCTTCCAGTTTAACAGGAACCTGCATTACGATGGGTTTTTCTTCATTTACTTCATAGAAGTCAACGTGAAGAAGAGCATCTGTTACTGGATCAAACTGAAGTTCTTTCATGATAGCACCGTGCTTTTCACCATCGATATCTAGATTTACGATATAGATATGAGGAGTGTAAACCAATTTGCGAAGCTCACTCATAGGAGCCATAAAAGAAAGTGCTTCTGGGAGACCATTCTCGCCACGTTTCTCACCATAAAGATTACAAGGAACCATACCTTCTTTGCGCATTAGCTTAGAAGCTTTTTTACCCAGGTCGTTTCTTTTTTTACCTGCTACATTAATCTCTTTCATAATGTGTTACTCTAAATTAAGTTGTTAAATAATTAATTGCCTAATTCACCATCACACGAATTTTGCATTCATCGATGTCCGAAAAGCGGGTGCAAAAATACGACTTTTCGCCGAAACCACCAAAATAATATTAAAAAAACTATATATTTTCGAGCTTTTCTTTGTGAATATGGGATTTTTATCTAACTTTGCATTTCGAAGGATAAACAAATATAACAGCAACAGTAACAAATAATGATTAATAGAGAAATCATACGTCTGAAAATTGTTCAGTTAACCTACGCTTACTATCAAAACGGTAACAATAACATTGATGCAGCGGAAAAAGAGCTATTCTTTAGCTTATCAAAGGCATACGACCTTTATAACTATATGCTGGCATTAATGGTCTCTATAACAAGAGAAAGTCGTAGGAGACTGGAAATTGAACAGGTGAGGAGTAAAAGGGAAGGAAAGGAACAACCATCAACCAAGCTGGCTGACAATAGATTTATTGCCCAGCTTGAAGTAAACAAAATGTTATGCAATTTTCTGGAGAGTCAGAAAAAGACATGGGACAATGAACCTGAATTTATCAAAAAGATGTACGAACAGATTGTTAATTCACAAATATATGCCGAATACATTGCCGATGAAGAGAATACGTATGAGGCAGACCGTGAATTCTGGCGTAAGATTTATCGTACACTTATTCAGGAAAATGAAGATCTTGATCTACTGTTGGAAGAACAGAGTTTATATTGGAATGACGATAAAGAAATTGTCGACACCTTTGTACTAAAGACAATCAAACGTTTTGAGGAGAAAAACAAATCCAAGCAAGAGCTTCTTCCGGAATACAAAGATGAAGAGGATCGCGAATTTGCCCGTAAATTGTTCCGTTGTACCATTTTGAATGCAGATACATATCAACGATATATGAGTGAGAGTTCTCGAAATTGGGATTTCAACCGTCTGGCCTACATGGATGTAGTCATTATGCAGATAGCGATTGCCGAAATTATGAATTTCCCCAATATTCCTATCAGTGTGAGCATCAATGAATATGTCAACGTAGCCAAACTATATAGTACACCACGTAGTGGTTCATATATCAACGGTATGCTTGATACCATTGCCCGCCATCTTATCACTACGGGTAAGTTGCTGAAGACAATGGAACCAAATTTCAAAAATAACATTAATAACAAATAACAAGTAAAAGAGATGAATTCAGCACTATTATTACAAGCAGCAGCAGGCGGCGCCGGAGGTAACTTTGGCTTTATTTTTATCATGATCGCAATCTTTGTGGTTATGTGGTTCTTTATGATCCGTCCGCAGCAGAAAAAGCAAAAAGAAATTCAGAAATTTCAGAATGCCATTCAGGAAGGAACTCAAGTTGTAACAGGTGGTGGCATCTATGGTACTGTTAAAAATTTCGATCACGCAGCAAACGTTGTTGAGGTTGAAATTGCCAGAGGTGTAACAATCCGTGTTGACAAGGGCTCTATCTTCCGTGATGCAACAGCGTCACAGGTAAGCACTCAGTCAAAGTAAAATGAAGAATTACAGGGCGCGTGGATCTTTAAGACTCGTCAGGAATTTCCTTTTCAGTAAAACGAACAGGGAATTTCTGATTTTTTTATTTTTTCTCTGTCTATCTGGTGTTTTCTGGCTATCAATGGCACTTAACGAGACTTATGAGAAAGAGTTCAGTATTCCTGTACGACTTGTTAATGTCCCAAAGAATGTAGTCATCACAGACGACTTGCCGGGTAGTATCAGAGTCACAGCCAAAGACAAGGGCTTTGTAATCCTGACTTACTTATATGGTCAGACACTAAGGCCGATTACTGTAGATTTCAAAACATATACAACAAATGGAAGCGGACATGCGATCATAGTGGTTAATGAATTACTAAAGCAGATTACATCTCAGCTTAACGGTTCTTCTAAGATCACCAGTATCAAACCCGAGACCATAGAATTCTTCTACAGTTATGGTTTAAGCAAACGCGTCCCTGTGAAACTTGATGGCAGGATCATTCCTGAAAAGATGTATTATCTGGCGAAAGTCAGATTCTGGCCAGACAGTGTCACAATCTATGCCTCCAAACATCTGCTTGACAGTATTAAAGAGGTATATACGACTCCTATCAATCGTAGGAATTTATCCGACACAACCATTTTTAAAACATCATTACGCCAGATACGGGGAGTAAAATATGCTCCAGCATATGTAAAGGTAGGTCTCTTCACCGACATCTTCACCGAAGAGAGTGTTGACGTCCCGATACAGGGAATCAATATGCCGGAAGGAAAGATTCTACGCACATTCCCTTCAAAGGTGAGTGTATCATTCACCACAGGTGTGAGCGTATTTAAACAGATTCGTCCTGAAGATTTCACTGTTGTCGTAGATTACAATGACATATCAGAACATCCTTCTGACAAGTGCAATCTTTATATTCGTGCAATACCCCACGGTGTGGGCAGAGTCAACTTAGGTGTCAAACAGGTGGATTATCTCATTGAACAGGAATAAGACGATGAAGATAGGAATAACCGGAGGAATAGGCAGTGGGAAAAGTTATGTCAGCAAACTTCTCAATAGGCGCGGAATCAACATCTATGATTGCGATGATGCTGCAAAGAGAATTATCAAGACTTCAACTTCAGTACAAGAAAAACTGATAAATCTCCTTGGAAATGATATTTTCATCAACGGCACACTAAACAAGGAAAAGATGACAGAATTTCTGCTTGCCTCAGAAATGAACACCCGCCGTATTAATGATATTGTACATCCCGAAGTCGCTCAAGATTTCATCAGATCAGGTTATAAATGGATGGAATGTGCCATTCTTTTCGAGTCAGGCTTCGATCGTTTGGTTGACAAGAAAGTTCTTATCTCGGCTCCAATAGAAATCAGAATTGAACGAATCATGGAACGGAACAAAATAAGTAGGTCCAAGGCTTTGGAATGGATCCAACGACAATGGTCAGAAGATGATGTCCGGAAATTATGCGACTACGAAATTATCAACGACGGCAAAGCAGAACTTGACCATCAGATTGATATCATATTAGAAAAATTAAAATAACTTATTAATACAAAGAAATAAATTATGTTACAGACCATTTTAGCAATCTCGGGAAAACCGGGACTTTACAAACTTATCTCACGTGGAAAAATGAATCTTATTGTTGAGTCTATTGATGCAACAAAGAAACGTATGCCGGCATTTGGAACAGACAGAGTTACCTCACTAGCCGACATCGCCATGTTTACCGATGCAGATGATATTCCATTGAAAGATGTTCTTACATCCCTTAAAAATAAGGAGAACGGGCAAGTTTGTTCTATTGACCCTAAAAAGGTAGACAATAGTGAACTGCGTAAGTTTTTCTCAGAGATACTTCCCAACTACGACCGCGACCGTGTACACGATAGCGATATCAAGAAGTTGATTTCATGGTATAATATTCTTATTCAGAATGGAATAAGTGATTTCGAAGAGGATATGAAACCGACCGAAGGTGACAATGTGGATGATCGCAAATAATATTTATTTTGCCAATAGACATCAAAAGTTAAATAAAAGTTGTATCTTCGCAGAATGATAAACGAGAAGAATGAATCATCAGAATGGTGTGAGAATGTTATCCTTGTAGATGGTGACTATATCGATCGTGTGGCTTTCGACCTGACTGTAAATTTTGAACGAATGATCGGTCGTCCAATACCGAAGGCCGACTTAGCTCATTGGATAGACTGTATTGCTCTGGATGGAGGAGTACGTGAAAGTGAAAACAATGTCCAAGTGTTCTTTTTACATAGTAAGAATAAATCATCACTGGAATATTTCAAACCGTCACATTATGAGACAGATCTTCACAAAATGGCTTTCAAAGATAAGCTCGGAGAGTTTTCTCTCAGTTCATATGCCACGGAGGACATGATCAGTAAAGATGATTTCTTCATCCAGTCTCTTGAGTTAATTATCCATGCAGAAGGAGTAAAACGGGTGATGGTCATCCCTGATGCTGAGAAGATATATAATAATGTACGCGAGAAGCTTAACGACCTTAATGACGAAAGCAAGCGTGTCACAGTCTTTGCCATGCAACCTATGCCCGGAGGCAATTTCCGACAAGAGATTCTCGGTTATTCGCTGATGAGTGCACTTGGTATCAGTGCAGACGAAATAAATAAAAACTAAAACTGAATTATGATGGGAAGAGTATTAGTAATTGGTGCTGGTGGTGTAGCCACTGTCGCAGCTGTCAAAATTGCAAAGAATACTGATGTCTTCACAGACATTATGATTGCAAGCCGCACCAAATCAAAATGCGACAAGATTGTCGAATATATCGGCGACCCTAACATCAAGACAGCACAAGTAGATGCTGATGATGTAGAACAGCTAAAGACACTTTTCAATAGTTATAAACCCGAGCTGGTGGTGAATCTGGCTCTGCCATATCAGGATCTTACCATAATGGATGCCTGTCTGGCCTGTGGTATCAACTACCTTGACACAGCCAACTATGAACCACGTGATGTGGCTCATTTCGAGTACAGCTGGCAGTGGGCATATAAGAAGCGTTTCGAAGATGCAGGACTGACAGCCATTCTAGGCTGTGGTTTCGACCCCGGAGTCAGCGGTATCTTCACAGCTTATGCAGCCAAACATCACTTTGACGAGATCCATCATCTGGATATTGTCGATTGCAATGCAGGAGATCATCATAAAGCATTTGCTACCAACTTTAATCCTGAGATCAACATCCGTGAGATAACCCAGAAAGGCCGTTATTTTAAGGATGGGAAATGGGTGGAGACCGGTGCACTTGAGGTACACAAACCACTCACCTACCCTAACATTGGTCCGAAAGAGAGCTATCTGATGTATCATGAAGAGCTTGAAAGTATTACGAAAAACTTCCCGACAATCAAGCAGGCCCGTTTCTGGATGACCTTCGGACAGGAATATCTTACCCACCTACGTGTGATTCAGGATATCGGGATGGCCCGCATCGACCCTGTCGACTATAATGGTCAGCAGATCATTCCTTTGCAGTTTTTAAAGGCAGTACTACCGAACCCACAAGATCTTGGTGAGAACTATGAAGGTGAGACAAGTATTGGTTGCCGTATCCGTGGAACAAAAGACGGAAAGGAACGTACTTATTATGTCTACAATAATTGCAGCCATCATGAGGCATACCTCGAAACAGGCATGCAGGGTGTAAGTTATACCACAGGTGTACCGGCTATGATTGGTGCGATGATGTTCTTCAAAGGTCTCTGGCAGAAGCCGGGTGTTTGGAATGTAGAAGAGTTTGATCCGGATCCATTCATGGAACAGCTCAACAAGCATGGCCTGCCTTGGCATGAAGAGTTCGATGGAGACTTGGAACTATAAAAGATTTAATACCGAAATAAAATGGCAAAAAAAGAAGAAAAAGTAGAAGTCAATGCCAATGAAGGGAAGCTCAAAGCCCTCCAGGCTGCGATGGATAAGATAGAAAAGAACTTCGGCAAAGGTTCTATCATGAAACTGGGAAATGAAAGTATCGAGAATGTAGAGGTTATTTCCACCGGTTCCATTGGTTTAAATGCCGCACTCGGTGTCGGGGGACTTCCTCGTGGAAGAGTCATTGAGATCTACGGTCCTGAGAGTTCCGGTAAGACAACACTGGCCATCCATGTAATTGCGGAGGCTCAGAAGGCAGGTGGTATTGCCGCGTTTATTGATGCAGAGCACGCCTTCGACCGCTTCTATGCAGCCAAACTTGGTGTCGATGTTGACAATCTGTGGATCTCTCAACCGGATAACGGTGAGCAGGCTCTTGAGATTGCCGACCAACTGATAAGATCCTCCGCCATAGATATTCTTGTTGTCGACTCAGTAGCAGCCCTCACTCCAAAAGCTGAAATCGAAGGCGACATGGGTGACAATAAGGTTGGTTTGCAAGCCCGACTGATGAGTCAGGCGCTCCGTAAACTGACTGCAACCATCAGTAAAACCAATACCACATGTATCTTCATCAACCAGTTACGTGAGAAGATTGGCGTCATGTTCGGCAATCCGGAAACGACAACAGGTGGAAATGCACTGAAGTTTTATGCCAGCGTACGCCTTGACATCCGTCGTGTGTCAGGTATCAAGGACGGAGACGAGATTATTGGCAATCAAGTTCGTGTCAAAGTTGTTAAGAATAAGGTGGCTCCACCTTTCCGCAAAGCTGAATTCGAAATCACCTTTGGTGAAGGAATCTCCAAAGTTGGTGAGATTGTCGACCTCGGTGTAGAATATGGAATCATCCAGAAGAGTGGCAGTTGGTTCAGTTATAATGGTGACAAACTGGCACAAGGACGCGATGCTACCAAGAATCTATTAAAAGACAATCCTGAACTCTGCGAGCAGCTGGAAGCCCAGATCATGCAAGCAATACAGGACAAGAAAGAATAAAGAAATACTCCCGAGGCAAAACATTCAGTTTTCAACCTCGGGAGCATTACTTTCTTATATCACTCAGTTTAGTGTTTTTCCACCTTGATAACCTTACCGGCCTTATTAAACTTTACGACGGTCTTATCCTCATAGAGCCATGTTGCTGCTCCCGTCTTTGCCTCATTATAAGTACTGGCAGCATTACCCTTAGCCAGTTTAACCGCATCTTTATTCATACCCACAATGACTTTGTTCTTTGAGATTGCGTTCCATTGTGCAGCAGAGATTCCCTTATGATTGCTACGCAAAGAACCACTGCCGAAGAGTTCAAAATAATAATCCTCATGGAATCCATCAATATCACCGGCCACGTTATCCGTATTTTTAAAGGTAACCTTTTTGGTATAGGTCACGCCCCCATTGACGGCCTTTAATGTCAGATTGACATAAGAGGTATTTGCTAAACTCTGAACACCTTTGATGACAAACTCCATCGACTTGCCTATCGGGACATTGCCTTTAGGCCCTTGCATGATAGTACTGCGCTTTGTATATATTGATTTACCAATATATTGTGTGTACTGTCCGTTAGCTGTCATTGTGGCATCCTGCAACAGGAAAGAAGCTTTGAATAAGAATTTTGTATTATCAGTACCCGGGCCGAACTCCTCTTCACGCATGCCTGAGTTTGTTTTACTCATTGCCACATTTTGATAGAACTCCCTACCCTTTTTGTCCCTCACGATGATCTTGACAGGGAAACTGCGTGTACCAGCTCCAATGGCTACCACTGTGACTTCCGTATTTTTCGGTACGAGAACTTCGTCATACCCCGTAGAAGTCGCATCATTATCTATGCGATAAATATCAGCCAAGGTATATAGCGTGGCCCCCATCAATTTATTTCGTGCAATGTCGACATCCCCAAGATATGCGAGAGTCGGCACGCCCATCTTGTCACCACAGTAATCATCAAATGTTCCGTTAGGAATTTCATAATAATAATCCTTGTGATCATCTTGGCATGTAAAATTGATATGATAACGGCCCTGTGGTGTCTGAGTATGACCTTTATAAATCATAATCTTTTCACGCAGAGAACCATTACTCACCTCGGTATTAGTAGATGCATCACTGAATGTATTAACGATCAAATCATATTTCTCAGGCAAGACCATGAACTTCATACCCTCCTGCCAGTCGCACAGACTGTAATATTTAAAATTATCGCTCACGAAGTCATGCACTTCCTTCTCATTCGAGGTACTATCAACACCAGCTTTAGCTATTTTACTTAAGTCACGTGTCTTGACGATATACGGATTCTGTGCATAGAGAGCAGAGAAACCGAAGAATAAGCCAACTAAAAGAACTATACGTTTCATCATTATAAAGGATTTATTATCAGAATAATTCTATAAAACTCTGGGCAAAGATATAAAATAAAATCTGAATGCGTGTCAATCTGTACTGCCAAACCGTCATTATTTATTATATTTCTTTCCTTTGGCACGCGCTTTGCTACAAAATCAACGAACGGCGCAAGCTGACAAATACAATAAAATAGATTATAAACAATAAAAACAATACAAATCATGGGAAAAATTATTGGAATTGACTTAGGTACTACAAACTCATGTGTTGCCGTATTTGAAGGTAACGAGCCTGTAGTAATTGCAAACAGCGAAGGTAAACGTACGACTCCATCAGTAGTTGGCTTTGTAGATAATGGAGAACGTAAGATTGGTGATCCAGCGAAACGTCAGGCTATCACAAATCCGAAACGTACAGTTTCCAGTATCAAACGTTTTATGGGTGAAACATACGATCAGGTTCAAAAAGAGATCTCACGTGTACCGTTTGCCGTACAGCGCGGTGAGAACAACACTCCTCGTGTAGATATCGATGGTCGTCTCTATACTCCACAGGAAATCTCAGCAATGGTTCTTCAGAAAATGAAGAAAACAGCCGAGGATTATCTCGGACAGGAAGTGACAGAAGCTGTCATCACCGTTCCGGCATACTTCTCTGACTCTCAACGTCAGGCTACAAAAGAAGCAGGTCAGATTGCAGGTCTCGAAGTTAAGCGTATCGTTAACGAGCCAACAGCAGCAGCTCTTGCTTACGGTGTTGACAAGTCAAATAAGGATATGAAGATTGCTGTATTCGACCTTGGTGGTGGTACCTTCGATATCTCTATCCTCGAGTTTGGTGGTGGTGTGTTCGAAGTACTCTCAACAAATGGTGATACCCACCTCGGTGGTGATGACTTCGACCAGGTAATCATCGACTGGTTGGTTCAGGAGTTCAAGAACGACGAAGGTGCTGACCTGAAGGCAGACCCAATGGCAATGCAACGTTTGAAAGAGGCAGCAGAGAAAGCAAAGATTGAACTTTCCAGCTCATCTTCTACAGAGATCAACTTGCCATATATCATGCCGGTAGGTGGTATACCAAAGCACTTGGTTAAAACATTGACACGTGCTAAATTCGAATCTCTGGCACACAACCTCATCCAAGCTTGTCTTGCACCTTGTCAAAAAGCTGTAGAAGATGCAAAATTGTCAACAGCAGATATCGATGAAGTAATCCTCGTAGGTGGTTCAAGCCGTATTCCTGCAGTTCAGACTTTGGTTAAAGACTACTTCGGAAAAGAACCTTCAAAGGGTGTTAACCCTGATGAGGTTGTAGCAGTTGGAGCATGTATCCAAGGTGCTATCCTAAATAAAGAAGGTGGTGTAGGCGATATCGTATTGCTCGACGTAACCCCTCTTACACTGGGTATTGAGACCATGGGTGGTGTTATGACAAAACTGATCGAGTCAAATACCACTATCCCTTGCAAGAAGAGCGAAGTTTTCTCTACAGCAGCCGACAACCAGACCGAAG
>DAIOSW010000042.1:0-15722 GCA_036752365.1 Prevotella sp.
GCAGTACCTCCTTATCCTGAACGAAGATGACGGCTGCATGAAAGTTGATGACGGTTCGAAAGCTGAACAACCACCATAACACCCTGACAACCAATGAAAATGACGGAGTGACGCTAAAAAACACAAACATAAATGGGAAGAATAAAACACCAATTTTGCTGTGACGACACCATGACAAGATGTGACGGTATACCTCTATGCAAAATATCCATAACTGGTTTATATATTGTTAGTTAACCATGTAACTGTGACGATGATGGCCAAAAATGAAAAACCAATGTTCAAGTCTAAAAATGACAAGATTCAGGAATACCCGGGGTACGATGGTCTCTAGTTCGAGAAGGCCCTACATATGGTAACAATGACCACGGGAGAACCTCTGAAAGAAATCCCTAGAGCTGTCCGCTGCTGCTTCTCACCTATCAGTCATGGCTCAGACCGTCGCAAGGATCTGTATAAGGATCTGAAATTTGTGAGGGTGAAAGGGGAGAGGAGATGGTGAACAAGTGAAAAAAATGTCTAGACCTACCGACATGGGTTTTTAATGGTCGTATCATAATAATCCAGTCAAGATATCCTCCATTAGGAATGGAATCACTCCTACAAAAGTAACTCCGTCGTCATCTGTCCACAGTTTCTGGTTACCGTCCAATACTACAATTTTACGGAAGAAGTCGTTCGTGTTCTTTAGGGAATATGTCTCTTGTGCCTTCTTCTCATTGGTATCCACGTTCAACGCCGACTGGATATATATTTTCTCTCGACCTGTATTCACGACGAAGTCGATTTCATACTGCGACTGACGCTTCTTGCCGTCAATCACCTTTGTCATCTCCACAACACCTACATCCACACTATATCCACGCAGAATCAATTCGTTGTACAGGATATTTTCCATCAAATGTGATCGTTCTTGTTGACGGAAGTTCAGTTTTGCATTCCTCAGGCCGATGTCTGTAGCGTAATACTTTAGAGTGTTCTCAAAATATCGTTTGCCTTTAATGTTATAGCGTTGAACACTGCTGAAAAGAAACGCATCCTCCAGATAATCCAGATAGTTTTTTATAGTATGATCCGATGTCTTCTGGTTCATCAGTGAGCCAGCTGTATTTGCTAACTTATGTGGATTCGTTAGTGATCCCACCGACGATGACAAGGAATCAATCAGCGCCCCAAGAATCACGTCGTCTTTCAGTTTGTATCGCTCCACAATATCCTTCATATACACATTTTTGTTCAATCCTGTCAAGTACTTGCGTTTCTCTACCTCATCAGTCTCGAGGACAGTTAAAGGCATACCACCATACGTTAGATATTCCTCAAACGCCTCCGCTTTCTCTAGACCTGACACGGTATAGTATTCCGAAAATGAGAGTGGAGACACTTGTATCTCCGATCCACGATCTCTAAAGTTTGTCACGATATCTTTCGACAGCATTTTCGAGTTGCTACCCGTTACATACACGTCTAGATTTGGTTTTACCATCAGGTCGTTCAGTATGTCATAAAATGTAGTATAGAGCATATCTCTGTCATCCTCGGGTACGAGACGTTCATCCACATCCTCGTCCTTTACCTTATACGACAGCTGAATCTCGTCAATGAATACAAAAAAAATCTTTTTGCTGTCAGCAGATTGTTTGATCACATAATCATATAACACGTTCGGGTTCCTATATTTTGCATCTGCTTTCCTGTCCATCGCAATTTCGATGAAGTTTTCAGCCTTTGCGCCATCTTTCAGCAATCTTTCTTTATATAGGTTAAATAGAAGAAACGACTTCCCGCATCTCCTGATGCCAGTGATAATTTTTATCTTTCCGTTTCCTTTCTTGGTAAGTAATTTATTCAGGTATCGGTCTCTATTGATAATCATAATTGTTGTTTGATTAAAATCACACTGCAAAAATATTAAATAATTCGACAGTTTTTGCAGTGTGATATTGAAAGTTACATGCATTTATATATTTTTATATTTTCTTTGACCTTTTTCTTCTATTGTATTCCCCTCATACTCATTCATTATCATTTGTGGATTACTGCTCCATGCGAATCTCTTGGTTCACATGAGATAAATGATGAGTAAGATTCCAAGCTCTACCTGGAGCACGATCCTGAAGATTGTGATCACAGTGGCAACAGCCGTGCTCGGTTTGATAACAGGCAGCTTAGTTTTCTGTCATGAAGAGTTCACTGTTATCAATAACAGATGGTAGTCATACAGGAATAACGAGCAGACCATCACGGCTGCTCGTTATCTTTGATCAAATAAACTATTAACTAATCCTCAGAAAGAGGTACAACTAATCACCTGAAAACGATCATATAACAAATCACCATTTGGTAGAAACAACACTCTTGGACGGCACAATCAGTTTGATGATGTTCTTACCGTTGCCTACAGAGATATTCTGCTGCATCTCAGAGGCGTTGCATATTACGATGGCAGAAGTGCCGTCTGTGTTTTTGAAGGCGGAATAAATAAGCCCATTGGTTGACAGACTCTTTTCATTGGTTCCTATACGTATTGCTCCCGGCTTGATGACGGAAGAGAGATGGGCAATGACGTAATAGTGTGAATTGAGATTGATGGTCTTATAGTCATTCTTATTGATATCCACTGCGCCATAACAGGTCTGGCAACCTCCGTCAAGATTAGGGCCCATATTGGTGTCGAGCATCAAGTTCCATACGATGACGGCTGTACAATATCTGTTAACTGTCCCCAAGGCGATGTGCTGCATGTCATCCAACAGGCGTGATCTCAGGCTCCTGCCGTCATTCCATGTGCCAATGGATGCCTCTGAGAAGATCAACCCCTTGTCCGGACGCTCGCTGTGCATGTTATCCAAAAGAGTTTCATCACCAAGATAGTTATGAAAGGCAGCACCAACGATATATTCTGAGCCTTCGAAACCATCCATCGTCTTATATAGGTTGAGTGGATAGGAGTAAGCGTCATAGTTATGATCGTATGCGTAAATCTTAGTCTTCACACTGTTCTTTTTGAATGTAGGGATCAGTACTTTCAGGAAGTCAGCCTCTTCGGAGTATGGCATATAGAGTGATGCGCAGTTACCTTTATTAAGCGGTTCATTCTGAGGCGTGATGGCATAGATCGGAACTCCGGCACTCTGATAGGCATTGATCCACTTCACGAAGTAGTCTGAATAAGCCTGATAGTCATCGGGGTTAAG
Source organism: Prevotella sp. (assembly GCA_036752365.1). Taxonomy (GTDB): domain Bacteria; phylum Bacteroidota; class Bacteroidia; order Bacteroidales; family Bacteroidaceae; genus Prevotella. The sequence continues at coordinate 3,198 of DAIOSW010000042.1, forward strand.
ATGTCCGTCGGTCCAGCTGTTATGAGGTGTCTTATTATTGATATCTTCCACCTTCATCCATCGTGGACAGGTCCATGGTGAACCTATCACTTTCACATTCGGATTGATAGCCAGAATCTCTTTCATCACCGGTATCACATAGTTGATATCATCTGATTGCAGACCGAAATTCTCAATCCCCGGAGTATCACAGCAGGTATATTCCGTGCTAGAGAAGTCGGAACAGCCAATAGATATTCTGACATAGCTGAATCCATATCCATCTGTATCAGAGAATGTCCTGCGAAGGAATGCTGTCCTGTCAGACTGTGACATCTTCAGAAGATTATAGGCTGTACTATAGGTGATAGCAGCTCCAAAGCCGTCCATGGCCTGATAGGTCTGAGTGGGGACGAGCTCGATGTCTGCACTTGCGCCGGCACTTTCTGAAACGATGTCTGCATTTATTTTCGTTAGAGAATACAAGCCTGTTGCTGAGGTGACATACGAAGGACTTTGACCTGTTGCCGTGCCGTTACCGTTTGTTGGATCGTCACTCCCGATCGAGTTGCTGCTACCACAGGATAGCAGTGGTATGAATCCTATGGTAATGATAAAGAGGAATCTTTTTGTTTCTTTGTTCATAGTTTTTTATTTATGGGTTGATGTTCAAGGTGCAAAATTAAAGATAAATTCTTTTATGATGTTTATGACAAAGGTCATTATGTGGGTTGTTTTTATTGGAATATAATTATAATGCTTTGATTCTTAGGATTATACAAGAAAATAGGCAAAATAAAAAAGTGGATATTTTTATCTTTAATATAGGTCGGATAGATTTTTATTGAATTAAAAAGCAATGAGATGATTTTCTTTTTATAAAAAATATTATCTTTGCAAAATAACCATTCAGAAATAATCATCATGAAAAAGGCATTATTGCTCTTCTTTTTTGTTCTTACTGTTTTAGATTGCAATGCCCAGAACCTGGACTCGATGTATCAATGTCTGGATAAGGCGATCGCTCATTCAAGTATCTATATGGCTACGAAAAACAAAAAGATAGAAGAGATCAAGAATGAATTCAGATCTGCTCAGAACAGCATCAGTAAATATGATGCCGGCATCAGGTTATATGAAGCGTATCATGCCTTTATGAACGATTCTGCGATCTCATATCTGAATAAGTGTATTCAGATAGCAGACAATCTTCACAGAAATGACCTGAAACAGAAGGCTTATGTGATGATTGCCCATCAGTTTGCTGTCTCAGGCTTTTATACCGAGGCGCAGTTTTATTATCAGCAGATTCAGAAAGAGGAGATCAAGGGCAGCCTCCTGGTAGATTATTATTTTGGTCTTTCCCAGTTGTATGGCGATATGGCTTTTTATGCGAAAGATGAAAAGATGAAACAGATCTATTTTAAGGAATCGGATGAATATAGAATGCAATTATATAAGGTGCTGGATCCTCATTCCACTCTCTATTTACGTCAGAAATCAGTGCAGCTCTGTTATGAGAAGAGATATCAGGAGTCTCTCTCTTATAATAATAGGTGGATGAATTATGTAAAACCTGGAACACATGAGTATGCCATCGTGGCCTTCTTCCGTTCCGAGATCTATAAGAATACCAGAAATGTAAAGATGCAAAAATACTGGCTTTGCGAGTCTGCCTTAAGCGACATCAAGTGCTCTGTGATGGATCAGTCTTCATTGTGGAGTCTGGCTGATCTGGTCAATAGGGATGGAGATGTGGAACGCTCGTACAGATACATAGAGTATTCATGGTCGTGCATCTCTACCTTCAGCACTCACATGCGCGGTTGGCTTGTCTCTCCTATTATTACGATGATCAACAATAAGTATAAAGAGAAACTGACAACAGCCAACAGATCCTTATCTTATATGATCACTGCCGTGAGTGTCCTGTCTCTCATTATGCTTGTGCTCCTGGTGAGCGTCTTCCGCAAAGAGACACAGCTAAAGACTGCCCGTAATGAACTGAGCGATATTAATCAGCAGCTGGAATCGCTGAATGATCAATTAAAAGAGGCGAATAGTGAACTGTCTATCGTGAACAGACGCCTTACTGAGTCGAATATCGTTAAAGATGAATATATTGGGAAGTTCCTGAGTATCTGTTCGGAATATATTGATAAACTGGACAACTATCGTATCAAGGTGAAACGTATGGTCAAATGTAATCAGTTTAAGGAAATATTAGCGATGACGAGTTCACAATCCTTAAAGGAAGATGAACTCAAAGAGTTGTTTGACAATTTTGATTCTGTCTTCCTGAATCTATTCCCGAACTTCGTCAATGATTTCAATTCTCTGTTAAAAGAGGATTGCAGGATCACGCTCACAGATAAAAACAGATTGACAACAGACTTGAGAATATTTGCCCTTATCCGTTTGGGGATAGATGAAAGTTCGCGTATTGCAGATTTTCTACGTTACTCACCTAATTCCATTTATAACTATCGTGCCAGAATCAAGAAGAATGCTCTTTGCAACCGGGATGATTTTGAGAAACGAATCAAAGAAATTGGAATGGAAATAAGGAGTATCTAGCACTTAAATATATAAATATGTCTCATAAATAGGGTGTATCTTTCTTGCATTATTACACAATTATTAAATTGTTGGGTATATAGCATCCACTTATTTTTTGATATGGAAGAAAATGTAAACAGCTTAATGTGAGTTGTTTATGTTTTTAACTCTGCTTTTTTAATCCACTTTCCCTTTTTATAAAAGTATAACGTTTATAGATTTACTTTATCTTTGCAATCGTGAACATCTAATGGTTAGCAATAGCCATGATGCTTTTAAAAAATTTAATGTTAATCAAAAAATTTAAGTATGAAACAAATTAGATTTTTAATTTTGTTTATGGTTACTCTGATTTCTACGATGGCGTATGCTCAAAAGGAAAATTGTAGAGGAATCGTCGTTGATGATCAGAATGAACCTATTATTGGTGCTTCTGTAGTTCAGAAAGGAACTTCTCTGGGTTCTGTTACTGATATCGATGGAAAATTTACAATATCGGTAACACCTGGTAGTATGCTAGTGATTTCCTATATTGGGTACGTAACGCAGACAGTAAAGGCTGCCGGCAATATGCACATCGTACTGAAGGAAAGCCAACAGAATTTGAACGAACTCGTAGTAATAGGTTATGGCGTACAGAAAAAGAGTGTCGTTACTGCTTCAATAGCGAAAGTCAGTGCTGAGGATCTGAACGGAAAGGCTCCGGTACGTGTAGACAATGCACTGAAAGGCCTTGCTGCCGGTGTTAACGTAACTTCTTCTTCAGGTCAGCCTGGCGCAGCTCCTAAGGTACGTATTCGTGGTATCGGTACTATCAATAACAGCGACCCGCTTTATATTGTTGACGGTATGCCTATCGAGGGTGGCCTTGATTATCTGAATCCGAGTGATATCGAGAGTATCGAGGTTCTGAAAGATGCCGCATCGGGTGCTATCTATGGTGCACGTGCAGCTAACGGTGTCGTCCTGGTCACAACGAAGAAAGGAAAAACAGGCAAGACAGACATCAACTACAATTTCTCTTATGGCTGGCAGAGTGCATCACGTAAAAGAGATGTCACCAGTGCCACTGACTATGCAATCCTGCAAAATGAGAAATATGTAAATGGCGGTCAGGCTCCTCTTTATGCCGATCCTTATAATCTGATTGATGCCAATGGTAATAAGATTACTGGATTCGGTACAGACTGGCAGAGTCTGGTATTCAATGACAATGCTCCGGTGATGAATCATGATGTATCTATCAATGGTGCTTCGGACAAGTTGAATTATTACCTGTCAATGGGTTACTATAAACAGGACGGTATCGTGGGTGGTAATTACGGACAGTCTAACTATGAAAGACTCTCTCTACGCTCAAACAACATCTACAATGTCCTTGACGAATCAAAAGACCGTAACTGGTTGAATAAAATTGATGTCACTGTTGACTTGGGCTATTCTCGTATTAAGAATACCGGTATATCAACAAACTCTGAGTTCGGTTCCGTACTCGGAAGTGCACTTTATTTGTCTCCGTTACTTCCTGTAACACTTACCGGTTCGGCTGCTGATGCAATGAGAGCCAACTATAGCAATTACACATTGCCTTCTGATGCAAGTGGAAATCCTTATACTGTACCTAATTACATTGGTACCTATCAGGAGATGAGTAATCCGCTGGCGATGCTTTCAATTCCACCAACACAAAACTGGTCACATAAGTTTGTTCCAAAGTTCAAGTTTGATGTACAGCTTTGGGATAACCTGAAATATCATTTCGCTTATAGCGCAGACCTCTCCTTCTATGGTAATGAGAGTGCCGTTACATCACTGTATTACCTGAATGGAAATAACAAACAGGAACATACCAGTGCCAGCGAATATAAGGGTAATACAACCGTATGGCAGGTTGAGAACACACTTACCTATGACAAGACCATCGGTCATCACACTTTCGGAATCGTTCTTGGTCAGTCGGCTTTTAAGAGCACCGGTGATGACTTAGGAGGAAGCAGATGGAATCTGGTCAATGTAGATAAACCATCCATCAATTACGCTACAGGCGATATCTCATACGTAACTGATGCTACCGGTAAGATTACAAGTGCCATCATTCAGAAGAATGTTTATGGCGGTCCTTATGTAAACCATACCATGTCTTCCTTGTTCGGACGTGTAAGTTATAACTATGCAGAACGTTATATGTTCCAGGCAACTGTTCGCCGTGACGGTTCCAGCCGTTTTGGTGCCAACAACAAATATGGTACATTCCCTTCAGCATCTGTTGGTTGGAATGTGATGAATGAGAGTTTTATGAAACAGACTCAAGAGTGGTTGTCAAACTTTAAAGTTCGTGCCAGCTGGGGTAAGAACGGTAATGATAATATAGGCGATTTCCGCTATACCGTACTGAACGCGATGGGTAATAATGTATTGTTTGGTCAGAAAGCCACCAAGTTTATCGGATCTAAGGCCAGTGGACTTGCTAACCCTGATCTGAAATGGGAGGAAAGTGAGCAGACAGACTTAGGTATGGATTTCGGCTTCTTAAATAACGCTCTGACCTTTACCGTTGACTATTATATGAAGAAAACCAACGGTATGCTGATGACCCAGCCAATCCCTAGTTATGTAGGTGAAACAAAACCTATCGGTAATGTCGGTAGTATGCAGAATAGTGGTGTTGAGTTTGAACTTGGTTACAAATGGAGTGTGGCTGATGCTAAATTCGCAGTCAAGGCGAATGCTACTTACACACACAATGAACTGAAGAATCTGGGTAATGATACGGGTTATATGGATCTTGATGGTATTCAGGGTATATCCGGTGGTGGAACACGTGCAATGAATGGTCAGCCATTCCCGTATTTCTTTGGATATAAGACAGCCGGTATATTCCAGAACTGGGCAGAAGTGAAGGCCTATACCAATGCCGATGGCAAGCTGATCATGCCGAATGCACGTCCTGGCGATGTTCGTTTCGTAGATGTTAATAAAGATGGATCGATCACCAGCGATGACCGTACTAACATCGGTAACGGAACTCCGAAATGGAACTTTGGTTTTAACTTTAATGCAGACTGGAAGGGTTTCGACTTTAATCTCTTCTTGCAAGGCGTATCCGGTTGTGATGTATTAGATGCCACCTATCGTACAGATGTGTACTCCGGCAATTATCCAACATGGATGCTCGGTCGTTGGACTGGTGAAGGCACAAGCAACAAATATCCTATCTTAAGACTGGGTGATGATAAGAACTGGCAGGTTTCTGACCTCTATGTACATGATGGTTCATTCCTTCGCGTTAAAAACATCTCTTTAGGTTATACACTGCCACGTAACATAACGAACAAAATAATGATACAACGTCTTCGCTTCTTCGTGATGGCAGAGAATCTTGTTACATGGACAAAATATTGGGGATATGATCCTGAAATATCTTCAGGAGGAACATCACTCGGTATTGACCGTGGCGTTTATCCACAAGCCCGTACATGGACTATCGGATTTAATCTTACATTCTAATATTTAAATTCAACTGAAATATGAAAACAAATAAATATATTGCAATAAGCCTGTTTGCAGCTTCTCTCATGGTTACGACAGCATGTAAAGACAGTTTCCTGGACGTCACGAACCCAAGTGGCGAACCTCTGGAAGAATATTATACGACGGATGCACATATACAGGAAGCGCTCATCGCAGCTTATGATCCTATCCATTGGCCGGATTGGGGACTGGGACAGTATAATGCTCTGAATATCGATGCCGAGATCATGGGAGATAATTTCTGGGTAGGCGGTGCGAATAAAGCCGATATGCAGAACTGGCATAAACTGTTTAATTATGAAGGTGATGCCAACAATACGCTCAGCTCCCTTTGGACGGTTGACTATTCAGGTGTAAAACGTTGTAATGACCTTCTCAAGTATCTGGGTTGGGGCAAGAACCTTACAGCAGAAAATAAGAAGAGCTATGAGATGCAGGCCCGTACCTTACGTGTCTACTACTATAATAATCTATGGCATTATTTCGGAAACATTCCTTTCTATCTTGAGAATCTTTCCAGCCCTTATACCGCACCACAGTTGAAAGCTGATGAGGTGTATACAAAACTGATCGCTGAGTTGGAAGAGATTATCAATTCGAATGTCTTACCGATGGAATGGCCCTCAAGTCAGTATGGCCGTGTGTCTCAGGCGATGGCTTACATGATGTATGCCGAGATGGTTATGTATCAAAAAGATACATCCCGCTATCCTACGGCATTGGAGTTTATGCAGAAAATCATAGGTGATAAGAATTATGGCTTGATGGACAACTATGCCGATATCTGGAAAGAGAGTGGAGAGTGGTGTAAAGAGTCTATCTGGGAAATCAACTATGATGACAATAATAACGAACGTGGCTGGGGCAGTCCTCTGGCAGTAGGTGGTACGGTTATGCCGACACTGATCTCTCCAAATGGCTTCCACTATCTGAAAGATTACGGATTTGATGGTGACGGATGGGGCTTCATGCCGGTACGTCTGGAGACCTATAATATGTATGATGCTGCTGACAAACGTCGTGCCGCTACCTGCTGGGACGTACGTGGAACAACCTATACAAACCGTTATCAGGATACTCACATCTGGCTTGCTAAATATATCGCACAGAATGCAAACAATGCAGATGCTGGCTTCGATGCAAACCTGAACTACAACAATAACCTGCGTGTATATCGTTTCTCTGAGACATTGCTGAATGCAGCAGAACTCGCATTTGATAAAGATAAGACAACAGCTCTTGGCTATTTCAATCAGGTTCATACACGTGCCGGTCTTCCTGCAATGACCAGCATCACCCTAGACGATATCATCAAAGAACGTCGTTTGGAATTTGTTGGAGAGGGTAAACGTTACTGGGATCTTGTTCGTACCGGAAAAGCTGCCTCTGTGCTTGTTCCTGATACCTATGGTTATCGTACTAATACATGGACGGAAAAGAAGAAGTATATTCCTATCTCACAATCAGAATTGGATTCAGATCCTAATCTTGTACAGAATGATTATTAATAGTTATCATTAAGAATATAATAATATGAAAAAGAATTTTAAAAATATAGCAGGACTTCTATTTGTCGGATTTTCCATCGTGGCATGTTCACCTGAAGAATTCAGTGGAGCCGACCAGAATGGTATACCTACCATTGATGGAGTGAATTTCACGGTCAATGTTGACCAGACAACAAATACAGTATCGGCCATTGTACCGGAGATGAAAGGCCAATATCCTTTATGGTATTTGCCGGCTGTCCGTACGGCTGCTACGGATAATCCCAAAGAGACGGATTTCTATTCTACATTGGACAGCGTATCAAGGATCTATGCCCTTTATGGAGACAAGACTGTCAGTTTGCGAATAGGCAATAAAAACGGTTTCAGTCAGAGCGTGATCACAAAGACGGTTCATGTCAATAACTCATTGAAAGATCTTGCTTCGATCAAGGCATTCCTCGCTTCTGCCGGAGGTAAGATGTGGCATATCGCTGACGCAGAGGCTGCCCATCTGGGTTATGGAAATACAGGTACTGACGGTACCGGCGCGTGGACTGCCAAGGCCGATGAGCTAGCCGATCTTTGTCTGTACGATGACTCTATCACGTTTAGTAACAACGGTAACTATACGTACAGTCCCGGTGCCGATGGTAAGGTACTTCGTGGAGGCATTACTGCCGATAAAGAACAGGCAGCACAGCCACAGACGGCCACATGGGCAGTAAGTGTGAAGGGTGATGATGTCCTTCTTACTTTAAGCAATAATACGCTATTCCCATTTGTTGCTGATGACGCACAGTATGCTAAACCTGTATTCCGTGTTGAGAATATCAGCAAGAATATACTTACCCTTGTTTATGATAACGGTAAGACGGCATGGCATATCATCTTGACAAGCATTCCTTTCGGATCAGATAAAGACAACGTAGGTTTCCAGGGATTCGATCCGAACAGTAGCTTCAATATGTTCACTACCTGTAAGTACACGAATACATTCTATTATGCAACAACAGATAGCTGGACTCAACTTCCTGATCCAGTCCTGACGGTGGATGGTAATAAGTTCAAGTTGGTTTATCCTACTGCTTCCATCTATCAATGGCAGAACCAGTTCACGTTTAAGACAGATATGGCTATCTCGGCTACTAAGACTTACGATTTCTCAGCCAAGATAACCGCGACCAATGATATTCCTGCTGCTACAGTAAAGGTTTGCAGTGATGACGACAAGACTTCTCTCATCGATTATGAAAAGTCTGTAAGTCTCAAGGCTAATAAACAGTATGTGGTATATGCTTCAGGCGTTGCCGGTAAGGATATTAATAATCTTAAGATGGTCTTTGACTTCGGTGGAAATCCTGCCAATACAAATGTAACAGTCAGTGACATCGTATTAAAGGACAATGCAAATGATGATGGTCGTGTAGCACCGTTCAATTATGATGATCCTAACAATATGTGGAAGGATGTAGATGCCAATCAGGCTTATGACATCTCCTTCTGGTGGAGTAATGCAAATTGGGGTCAGATAGGAAATCCTGATTTCAAGGTTAGTACGAAGGCTTATGGTGGCAAGGTCTATACCATCAAGGCCAACGATGCAACAGTTTCTGAATGGCAGGCACAGAACACGTTTACCACGAAGAGTCTTCCAATTGCCGCTGTTGATTCCGTAGACTTCTCTTGTGTACTGTCTTGTACTTCTGCTGTGCCACGTGCAACCATCAAACTATGTGAGGCCGGAGCAAAAGATGATAGTAACGAGTTGTTCTATAAAGGTAACGTCAGCCTGAACGCCGGCGAGAAGAAAGTTCTCAAGTTTACAAACGTAAAATTGAAGAACGGAACAGACGTGAAGAATGTAAAACTGATCTTTGACTTTGGTGGATGTAAGGCAGGTGATGAATTCACGATTACCGACATTACACTGATCAAAAATTCTCCAAAATAATTATAATCAAGGAGGCCGCTCCGGATATCAGGGTGGCCTCCTTTAAAATAAATCATGATGAAAAAACTGTTTTCTATTACCGGCATCCTATTCTCTTTTGCGTTAATCGCCTGTGGCGGTAGCAATGGTAATGACATAACCAATGTCGATGAAATAACCTGTACTCCCGATTCTATAACCTTAGATGGTACAGGTGGCTCCGCATCGGTCACTGTCAATGCTACCCATGAATGGGGTACGATTATCTCAGACTCATGGATTAAGATGAGTAAGACAAGTGCCGGCTCCGGACAGAGTATTTCCAGCATCTCCGCAGATGTCAACCCGACGACACAGATACGTAAAGGAACCATCACCTTGATGGCTGGAACAGCTCGTAAGATCATTAAAGTGACCCAGAAAGAGGGTAGTGCAAATCTTGATCCCACAGGTCCTGATGGTTATAAACTGGTATGGCATGACGAGTTTAATACAGGAACAACCCTTAGCAGCGACTGGACTCATGAGGTTCAAAGTTCCGGCTGGGTGAACAATGAACTTCAGAACTACGTAAATGGTCAGATCGATGGCAACCGGGTGACGGAGATTAAAGATGGAAAACTGCAGATCCACTGTTTTAATTATAATGGAAAGATCTATTCCGGACGTGTCTATGCCAATGTCGGAACAGGTTGGAAATATGGATATTTCGAGGCAAGCATCAAACTCCCCAAGGGTAAAGGCACATGGCCTGCCTTCTGGATGATGCCGGCAAATAATAATTATTCTACCAATCCATGGCCCGGATGTGGTGAACTTGACATCATGGAAGAAGTAGGATATAATCCTAATGTGATTTACTCTACCATTCATTGTAATAAATATAATAATGGAGGAACCGCTATTGAGAGTGGCAATAAGAAAATAGATACGGCTGAGTCAGACTTCCACGTGTATGCGATGAAATGGACTAGCAGCGAGATCATTTTCTATGTTGATGGACAAACGATACTTACCTATAAGAATGATGGCTCAGGTGCCAATGCATGGCCATTCAATACTCCTTTCTACGTCATCCTTAATCTGGCTTTCGGCGGAAACTGGGGTGGTGCACAAGGTGTTGATTACAGTGCCTTGCCTCTTACCATGGAGGTAGATTATGTGCGTGTATTCCAGCAGCAATAAAAACGAAGAGATAAAAATCAAATAATGAAAAGAATATATAAGTTTGTACTTTGCATAAGTTTGGCATTCGCATTATTTAGTTATGGTGCAATGGCTAAAGGCAAATATGTAACAATTGATGGAAAGGATTTAGTACAGCCAAATGGTAAGAAGCTTTTCATTATTGGTACAAATTTAGGCAACTGGTTAAATCCTGAAGGTTATATGTTCGGTTTTAAAAAGACGAATAGCTATTGGATGATCAATCAAGCAATCTGTCAGATGGTCGGTCCTGATGCCGCTGATGAGTTTTGGCGTAAGTTCAAGGATCATTATGTCACCCGTCGTGATATTGATTATTTAGCTTCTTTAGGCGTCAATACTATTCGTGTGCCATTTAACTATAAGTTGTTTACAGACGAAGACTATATGGGACTGAATGTCAATCAGGATGGATTTGCACGTGTAGACTCTCTTGTCAGTTGGTGTCGTGGTCATCATTTGTATCTTATCCTTGATATGCATGATGCTCCCGGAGGACAGACAGGTGATAATATTGATGACAGTTACGGTTATCCTTGGCTCTTCGAAAGCGAAAGGAGTCAGTCTCTGTTCTGTGACATTTGGCGCAAGATTGCTGACAGGTATAAAGATGAGCCTGTTATATTAGGTTATGAACTTCTGAATGAACCTATTGCGCCTTATTTCGACAATATGAAAGAGCTGAATACGAAACTGGAACCATTGTATAAGCGTGCAGTCAAGTCTATCAGAGAAGTAGATCGTCATCATATCGTTCTTCTGGGTGGCGCTCAGTGGAATGGAAATTTTGATGTCTTTTCCGACTGGAAATTTGATGATAAGATCATGTACACATGTCATAGATATGGTGGCGGTACAGATAGTAAAGCTATAGAAAGTATCATTTCTTTTCGTGATAAGACCGGATTACCTATGTACATGGGTGAAACCGGACATAATACAGATGAGTGGCAGGATAGTTTTTGTAAGATGCTTCGGGATCATAATATAGGCTACACCTTTTGGCCTTATAAGAAATTAGATAATTCTTGCGTAAATGCAGTAGAACGCCCTGCCGAATGGGATAGTGTTGTTGTCAAGTTTGTTGAGTCACAAAGAGTAATATACAAAGATATTCGTGAAGCTCGTCCTAATCAGCAGAAAGCGAAAGATATCCTGAATCAGTATCTGGAGAAAATTAAATGTGAAAATTGTATTCCACAGATTGGGTATATTAAGTCAATAGGATTAAATGCTCCTCAAAAATAATAATCTCTTTATCAAAGATAATTATGAATAATATAAATAAAGTAATAATTACGTCCTTATTCTTGATGTCTGTCACGCTGGCAGCCAAAGCCCAGATTCCGATCTATCAGGATCCATCGAGACCTGTAGAGCAACGGATAGAAGACGCTTTAAGCAGGATGACCCTCAATGAGAAGATTGCTGTGATTCATGCACAGAGTAAGTTCTCATCACCTGGTGTCAAAAGGTTGGGCTTGCCTGACTTCTGGACTGACGACGGACCTCACGGCGTGCGTCCTGATGTGCTTTGGGATGAGTGGGAGCAGGCCGGACAGACAAATGATTCGTGTGTAGCCTTTCCTGCACTGACCTGTCTTGCAGCGACATGGAACCCTCAAATGTCATCTTTCTATGGTAAGAGTCTTGGCGAAGAAGCTCTATACCGTGGCAAGGATATGATACTGGGCCCGGGTGTGAATATCTATCGAACTCCTTTGAATGGACGAAACTTCGAATATCTGGGAGAGGATCCTTATCTGAGCAGCAAGATGGTTGTTCCTTATATACAGGGACTCCGGTCGTGTGGTGTCGCTGCCTATGTCA
>DAIOSW010000043.1:0-10050 GCA_036752365.1 Prevotella sp.
AATATTTATATTTATAAATATGTTTGATGTGATTTAATATAAACATATAATCTGCTGACTCCAGTCAGCAATTTTGTCGATTAAAATAAGCAGAAGTGCTGACTGAATTCAGCAGATACCGTCTGTTAACTTATTTCCGTTTCTTACTACAGAAATAATGATTATATGAATCTCTCTATCATCTTAAACCACAAAATTACCCTTCAGCCGGGTAAACTGTCAGTCAATTAGTTACACGTTCCTGAAGGGTAAATCAAAATTTTATTTCCTTGATATGATGATGCTTTTTTGTGAATTATTTGTGCTAAGTTAATATTATTAGTATCTTTGCGCGTTGGCGTAGTCGCCATTGTAGAATGGAGAATCAAACAGATTAATAAAAATAAAATAAGATGAAAAAAATAATTTCTTATCTCATATTCATTTTAGTGTCTTCTTTCACGTTTGCACAAACTGATGGAATCAGAAAAGAAATAAGCAAAATTATCAAGGGCAAACGTGCAACAATAGGTGTTGCACTTTATGATGTTCAGACTGGAAAGACACTCAATATAAATGGTGATAAACATTTTCCGATGCAGAGCGTTTTTAAGTTCCCTATCGCACTGAAAGTCTTGGCCGAGGTGGATAAAGGAAAGATGAATCTGAAGGATTCCATATTTATCACAGCCAAAGATCTGCTTCCTAGAACATGGAGTCCTATTCGTGATAATTTTCCTGAAGGTAATATTAAAATGCCTCTGTCAGAAATCGTTCGTTATACGATTTCACAAAGTGACAATAATGGATGTGATATTCTCCTGCATCTGTTGGGTGGAACATCAGAAGTTAATAATTATCTTAGTTCTCTTGGTATTACTGAGATGAAAATAAAAAAAACAGAAGCTGAACAACATCTTACTCCTTCGGCTCAGTTCGATAATTGGACCACACCGACTTGCGCCATACAGTTACTAAAATTATTTCAAGAGAAAAAGATATTATCAACAGATTCGAGAAACTTTTTGTGGAAGACGATGACTGAGACGTCAACCGGTTCGGTGAAATCTCAGATTCCTCAAGATGTTATCGTAGCCCATAAGACAGGTTCTGCCTTTTTCCCCGGTAGCAATGTGGTAAACGATATTGGGGTCATGCAGATGCCCGATAATCGCACAATACTGTATGCGATATTCATCATGAACTCGAAAGAAAGTAAAGAGACTAATTATCAGGTGATAGCAGATATTGCTAAAGTTGTATGCCAATACTCATCTTCTTCTCTTAAGAGAAAACAGTAATCAATCCTACTGTGATATTGTCTTTACCTCCAGCCTTGTTGCTTGCTTCAATGAGATCGGCGGTAGTTGCTCCCTTGTTGAGCAAATCTTCTATGTTGTCATCTGACAGAAGATCTGAAAGACCATCGGAACAAAGGAGGAACGTATCACCATCCTTGATGTTAGATGTGATATCGAAATAGTCTGCAAAAGTATTTTTCACAGCACCGAAACAATTATAGATAAGATTGGTTGGAACAGAGGGGTCACCCGTGAGGTTACGTTGAGAGTGGTCAGCACTAATCTGGCGGAGCCATCCTTCGCGGAATCGGTATAATCTGCTGTCTCCGACATTGAATCCTAATACAGCATGACTGGTAAAAACTAATCCAACGAGAGTAGTTCCCATGCCTCTAGTGTGGCAAGCAGAGATAATCTTGTCATTGGTAATGGGTATCCAACGGTTGAAACAGGCAATAATCTCTTCTGAACCGGCATCCGGGGGGACGGTCTCGAGCCAGTTGCGGAGACTGTCTATCACCATCATCGAGGCAATCTCCCCGTCATCAAGACCACCCATTCCGTCGGCTATAGCCGCAATAACAGGAGCCTCGACATCAAGATCGAAATACGATTTGACAGGCGTATCACATACAAGGGTATTCTGAACCAATCCCAGATCTTCGTTGTTGGTTCTTACTTTTCCCATATTCGATTCTGACGAGATGGTTATCTTCATATTTATTCGAATTTGAATTTGGCAAAAGCGATCTGTATGACATCCCCTGTGCTTACTTTAACCGCAGTGTCTGGATCCAGCTTCTTTCCGTTGACAAAGGTTCCATTGGATGATCCAAGATCCACGATGCTCCAATATTTATGATTGTTGTCGAACGTTATCTCTGCATGTTCTCGTGAGATGAAACGGATGCTGTTGAAGAATACCGTAAACTCTCCCGCCTTGCGACCAAAGGTGTACTTTCCTTTGTCACTATGTAATTCAAAAGTCACCTCGTGGTTGATTCCTACCATACGGTTAATGACCGGTGGTGTCACCGTGTTACTAACACTCGATGATACAATTTGTTCCGACACTTTTTCAGGTGCGGGCTTATCTTCTCTAGGCTCCTGTCCGGGTATATAGTCTTTGGCCAAAATGATGTTTCTGCTGCTGCAATTGGTGCAGAATTTGCCAGCCACGAAGGATTGGCACTCCTTACAGATCTTCAGCTCCTTACCGCATTGGTCGCAGAAGAAACTGTCGTCCAACAGCTCAGCTTTGCAAAAAGGACATTTTTTCATGATGATTTATTTCATTTAATTGTTCTGTGAAAAGTGTTAGCTATTGTCTGTAGGTATGTCATCGGCAGTGATCTGCGTGAGGTCACTGTCATTGAATGATTCCATCTCGGCTACACGTTTGTCAAGATTGCTCATTGCGTCTTCGTAAAGAGTCTTAATCTCGGCTTTGCCAAACTCCGTGTGTGAGGCGAAATATACGGGTAATACAGCAACAGCTTCGGGGGTTATTGACATGCCTGATGATGTGACGTGATGAATAAACAGGCGCGACAGGTCGGCAGGAGTATAGTCATCGAAAATCATTGTATCCCGGAAGAGGATCGAGAGTCTCGGACATACGGAGTTAAGTAGGTTCCATTCATCGGGAGTGATAACCAAAATATAGATGGTGCCTTTCACATCGGAATCTATCTTCTGATAGAGATAGTTCTCCAGACGTTTTGTATACTGATTGTCAAAGAGTACATGAATATTATGAATGATTGTAAACTCACCTGCTGCGTTGCTGAGTGATTTATCATCAGCATCAGCTTCGTAAACAATAGAACGGAGGGTCTGTGCTAGGTCGATGTCATGAATGTCTGTGCCGGCGATGACAGCTATCTCCTTGAAGATATTGGCCATGATTTGAATAAATTCCGTTTGTCCGGTATCAGGATTACCAATAAAGGCAAATCTTGTTTTCTTGTTTGTGAAAGCACTCTTTGTCAGTTTTGCTCTCTTTCTGTCAAACTCAATCTGCTTGAGTACCTGAGCCATGCTCTCCACAGCCTTGCTGCCACCAATATACGTACTGAACTCATCCATCAGTTCTGCTGTGGCCTTCTTCATGGCGTGTTCACCTGTGATATCTGAATAAGTCAAGATCCGTTGGTCCTCGGCAGTACATTTGTTTTCGTTAAGCAGTGGCAGTAGACGTTTTCCCTGTCGTTCTTTCGCTACATTAAAGATGTTGACTACAGCCCCCGCATTACCGAACGAGTTGACGTCACGTGTCTCATAAATCTTCCTGAAGAAGGATGAAATGTTCTTTTCAGCATCATTGTCCATCGTGAGGTTATTCTTCTTGAGCAGATCACGGAAGATAAGTTCCAATTCGTCAGGTGTATAATCCTCAAATTCTATGATACGGAAACGACGCGCAAGGCCAGAGTTCGTTTCCAAAAATTGTTTCATCTCTTTCTTGTAACCTGCCAGTACGCAAACGAACTTCCCTGCATCGCGTGTCAATCTCTCCAGAAGCGTGTTGATAGCTTCTTGTCCAAAGCTGTTACTGCCACTTTCGCCTTTATTCAGTGAATAGGCCTCGTCAATGAACAGCACACCTCCAAGGGCTGAGTTGATGACGTTTGTCGTCTTGATCGCAGTCTGACCAACAACCCCTGCTACGAGATCTTTCTCGGTAACCTCTACAGGATGATTGCGAGTGAGGACACCGATAGACACCAGTATGTCAGCCATTAACTTTGCGACGGTCGTTTTGCCTGTACCCGGATTACCCATGAAGATGTAGTGAGGCGCATTCCTTTTGATGATTTCGCCTGTGAGTTTTGCTTTTTGTTCCTCTACTCTGAAGGAAGCGATGAGGCTGCTTAACTGGTCTTTGATGTTTTGGAGACCAATTAATTTGTTGAGGTTGGCTAGTGCCTGCTCCGGATCTAATACTTTTGGTTTCTCGAAAGGAATATCATCAGGCATAAAAGTGAGGTATGACTCTTTCGTGAGCTGATCTTTAGGCAGGGTGCGCAGACGTGCCGCCTGACGGATCTGCACGCTAGAGAAGAGTTTTACCATTTCTCCAGCATTTCCCCAGCTGTTGTCTTTACGTTGGAGCATATCGGAGATCTTGCTTGATAGCAGTTCTTCTGTGCCGTCTGCCAGACAGTAACCTTTCTTTTTGGCTATATTCTTAAAGATGTCTGTCAGTTCAGACAGGTTGTAGTCATCGATGTTGATGCGATAAGTAATACGGCGTGCGATACCGTCGTTGACACGGATGAAGTCATCCATCCTGCTCGGATATCCGGCAAGTATCACCGCGAATTTTCCTGCGTCATCCTCCATACGTTTCATCAGAACTTCAACAGCTTTGGTTGCTTCTTCATCTTTTGTTCCTGCATCGTTGACAGGGGCAAGGGCATAAGCTTCATCGATAAACAGCACCTTCCCCATTGCCAGATCACATGCTTTCGCCATCTCTTCGCCTGCACTGTTCATATATTGTCCTACAATATCTTTACGTTCGCGTTCTATCACTTCAGGCGAGCTGAGTAATTTCATCGAGTAGAAGATCTCTCCCAGTTTACGTGCTACCGTGGTCTTTCCTGTTCCGGGATTGCCGGTGAGGATAATATTGAGTTTGATCGTCTGGTCTACAGGAAGACCCAGGTTGAGGCGGTCGTCCATGTCAGCCTTCTGTATCGCAATCTGTTTTACAAACTTCTTGACGGAGGACATTCCAACAAACTCTTCGTCGAGCTTTGCTACAATATCATCGATAGACAGTTCCTTGAGAGCTTCCGCCCCTTCGATATCTTCGCGTGTGAGAATGTGATTATCCTGTAGCTTGTTTTTCCGTATCCGTTGAGAATGGCGTTCTATCGCTTTCCGGTAGGCATTAACTACTTCGCGGGCATTTCCGAAATTCTTGGTTCGGGTGGCATACATCTTTTCAAAGAACTTAGGAAGAGACTCATCTGCATCGGTGTCGAGCATGAAATGTTCTTCACCCTTTTCAAGGAGTTTACGGAAGATGAGTGTCAACTCTTCCGGTTTGTAGTCCTCAAACTCAATCTTCTTGTTGAAACGACTGGCAATACCTGAGTTGGCATTTACGAAATCCAACATCTCCTTACTATATCCGGCAAGTATGCAGACAAATTTACCGCGTTGTTCCTCAACGGGTTTCAAGAGCGCGTTTATTGCTTCACGCCCGAAATCATTGTCTCCTCCGGTAGCAAGGGTGTAAGCCTCATCAATAAACAAGACGCCACCCATCGCACTTTCGACCACCGTGCGCGTCTGTGCCGCTGTGGCTCCTACGTATTGCCCAACAAGTTCATCACGTGTCACCTCGATAAGTTGACCATTGGGGAGTATTCCCAGTGCATTAAGAATGTCGGCAAAGACACGTGCGACTGTCGTCTTTCCCGTTCCTGGATTTCCCGTAAAAATGAAATGATCACCGAAGTGGGGGATGGCTTTCGGATCATTTGTCTTACGGCGGCACTCCTCGACGGCATCAATCAGACTGCGCACTTCTTTCTTGATATTGTCAATCCCGACAAATGAGTCAAGACCTCTCATAATCTCTTCAGGAGTCGGTTCGTAATAGATTTCACCTGTGATATCGTCAGCTTCGGCCTTGGTATGGCCGTTTTTATACATTTGCTGTTGTATCAGGTTGCACTTCTCGATAGCTTCGTATGCATTCCGAAATGTTATTTTTCGCTTGCGTATCAGCGCTTTAAAAAATCCGTATAACTTCTTGTCTGCCTCTTCCGATAAACCTATCTGTTTGCCGGATAGTTGTTTGATGCAGAGTTGGTAGAGATCGTCTACGGTGTAGTCTTTCAGTTCTATTTCAAGGCCAAACCTGCTCATTCCGCTACTTTTTTTCTCGAAGAAACTTTCTACGATGTTTGAAAGACCGGCAAAGATGACGATAGGATTTTCATAGCTTTTCTTGACGTCTCTCTTGCCTTCGCGTTCAAAATCCTCCATGCGGCTTAGCAGGGAGTCAATAGGTGAGATACTGTCTGTGTTGTTCATCAAAAGATGTACATTATCTATGAACAAGATGGAATTCTGATATTGTTTTATATCATCGTCGGTCAGTCCTTCAAAGTTGGAAGCGTCAATACGTTTCAACTCCGGTTTGGTGATAATCCCGTTCGTAAAGAAGTAATTCTGTATGGTGTCGGCCAGAAATGTCTTTCCGGATCCGGAACTCCCTAAAATAAGGATATTCATGTCAGGGCGAGGGTTTCCTCGGAGCTTCTCCTCCTTAAACATGTCCGCTCTCTCTATAATCTGGTTGAGAATCTCTCTCTTACCGATTACCTCCTGAAAGAGTTTGTCCGTAACGCTCATAAGCTGTGTACCGCACTTTCTACAGTATATAGCCTCATTGCGGTTATCGGTGTTGCAATTTTTACAGATAGCCATTATATATAAGATTTACTACTTTCTGATCGGGTTAATTTTTGTCTTTTGAAAATTTGAAGGAGCTCTTTCTTCCGGTTTTATCATTGATGTATTTTCCTTCATACACGGTATATTCCTGATTGATGCTACCTACCATACGTCCATCGAGGATACCATTGTCTATACTGTCGTTCATCTCCAAGGTACTCTCTTTTCGATCAATTACTCCTGAGAATGATTCTCTCACGTTGTGCTTGAATTTTACGTATACGATGGCTCTTACCGAGTCGTCGTTCATGGTCGTAAACTTGATTGCTGCCTCATTTTTACCGAATGTTCCCTCCCATACGCCAGTCAGTTCCTGATCTTCTTGAAATCTGGGCAATCCTTTGCCGCCTAGGGCCGGTGTGATATAAATCAGGAGACCCATGATAACCATTAGCAGGGCAGTGGATGGCGTGAACCATTTTACCAGTACCTTTGTTTTTGTACGAAGAGTCTCGGCACCTTTAATGAGAGACTCTTTTTCTTCATAATCGTACTTGTCCAAGATATGCTGGAAAGCGAAGTGGGATGGCTGCACGTGCATGAGGTCTGCATCATGACCGATAGCGATGAGCGACTTGTATTCTGTGCTATTATAAGAGATGCTTTTCCTACATATCCAAAGGATAGTAACAGCTAGTATGAGCATAATTCCTGATAAAGCCAGATTGAGCTGAAGAGGCAGATACATCATCATTCCGTAGATACCAAGTGTAGATACACCTCCGATAAAAGTTCCAATGATAATTTGCTTTACCTCATTACGTTTGATGCCTGTGATAATAATAATCAGAATGCTTAGGAATGCACCAATCGTTGCTCCAATAATCACCATGGTAACAAGATTTTTACTTAAAGCCGCTTTGTCGTAGGGGATGCCGTATTTCATGATTATCGTAATAATGAAGATCAGGGCAATCAGGAACAACGAGACAAAACCAATTCGTGCGATATTGAAAAAGGTAAACCTTTTCTTCAGCCGGTTGAGGTCGCTTAATATTGAACCTCTTGCCAATTCCAATCGTTTCTTTGGTTCGTAATCAGGATATATCTTGCCGATGAACGCTAAATAGTCATTTGCCAGTTTCTCAAAATTTCCCGGTTTAGAAAAGTCTGCAAAAGGATTGTCATGGAAGAAGATACTTAACCATGCTGTGAGATTCTCTTCCTCAATCTCATTTCTGAATTCTTCTTTTTGTATTTTATTCAGATCGTTTAGTGATGTGATGCTTTTGCCTGAAGCCTTCAGTAGATAACGTGGATTCTTATCCTTACCCATAAGACTTTTTAGAGCTTTGAACATGGCTACCTCTTCAGTGCAGGCGACACACCGTCTATTGCCTTTCTGACCAACGTCTCTATAACAATTTTTGATGACGGTAAACATTTCTTCTACATCCTTACCTTTCGACTTCAAATAGTAATATGTTCTGTTGACTGCGATCGTTCCATCGTCAGCCATAAGAAACATCTGCTTTATATCTCTTGATTTGACACTTCTGTTTCCTGTCAGATAGGAGATAATCGTATCATTAAACAAGTCTATGAGATCGTCGTATGTCTTATGGCAAGGGCCTTCCTCATCTGATAAGGTAAGCTCATAGGAACGATTGAGATCGAGGTTGTAAATGACACACCAGTAGTCGAAAATAGATTTGCTGTCTGCCATTTGGTCTTTTATTCTCAGATATGCTTCTTCATCACGTGCCTTCAACCATATTCCAAAGGACTCAGAGACAAGTATATAGGCTAATTCTTTGTTTACAAGGCATTTCCGGTCGCGGAAATAATTTACAATATCCTCTGTTGTGTTAAAGCTTTCCGAAATTTCATTGTTCTCATAGATGGTAAATGGAAGGCTGGGGTTAAGCATGGCAGCTATCTCCCATTGTGGATTGTATAGATTTCCGGCTACTATTCTCTTGCATTCATTACAAAGATCCTCTCGCCCGTGTGACTGTAGAAAACAGTAGAAGTCGGATCCCATTTCAGTGATGGTCTTGTCGTCATTTGACAATTGTATGATATCATTGCCAATCTCTTCCAATGTCCGGCAGGGTGTGTCGTCGTGTCCATAGAAAGGCAAGTCGGGATCCAGTAGATATACTGACCGCATCACACAGGCGTTGTCATCTCTTTCATGATCAACAATCTCATCGATGTTCGTACTGAGATTGTCTCTGTTACACGTACGCAACCATTCCGAGACCTTTCCACGTTTTAGAATTCTCAGTGCGTAATATTTGTCTTTTACCATGAATGCCGCGAGTTCTTCCGGAGAATGAGCAACTTTGCTGGTACTCTCATCAAAAACGAACGGCTTGTCATGAATTGCTATTGCCATATCGGCCATCTTCAGTTTGCCGGTAGACCATTTGATCACCTCCTCAAATCCCCATCTGTTTTCTTCATCAGGCACAGTCAGTCCTTTGATGAGTAAGAGCAGGTTGTCTGACAGATCTTTAGGATAGGGCAGCTCACCTTTCGCTTTCTTGATACGGAGGTCGAATACACGATCCTTATCCATCTTATCACCCATCTCTGCTCTGAATTTGCTTTCACCCATCCAGATACTCATTAACATGATGCCGAGAGCATAGAAATCTGTCTTTGTTGTCAGACGTACTCTGTTACCGTCGGCATTATACATCTCAGGGGCGTTGTATGTGGTAGTTCCACTCTGTTTTGTGTAACTGTATCCGTTTTCGTCGAGAAGGGTTGAAACGCCGAAGTCGGCAATGAGTAGTGAGCCTTTGTCCTTATCTGTAAGGAAGAAATTTCCGGGTTTGATATCTTTGTGTAAGATGCCTTTTTTATGGCATAAGTCAATACATACGGCAGCATTCACTGCAATCTTACGGAAGATGTTCTCGTTATTGTTGATGACAAATTGAGCTAAAGATGGTTTTTCGATGTACTCCATCAATTCGTAAGTGAACATCGTACCGTCATTTTTTCTTGTGCAGTTGCCAAAGCTATATACGGGTATGACGAAACCTGAATCTTTGAGTCCTTTAACTCTTTCGAGAATGCTTGTGTTCGACTGGCGGTTTCCCTTATACAGTTTGAGGGCGTATGACTTATTATTGTTATTAACGAGAATGATATCAGCCTCACCGGTATCTCCTGTTGAGATGTCTTTAATATATTTGTATTCATTCTCCTCGATTATGTAAACAGAACTCGAGTCGTTCACATTCTTCTCAACAGATATGTCGGATTTAGAATCAATATGATCATCAGCCGTGTCGTTAGGAACATCCGTTTTGTCTGGGTCATAATCATCTGGAACTTCCGT
>DAIOSW010000043.1:10150-15713 GCA_036752365.1 Prevotella sp.
CCGTGTCGTTAGGAACATCCGTTTTGTCTGGGTCATAATCATCTGGAACTTCCGTTTTATCCGGAACTTCCGTCTTGTCTTCATCAAAATCTTGGGCAGGAACCTCCGTCTTATCGAATTCAAAGTCATCACCTGCTATTTCTGTAGCTTCAGAATCAAACTTATCTTCTCTGTTGTCAATGTCTTTTTGTTCCATTTATATGATGTTGTTATTTTTGTTATTGTCTAATCCATTTGATGTCATCAGTCTCAATCTCTTTATATCTCCATTCTCCTCCAAGTTTTGGCTTGTCGCACTCCTCAGGATTTTTATGCACATATCCGCAGAAATTGCATTTCCATCCTGCTGTGACAAGTTCTTTACCTTTACAGACAATTCGTATCTTTCTTGCTGAATAATAATCGCGTTGCAGTTGGGGCATCTCCTGAGGATTGGGTTCAAAACTTTTAAGTATCTTGGTCAGGTCTGTGATCTTCTGATTAAGCTCTGTGATTTTTTCTGTTAAGTCAATGTGGCTCTTTCTTTCACTTGAGACTTGTTTTTCTGATGTTTTATGGATATAATCCGTGTTGATAACACCATTCTCAAGGCCTTCTAACAATACCTTGTATGAATCAAAGAGTTCTAGGTCTTCACTACAGATTTCTTCTTCATGATCAGACAGGCTCTCATAGAGCTGCTCTATTTTTTTTGCCAAAGATAAAGCTTGTTGGAATTTAGGGTCATTTTTGGCCTTTTCAACTTCAAGTTGGGCATTTTCTGTGAGAGGCTCATGGCAATTATAACAAAACCCTCGAAAATTCATTGTACCACATTTTGCACACCTGATGCCTTGTACAGGATTACCACATTCCGGACAGAATCTATCGTCTGGGAATATAGATGTTCCACAGAAGGTACAGTGGTCGTCGTGCACAGGATATTTACATTCAGGGCAAAGTTCAGCATCTAAAGGTATTATCGCACCACAATGGCGGCATCCAATACCTTCTGAAGATTTATTCTGTTTTGTATAAGCAGAATTCCTCTTTTCTTGTTGTTTGTGTAAAAAATGAAAATCGTTCATACTTACTTATATAGCGTCTATTCATTGATATTGATTCTATGTGACAAACCTTTCTTATGTGGTATGTCATATCTACAGTCTTTAGTTGGGAGACAAAGTTATAATTATTTTTTCTCAAATACATGTTAAATTATACAATTTAACATACTTCCCTCTATTTTTATTATGTTTTCTGTATACGATAAAACTGCCAGATGTTCGATTAACTATTTCAAAGTGTTGATGTGAAACAATAGCAGAGAGTCATGGATATTATCGAAAAAAGTATGTTAAGAACTAAAATTATAGTTTGTGGACAAATTTTATAGTGTCGTATGTTAATAAAATAACTATATTTGCAGCACGTTTCCATCCATGCCTTACAGAAATGTAAAAAACAGGTAGTGGGAAGCATCAATAAACTATTAACAGAGATGAAAGCTTACATCATTATATTATTTATAGTTCTGTCAATATCGTCTACGGCACAGACGAAGACACAGAAGATCGGTGATTTCATTGAATCGACATCCTATAATGAGGATAAACGCGATACAGAACGTACGCTTCAGTACTATCCTGAAGGTCGGGATTTTGTCTGTGTCAATGGCAAAAATCGTTTTACGCGTGCTTTGTATTGCAATCACTCTGCCTACCGTATAGAGACTAGCGACCGACCGGTTTTTGCCCTCTATAAACCGAAGAACTATCGTAATGTGAGGTTTCATGTTATCATTGACGGAAAAGAGATGGCTCTTGATTCAACAGACTTCTGTGAGGCCCGTTATACGGCTGGTAAACGTACATATAAGCTTACAGACAAGTCATGGAATAATGGTCAGGTAACAATCTCTGTATTGCCTTATTCAGACAGCGAAGGTGGTATATGGATGTTTTCAATAGGTGGATTCGCAGGTAGCGTACAGTTAAAAGGACTTATTTCAGAAATTAATAACTCCAAACTTCGTCGCAATGGTGATATGGGGGCTGATCCTAATGGAAGTTTTGAGGCTCCGGTAAATCCAAAACAGTTGCAGACCTTTGTATGGAACGCCAATGGCACCACTTATGTTGCAGCCGATAGTACATCACTCCACGCCCTCACTCAAAAGCAGGGTGAAGAAGTATATACTAAATCCGAAGATGCCCGCAACTACCTTGCTACACGTGTTACTTTTGATACTCCTGATCCTTACATCAATACCCTTGGTGGTACACTAACGGTTGCTGCCGACGGTATCTGGGATAAAAAGACATCTACTTGGATGCACGGTGCCATTGGATGGAGAATGCCTCTTGCCGGCTGGAGAGCTGCTTATGCCGGTGATGTGTTAGGATGGAATTATCGTGCGATAGAGCATTTCAATGCCTATGCTGCCAGTCAGGTCACCGATGTGCCTTGTACCATCAGCCATCCAACCCAGGACACTACTCAAAACATGTCGCGCGCCGTTGAAAAGTGGGGTACCCCTATGTACAGTAATGGATATATCTGCCGTAATCCGAATAATAATAAGCAGATGCACCATTACGATATGAATCTCAATTATATTGATGAATTGCTATGGCATTTCTGCTGGAATTCGGATACTGCTTATATGCGTAAGATGTGGCCCGTTATTAAACGTCATTTGGCGTGGGAGAAGATGAATTATGATCCCGATAATGACGGTCTTTATGATGCTTATTGTTGTATCTGGGCGAGTGATGCGCTATATTATAATAGTGGGGCTGTGACCCATTCTTCGGCATATAATTATCGAGCCAATAAGTTGGCTGCCCGGATTGCTGATATCTTGGGTGAAGATGGAAAGCCATATCAGGATGAGGCAGAAAAAATCCTTTCTGCGATGAACTCACGGTTATGGATTCCAAAGAATGGATGCTGGGCCGAATATCAGGATTTCATGGGGTTGAAACGTAAACATGAGAGCGCAGCTCTTTGGACCGTATATACAGCTATAGATTGCGGCGCTTGCAATGAAAAACAGGCTTATGAAGCTACCCGCTATATTGATGCTCATATCCCTCATATACCCGTTATAGCTAAAGGGCTCGAAGAGAAAGGCTATTCCACCATCTCTACAAGTAACTGGATGCCTTATTCATGGAGTATCAACAATGTAGCGTCAGCAGAAGTGATGCATACGGCTCTTGCCTACTTTGAGGCGGGACGCTCTGATGAAGGATTCAACCTGATGAAAAGTAATATTCTCGATCAGATGTATATTGGTGATAGTCCGGCAAATTTTGGCCAGATTAGTTTCTATGATGCAGCCCGGGGTGAGTGCTATCGGGACTTTGGCGACAATATCGGAATTAGTTCACGTACGCTCATAAATGGTCTTTTCGGTGTATTACCTGATGCGCTTGATGGTCGATGTGTCATAAGGCCCGGGTTCCCTAGTAACTGGAAACATGCCAAGTTCACTTCACCTTATCTTATTTATACATTCAATCGAGTTGATACTGTCGGATTGAGTCCTAAGGACATTTATACGATTGTGCCTAAATTCCTACAGCCATTGAATATCGTGCTTAGAGTAAGGATGCCATATCAGAATGTGAAAAATGTAACAGTTAATGGCAAACAGACAGACTACCGACTGGATCATATCTCAGGAGACGTCAATATGCTTGAACTTCTGATCACTGGAGATGGAATGTCCAGAGTTGTCATTGAATGGGGTGGTGGAAATGCGGTAACAGTTGTCTCCACGTCTTATGATTCTGTTGAACAAAAGAAAACAGAAGGATGCGATTTTAATGAGATAAAATCCGGTGACTGTCGGATTGTGAATATTGATAAAACGTTGAACGCGAATGTCTCTGATATATTTAGAAATAAGTATTTGTCACCAGCATCTCCTTATACCACACTACGGATACCGGTGCAAGGCATCGGTGAGTGGTGTCACCCAAAACTCTCGGCAGATATCTGTGACTCCGTACTCCGTTCTATGGTTAAAAAGAATATTCTACAAACATCAATAGCAATTCCGTTCCGTTCGTTCTCAGAAGGTAAGAATATTGTTTACACCTCACTTTGGAATAATTATCCTGATAGTGTTGTCATACCGTTAAAAGGCAAGGCCGGTCATGCGTATCTATTGATGGCAGGTTCCACCAACCACATGCAAAGTCGAATTGATAATGGCATCGTTGTTGTTACCTATCAGAATGGTTCCACTGATTCCCTGCATCTGGTCAATCCTGATAACTGGTGCCCGATAGAACAGGATTATTATATTGATGGGAAGGCTTTTAATACCCCATCACCACGGCCATACCGTATTCACTTAGGAAGTGGTATTGTTAGTAGGGATTTGGGGCGTGACCTGAACATCAAAGGCGTATATGGTCGCGAGATTCCTTGTGGAGCAGGTGTGATATTAGACATGCCTTTGGATCATACCAAAAAGTTGAAATCACTTACCGTGAGGACTCTCTCTAATGATGTAGTCATTGGTCTGATGGGATTGACATTACAGAAATAAAATATTACGAATCAAGAAATTATCAAATATGAAAACTTTAAAAATTAAACTACCATTACTTTTCGCTGTTTTAGCGTTATCTTTGACAGTGTCTGCAAGTCAACTCACAGACCGATTATCTGCAATTAGAAATGTCGCAAGGATTTCTGTGATGACCGATAGCGCCGGCTTTGCGGAGAAATATGAGATATTTTATACTCATCCTCTTGACTATAACAATCCAAAGGCAGGACAATTTGATGAGAGAATCATCTTATGCCATGTGGGATTTGACCGTCCCACTATCGTAGTGACCGAAGGTTACTGGGCTACCTATGCAGAAAATAAAAAGTATCGTGATGAATTATCGAAATTACTTAATGCCAATGTAATCGTATGTGAATACCGATACTTTGGTAAATCAATACCGAAACCGTGCAATTGGGATTATCTCACAGTAGAAAACTCCCTTAATGATATTCATGAGGTTGTCACATCCTTGAAAAATATCTACAAAGGGAAGTGGCTGGCAACAGGTATCAGCAAGGGCGGACAGACAACCATGTTCTACCGAGCATTCTTTCCGAATGATGTTGATGTCTCTGTTCCTTATGTCGCTCCTCTCAATCAGTCTGTCGAGGATGGTCGTCACGAACCGTTTATCGAAAAAATTACAGGCACAGAAGAGGGTAGAAAGGCTGTTCTTGATTTTCAGTTGAAACTTTGTAAACGTAAACCAGCCATTCTTCCTTACTTCGAAAAACTTTGTAAGGACAAGAATTATAAGTTTAATGTTCCGATAAGTGAGATCTATGACTATTGGGTCTTGGAATATTCGTTCGCTTTCTGGCAATGGGGAAACAAACCAAGTGATATACCGGCTGATACATTGAATGACAAGTCCATGGCTGAGTTTATGATGAAGAGTAACGATCCTTCTTATTTCCAGAGTAACTCTCAATTTATCTCATTTAATGTGCAGGCTGCGAAGGAATTGGGATATTATGGCTACGATACAAAACCGTTTAGGGAATATATGAA
>DAIOSW010000044.1:0-15709 GCA_036752365.1 Prevotella sp.
AAACTAAAATTACACTGCAAAGAGTTGCACGATCTGGAAAATAAAGGCGACGATATTTATGAGGATGCTATCATCAAACTGTTCGAGGAAGAAAAGGATGGTATTGAACTGATTAAGATGAAAGAAATCCTTAACGAACTTGAAAAAGCTACTGATGCAGCTGAGCACGTAGGCAAGGCACTAAGAACTATCATCGTGAAATACGCATAACGTCAATATAAGAATAAATGACACTACTTATTTCCATTATCGTTCTAGGATTAGTCTTCGACTATATCAACGGATTTCATGATGCAGCGAACTCGATTTCGACCATCGTAACAACAAAGGTACTTACCCCAGTTCAAGCTGTAATATGGGCAGCTTTCTTTAACTTCATCGCATTTTTTATCTCAAAGTATATTATCGGCGAGTTTGGTATTGCCAACACCGTTTCGAAAACAGTATACGAACACTACATAACCCTTCCTATTATACTTGCAGGAGTAATCGGCGCCATTATATGGAACCTACTCACATGGTGGAAGGGTATTCCTTCATCTTCATCACATACCCTGATAGGTGGTTTTGCAGGCGCTGCGATTATGGCAAACGGCTTCGGCGCAATCCATGGTGCAGTCATTCTGAAGATAGCAGCATTCATCTTCCTCGCTCCATTTATCGGTATGCTTATAGCTTTCATCATCTCGCTGATAGTACTATATTCTTGTAAAAAGGTAAATCACGTACATGCAGAGGTGTGGTTCAAACATCTGCAGCTTGTCTCATCAGCACTGTTCAGTATCGGCCACGGTCTGAACGACTCACAAAAGGTGATGGGTATTATTGCTGCCGCCATGATTGCAGCCCATCCGCTACATATAGGAATGGGAATTAAGTCAATAGAAGATATACCTGACTGGGTGGCTTTCTCGTGTTTTGCTGCCATATCTTTAGGAACAATGTCTGGAGGATGGAAAATTGTCAAGACAATGGGAACGAAGATCACCAAGGTAACAACATTCGAAGGTGTGGTGGCAGAGACAGCTGGAGCGCTTACTCTTTATCTCACTGAAATTCTGAAGATACCTGTAAGCACGACACATACAATAGCTGGTTCTATCATGGGTGTTGGTGCGACAAAACGACTCTCAGCTGTACGTTGGGGAGTGACTAAAGACCTGATGACAGCATGGGTTCTAACAATACCTGTAAGCGGTCTGCTCGGTGCCGGTATCTATCTGATTCTCCGCATCTTTATCTAATTGAAGATAAAGATACGTTTTCACCAATCTATCCGCATTAAACCTACAATTGGACATCCATCATATGAATCAGCCATCATTGCAGATACTGTCCGAACTTCAGAGTCTTTCGACCGAAGAGAAACGGCTCATCCTTCCAAAATTCTTTAAGACGGGAAAGGGTGAATATGGTGAAGGAGACCAGTTCCTAGGCGTCACCGTACCTAATATACGTACGGTGGCAAAATGTTGCCTCGATATTTCAATGGAAACGATGAGCGAGCTGATGGTATCAGAATGGCACGAGATGCGAATGTGCGGACTGATGATTATGGTGGAGAACTGCAAGATAATGTCAAAGACTTCATGGAAAAAGAACCATTCAGAAGATGAGAGAGAGACTCTGAGAAAGAAATACTTTGATTTCTATCTCAGACATACTGACAGGATAAACAATTGGGACCTTGTCGACCTTACTGCACCTACCGTCATCGGTGAATATCTCATCGATAAACCCCATGACATCTTATATCTGCTTGCTGACAGCAAACTGCTCTGGGAACAGCGTACTGCTGTGGTTTCTACTTACGCTTTTATAAGGAACAACGATTTTACGGATATTTACGCTCTGGCAGAGCATCTACTCAACCATCCTCACGATCTCATGCAGAAAGCGATCGGATGGATGTTGCGTGAAGCCGGCAAACGTGATGCCGACCAACTTAGAGCTTTCCTTGATAAATTTGCAAAAGAGATGCCACGCACTATGCTCCGCTACTCTATCGAGAAGTTTGTCGAGACGGAAAGACAATACTATATGAACAAGTAAAACTGAGGACTACAATGCAGCGGCTCTCTTGCCGTATAGCGTCACTTGATTACAACATTCATATAATATTCCACTTTCTCCATAAAACTTTGTATGTGGGCACCATCCACAAACTGATGACTTACAGACATCGAGATAGGCATCTCCATCCGTCCATCCCGCATGATGGCCTTGCCTGCGTTCATCAGCGGATAATTGAGAGCACGACCCGACTCCATTAATGTATAACCGATAGAAGTGAAATACAGTTTAGGAGTAGCACTCAGCAAGATGACATCATAATCCCCCTGTTCTCCCACCTTCCGGTCTGCACCATAAGGGTCGCCATCGGCAGGGATAGTAGTTATCTGCCTACGCGCTTCAGTATAGAACTTATCAAAGTCCTCGTAATATTTCACACGGATGGTAAAAAAGGTACGTCCGGGCACGGCTATCGGTGTCAGTACATCCACCTGATCATAATAAACCACCCTCCCCTCTTGGTCTATGCGGAAACGGAACTCCTTTATTTCATTTGCCGCCCTTAGTATCGAATAGAGATAATAGAGGAAGAATGAGCGTCCAGATGCTTTCGCATGACGATATCCCTCAGTGCAGTCCACATGACATGTCATGGAAAACCAGCAGCTCACGAATCCCTGAAAGACTGAGAAGTTATCCTTACGTTCCCACTTCTCGATATCAACTATATGTTTCATTTCTCATTGAGTTTATTTATATATTCAAACAGTTTCTTATAAAAGGGATGGCGGGTCATTGTCGAAGCATTACCTATGATAATGAGTTTCATACGTGCACGCGTCATGGCAACATTCATTCGTCTCAGATCGCGGAGAAATCCTATCTGGCCCTCATCATTAGCACGGACAAGGCTGATAATGATGATATCGCGCTCCTGACCTTGAAATCCATCGACCGTATTCACTGAGATCAGCCTTCTGAAAGACTTAAAGGACTCCTTCATCCTGATTAATTTACGCATATACTGCACTTGAGCCCGATAGGGAGAGATGATGCCAACATCAACACGCTCGTCAAGAATCCGCTGTTTGCCAATCTTCTCAAAGTAATCCGAAAGTGTCTGAAGGGTCAGCGTTGCCTCGTTTTTGTTGATCCGGCCAAAACTCTCACCAACAAACTCCTCTTTAGAATCCATCTCCGATGTATCCACCCAAGTCATAGGAGTATCCAAATCAAGAATGCCACGGTATTTTATCTCAGAAGCCGTCTCCACTTCTCCATGATAAAACCAGTCGCTGGAGAAACGCATGATCTGTTCGTTCATACGGTATTGCATCTTAAGGAGTGTGACCACCTCAGGCCTATTCTCCACGATTCTTTCCATCAACGTCTTATCCAGTCCGCCTTTCAGCGCAGCAATACTCTTGACGGTAGGCGGAAGCTGACAGTGGTCACCCGCAAGAATCACACGTGTAGCCTTCGTGATAGCAATCCAGCAGGCAGCTTCAAGGGCCTGGGCTGCTTCATCTATAAACAAGGTTCCGAACTTCTGACGTTCCAACACACGATGGGCACTGCCTGTGAGCGTTGAGGCAATGACACGTGCCTCACTGAAGAGGTCGGCATTTATCCTTATCTCCAGTTCTGTGGCCCTCTCTTTGAGCCGATCCATCTTCTGATGCCATCCGTCGGTATGCTTCCGGTTGCTCCGCATCTCACGGATAGCCTTACGAAGACTCCATAATTGCGTATAATCAGGGTGCGACTCAAACCGTCGTTCATACGTGAACGAGAGCATCTTATCGTTGACACGTGTGGGATTTCCTATTCTGAGTACGTTCACGCCACGATCAACGAGTTTCTCGCTGATCCAGTCGACAGCCATATTGCTTTGAGCACAGACAAGTACCTGGCTCTCCCGGCGCAGTGTCTCATAGATAGCCTCAACAAGCGTTGTTGTTTTACCTGTACCCGGAGGACCGTGGACGATAGAGACATCTTTTGCCCACAACACCTCGTTGACAGCCTTCTCCTGAGTCTGATTTAGCCAGGGGAAACGTATGGAATTAAACGTGAACTTGGATGCCTTCTGATGACCATAGAAGATGTCACGAAGGGTTGCGAGACGATTACCCTTCACAGCTATCACCCGATCGAGAGCTTCGAACATCAGTTTATAGCTGGTCTCGTCAAAGAAGAGTTGTACTCCCAGCCTTTCTGCACTCTGCAGCTCCACAGCCACACCCGTCTCAGGCATTACCACCGCCATCATATCGTCCTTAACAAAACTGACAGTTGCAGTAAAGTTGAAGTATTTCAGTTGATCATCCTTATCGGCTGTAAAGAAGCATACTGACCGACCGAACTCAAAATTATGTTCGATATCCAGATCTTCTGTCCTTGACACTTCGATCAGAAACTGATTAAGGGAATTGTAATAGCAACGACCAGCAGAGAGAGGGAACCAGCAATCACCGCGCTTTACATTACGCCTCAGTCCCATCGTCTCAGTCTGTCGGCGGAAAGCCTCCTTCTCCGCATTATATTCTATTTCCAGCAGCAACCGCTGCTGTCTCAGTTCAGATATCGAATCCATATAAATGCAAAAGTACAACATCTTAGGCAGATTCCGGCGGATAATCTTTTATTTTTGTCTTTTGCTGTAACTAAAATAAAAAAAGGGATGCACCATATAACGGCACATCCCCTCACTATTCTAAAAAACTTTATTTGTTATTCCTTATGGACGTCTTTATTTCACAACGAACTTCTTACCATTAGAAATGTATATACCTTTCTTCAGACCCTTAATAGAACTACTAACCTGCTGTCCATTGAGGTTGAACACCTTGCCGGGAGCAGCAACTTCTGTAGGAACATTCACAAGACCTGTAGCTTCTGAAGTCTTGCAGTAAGTCATTCTGAAGTTATCCACCTTGAACCAAGTTGTAGAATTAGCACCGATCTCGAGAGAGCCGCCTGCTGCAACATAAGCAAAAGGAGTTGTTGCATCAACACCTATACCCTTACCATCAGGACTTGCTGAAGCTGCAATACTCTTGTCACCAACATAAACATTGATCGTATTACCGGCATCACTTGCAACCAAAGCTGTTATAGAATAATAACCTTCAGGAAGATTCGTGAGAGTCTGTTTAACATCTAACGTTGTTGCACCCCATGTGTTATAAACATATTTACCATCAGCATTAGCTACTGCGTATGTTGCGTTACTAATAGGCTTAACACCGGTGTCGTTTGTAGATGTAGTTGTCCAAGGAGCCATTGTGCCTGTCTCAAATGAGTTGTTGCCAATAACTAAGGTATAATCAGAACCGTTAGCGGTCTGTGTCTTAACATAAGCTACAAGAGCGTCATTCAGTGCAGTAACTTCAGCAACAGCTGCAGAATCGGTAAAAGTGCAGTCTGTATAGCCTTGAGTTGCAGCAGAAATAACGCCGTCAAGAACAGTCTTACCTGCTGTTGTACCATTCAATACTGTCGTTTCTTTTGCTGTAACATCAGTGATAGCTGCATTCAGAGCTACATAATTTGCGATAGAAGCATTAGCAGCAGAGATCGCTGCATTAATTTCTGTCAATTTTGCATTCAACTCATCTTCAGTTAAAGAAGCTGACGGATCGAAATAAGTAGCAGCAGTTACTTTATCCAAACCTGCCTTGGCAGCACTTGACATATTACCTGTGATTGCTTTTGCTACAGTTACTTTATCAGAGATTGTGGTCTTGATAGCTGTCAGGTCAACGCCTAGATAATAAAGACGGAATGAGTCAAATATTGTCCAGTCATTTGATACAGTAGCGGTTTTCTTAACACCTATTCTCACGGTTCCTGTTGTAACAATAGCCTTTACTGAATTTCCAGAATAGAAACCTGCATTGAAATAGTTACTGGCATCAGGCATAGAATTCGGGAAATACTTGGTTACACCGTCAACTGTTGTCGAAGAACCACCTAAAGTATTCGTTGTCTGTGCGTCTGCAAAGATAGATTTCACAGGAGAAGTAGCCTCATTGATATAGATAAAAGAGTTCAAACTCTCTGTGGCATTGTTATGAAGAGTAGCTGCGTCAGCAAAAGTACCATCGCGATAGAAACCCTGACATGTCACCTTATATACACCGCTTTTCATACCCGTCAACTCCTGATAAACATCAAAAGTGGTATTATACTTCTCCGCGCAATAGCCTGTAAAATTAGTTGCAGCAGTAGAACCTCCTAATGCAGGACTTCCTTGCCACAGGTTATCTGTTCTGTTTCTGCTAAAGTCAGGATCAGCGATCAGTGATGTGATATCCACAGGAGACGCTTCAGAAGCTGTAGCCATAGCTGCCACTAACGCGTTCTTTCTGCTTGCGCTGGAAATCAGGAGCCATTTGGCATTATCTCCGGAGGTAACAGTAGCAGTTGTGATCAATGGGATATTCGTACCGTCGTATCCCAAACATTTAGTGGCATTGGCAGTAGTGTCAGAACAAAGATAGAAGGAGTTGTCACCTGCACCTGTAGGCACAAAAAACCATTTGACAGCCTCTCCATCACAGAATCCTCCGTTTAAATAGTTCTTCTTTCCACCGGGAGATGATACCTTAGATGTACCGTTAGAGGATAAACTCTGAATGTAATAAGCTTTCTCTGTTGCCGTAGTTGTCGTAGTGAGAACAGTTGTCGCAATACCAATGTTATCGACAATTGCCTGAGTACCCCAGCTTGCACCTGAAGAAAGAAATTTCTGTGCGCCGACGTTAAAGAAATAATAATGTCCCGCTGAATCAGGATGAGCTTCGCCACTAGTCCAACTCTCAGTTGCAAAGGATTGCTGAACACCAAACATAGCCAAGAACATGGCTGTTAAGATAGTAATTTTTTTCATAAATGATATTGGTTTGAGATTAATAAATAATTGGTTCAGTAATTATCTTGTAAAAGATCATTTTTTCATTTTCATCTTACATCATAGTATAATAATGATTCTTGATTAACTTTTATAAAACAAGCAAAGGGACTCTTTAAAATTTGAATAAGCGTCACTTGAAGAAGTCAATGTGCTGAGCAGAGTTGTTGCCGTTGATATTTCGGTGATCAGATCCGTATGGTCGATCCCTAAATAGGTTAACACAATACTATCAAGCAATACATCGGTCCGCCTACTTCCGTTCCCATTCAATGTCAAAACAAAATCGGCATTGCCTGCAGTCACTACAGAAAAAGGAATAGTAAGTTTTGACCAACCAGTTGTGGTAAAATATGTATTGGTAGTACCACCACTATAATTTTTGAAAGCCGAAGATGTCGCCGTTGCCAATGTCGTACCACTTTCCACTACACCAATTTTCAGTGTAGAATTAACAGCAGTACCATCGTATGCAGCAGCTCCCTTGTATGCTATGGTCATTGAATATCTTCCTTCAACAAGTGCAGACAGTGATGTTGTCTTAAATGTATCAATTGTACCTCCCGCCCATCCATGACGATAAAATAAAGAATAGGTTCCATTCGCAGGTACGACAGGTGATCCAAACTGAGATTCATTAGCAGTCGCTGCATCCAACACGTCCAAATTAACGTATGATGGTGCTGCTTGGCTATAAGACACAGTCCAACCGTATATCCCCTTCTTTGGATCACCTGTTGCAGTTCCTCCGCTATTATAGGAAGTCTTGACCGAAGCTGTTAATGCTGTTCCAGGAGCACTTAACTCAAAAGAAGGATTGGCGATGTAAGTAGAAGTTACATCTGTTTGCGCCATTGCGGTTCCCGTAAATAAGGAAACCACACCCAATAAAGAAAGTTGTAATTTTCTTTTCATAATGTAATTAGTTAGTATATAAATTTAACAATAGAAATTAGTTTAAGTAATTAATATTACATCTCAGAGTAAGTTACCAAAGTAACATTAGACGGATTCATATCAGGTAAAGTTTATTCTAAGACAACATATATACCAACCTAGTTAGTAGAAGCTGGCTATATTGCTGTTGCAAAGATAAATGTTTTTTTTAAATTCGAAACAAATTTCTTATATTTTTTATGAAAAAGAATTATTTATTGGTTCTCAGACAGATTTTCCAATAACTTTACCTCTACGATTCTGTTTATCTATCTCATTATCAACAGACAAACAATGAAAGTAATTTAATTGGTTTCATAATCGGGATTAATATTGTGCCCTTCCTATTTTCGAAAGCTATGTAATACTCTTATGACCACACTGTTTCTCTATTTTATTAGCTATGATACGAGTAAATAAATCAAGTTATTTCCATCAGTAAATTAAGTTGTTTTAAAATGTGGATTAAATTGTTTTACATAGTAAATTAAGTTATTTTACTTTATTGGAGTTTAGCAAATATAAGACAAATGCTTATACAATAAGAAACCGCACCTAAGCATCACGCTCTGGTGCGGTCATTAAATTTTACGAAATTCATGTTTATTCAACCAATTGAACAAACACAAAGAAACTATTTTATTTATTACTAACTATTTTAATTGTACCGTCGGCATTGTATTCCAGGTCCTTAACTTTCATGCTGCGAAGCCAAGTCTGACCATCAGACGGTACGCAGTCGTGAAAGAAGAGGTACCATTTACCCTTGAACTCAACGATAGAGTGATGAGTTGTCCAACCTACGACAGGTTCAAGAATAACACCTTTGTAGGTAAACGGTCCGTAAGGATTGTCACCGATGGCGTAACAGAGGTAATGACTGTCGCCGGTGCTATAAGAGAAATAATACTTGCCATTATATTTGTGCATCCATGATGCCTCAAAGAACCGGTGAGGATCACTGGCTTTGAGTGGCTGTCCATTGTCATCGACAATAACCACGGGATGTGGTTCTTCTGCAAATTGCAGCATGTCGTCAGTGAGTTTTGCCACACGTGACGGTAAAGCCGGCTCATCTCCCTCAGCCAGTACGGCACTCTCGAGAGCTTTGTTATCACGATAACGCTGCAATTGTCCACCCCAGAGTCCTCCGAAGTAGATGTACACACTTCCATCATCATCTTTAAAGACGCTTGGATCTATACTGTAAGAGCCACGTATTGGGTCTGACTGTGGAACAAATGGCCCTTCAGGACGGTCGGCAATAGCCACGCCAAGATGGAACACATCATTCTTATCCTTGAGTGAGAAATAGAGGTAATACTTGCCATCTTTCTCTACCACATCATTATCCCATAGCTGACGACCAGCCCAGGCGATGTCCTCTACTTTAAGAATTACGCCATGGTCAGTGATTTCACCATTTTCAGGATCATCCATTGAAAAGACATGATAGTCTTTCATATTGAAATGGTCACCATTGTCATTTTCAGGAACGCCTGATTCCCAATCATGAGACGGATAAACATAGATACGGCCATTGAAAACGTTTGCAGCAGGGTCGGCCATATAGTCCTGCGGGAAAAGATATCGTGGTGATTTCATGATACAGTTGATTATTTATTAAACAAATCGATTATATCTTTCACTACAGGTTTAGCCTGATACTGTCTGTCGAAGAGGAGCGGATAATTAGTACGTCCGGGTATTGGCCAGTTGTTAAGCCATGAACCACGGTCGGAAACACCCCAGAGTGTAACACGTGAAATCTGTGAACGGTGACGATAATACACCTTGAAGAGATCAAGATAACGCTGAGTAACCTTCTGAGCTACACTGTCAGGAAGACCATCAGGATAAGGATTCATTGATTTATTGTATGCAAAACGATCACTTACGTTAGCACCACCAAAATGTGCAGGGCTAGGTAGTACGTTGAGGTCAAGCTCTGTCATCATCACCTTTACACCACATGCTGCAAAAGCATCGATAGACTTCTCGTATTCCTTAAGATCAGGATAGTCCATACCATTATGACTTTGCATTCCGACAGCATCAATACGACAACCCTTCGCCTTCAGTTTTTTTACGAGAGCGCACACTGAGTCACGTTTGCCCTTATTAGACATCGAATAATCGTTATAATACAATTCGACATTAGGGTCGGCCTTATGAGCGGCCTTGAAAGCTATCTCAATAAAATCGGGACCGATGATCTTGTAATAAGGCGACTGACGCATGGTACCATCATCATTGAAAGCTTCATTGACAACATCCCATCCGTGTACTTTACCTTTAAAATGGGTTACTACAGTGCGGATATGGGTGGTCATACGTTTGATAAGTTCATCACGGCTAACAGTTTTTCCGTCTTTATCTGTAAACATCCAGCGAGGTGCCTGAGAATGCCATACCAGACAATGGCCGATAATGGTCATGTGATTTTCTTGACCAAACTTTACGAGATTGTCTGCATCACCCCAAGAGAACTTACCTTCTTCAGGCTGAAGGCTTGCACTTTTCATACAGTTCTCGGCAACAATCTGATTGAAATGTGTTTTAAGAACCTCAGTGGCAGGTTTGTCTGTACCATTTGACTGGTTCACATTGATGGCGGCCCCTATAAGGAAGTACTTACCCACAGCATCTTTTAATCCCTGAGCATTTGAACCTAATGATATCAGAGACAGGGCTAACAGAATGGCTTTAGTTTTCATCTTTTGAATTAATGTTTTTACGGCGGGCAGCTAATTCTGCCTGCATATTAATATTAAACTGTTTTGTAATCGGATAGAAGAAAAGTGCTACTACACCTACCCCGAAGAGAATCGCCGGGAATATGCTGGCAACAAGACGAATACCCTGTACGGCAGTGGCTGACTGCAATGCCACATTGCCTGAGATATATCCAAATCCGGAAAGGATAAGTCCTGCGAAAGCACCTCCAATACCTAATCCAGCCTTCAGTGAGAACACCACTCCCGAGAAGCAGAAGCCTGTAGCACGACGGTGGTTGACATACTCAATATGGTCAGCCACATCACCTATCATAGCCCACAATAGAGGAACAGTTGGTGCATAAGCAAGGCTCTTCAATATGCAGAGTACAAACATAAGACCAACATCGTTGCCCGTAGGTATATAGAACATGGCTGTAAAGAGAGCCGTAAGTGAAAGGCAGACGATGAATGTAGATTTCTTGCCAAACTTATTTGCAAGATACTGGGAAAGGAAGATGACACCGAAGAACTGTACAAGGGCTCCCACCATGTTAAACAATGAGAATCCTATTGAGTAGGCATCACTCTGCTTATGAGCAATGAGTGAAAAGGCATTAAGTATGGTATAACCTACTCCTCCACCCGCATTTGTACTGTCGACAAGTCCGAATTTATTAAGGAAGTCATAGAGAGCAGCCTGATCCACATAATTTTGGAAATAGAAACTCATCGCACTTCCCCACATCGCCAACGTAATGAAGACAAACAGTGTAAGCGCGAACATCGCCCTCCAGGGTATATTAGAGAAGATCTCCTTGACATCGGTCTTGATATTCATCTCCTGCTGTGGTGGCGGTTGTATACGTTCGCGTGAGGATAAGAAAGCGATAATCATGAAAACAAAGGCAACGGCAGCAAACAATCCGATGGTACAAAGCCAGCCATGCTGGTTGTCAAGATGGCCGCTACTGTCTGTACCGAACTTATTAACAAGAGGTAATGTAAGACCTTGAACGACAAACTGTGCTATCGTGGATGCCACAAAACGTATGCTGGTAATGCTGGTACGCTCCTTGATATCTCCCGACATAACACCGCCAAGAGATGAATAAGGAGTATTATTAGCTGAGTAAACAGACATTAATAATATATATGAGATGGTGGCATAAGTAGCTACCATCGCTTTATCCTCTATACCGGGATTATAGAAAGCAAGCACATAAAATACACTAAAGGGCAAGGCTGTCCAGAGAACCCAAGGACGATATTTTCCCCAACGGGAGTGTGTCCTGTCGGACAGGATACCCACACATGGGTCAACAAAAGCATCGGCAACGCGTGCTATAAGAAGTACTGAACCGGCTATGGCACCATCAAGTCCAAAGACGTCAGTATAAAACTTGAGTTGGAAAATCATCATCATCTGGAAAACGAGATTCGCTGCGCAATCGCCAAGCGAGTAGCCCACTTTCTCTCCAAATGATACTTTCTGCGACATTACTTGTTTCATAATATAGTGAAATTTTAATGCTGCAAAGATATATGTAATATAACAAGTACCACAAAAAAAACGTTACACAAACTTTTCAATTTGTATCACGTTGTCACAAAAAGTAGATTTTTTATTAATTTACCTATGATATTTGATCTGTAAGGATGAATTAATGATTATTTAGGACTGTCTCCTCAGGATACCTAAAGATAAAAAATACCTTCGGGTCCCATATTAAAAAGAAGGTCGAGAATACTTAGATTTCCTACAAATCCATGTTTCTGTTGATAGACTTGATAGTAAGGACGTGATATAAAAGAGGTATCAAGGAGGGGATGCTTGGGACGGATGGAATCACGAAAATCATCTACTTCATCTGACTTGACATATTCATTGGTAGAAACAATATTCGGACGGATATCAATCAGATCGCACATTTTCATGCAGATCTCCAGATTAAAGTCGTAGAGATAATCCCAGTGGCGTTGAAAGAAGGGACGAATTTCATCAATATAAAACTCATAATACGGTGAAACGCCATAAGCACTCTCAAGTGCATTGAGATGTAAATGGCGCCAGTTGCCATGATCGCTTATCCGAATGTCTCGCATAAGACACTTGGAACCATCAAAACCTTCAATGGGAATCGTTAGTGACTGAGGACCGTTGGTTGTCATGATCACACAGCGGTTACGAAAGGTCTGCTTAACATAATTGTCATAGCGCTCCATACCTATCTCGTCATATCTGAAAAGTTTGGAGTAATATTGTATAGGGCCGAAATAGGCTGATGACAGAAGGGCTTTCTTCATTTTATTGATAACATTATACGGTTTGCATCATATCCGTCATAAAACGGCAGACGACTATCTTTGGAGAACAGCACTCCGACGGCACGGCCGATGATGTGTGACTCAGGCACAAGTCCGAAGTAACGCGAGTCGATGAGACTCTTTTTTCCAAGGCTTTCAACCCAATAATAATTCTGACAGAATGATGCGCAGTGAGTCTCTTTCCCATCAATATAGAGGGTATCATTATGTATTTCTGCATGACGATGCTCGTGAACAATATAGGTATTACATATTAGCTTTATGTTCCATTTTTCCACTCGCACCATATTACAGCGACCCGGGATTACAAAGGGTGCCTGTTTATTTAGCCAGATGGTATCACCGGGTACAGCTCTGCAACGGCCGATGAACACAGGTTTGTCAGATACACTGTCGATAGTATCAAGAGGATTGTTGAAGACCACGACATCATTCCCTTTTACCGGTGATCTCATGATTCTCTCGTAAGGAAAAAGAGTGGTTCCACCAGCACGGAGGCCATAACTCCAGCGATTTACCAACACGCGGTCACCTTGTCTCAGCGTCGGCGCAAGGCCGTCGGAAGGCACCGTGTAAACGGTAAATGCCAAAGCGCGGAATGCGAACATCACCAAGAATGTAACAATCAGCGTTGCAACAAACTTGAGAAGGTTTCTCATTTATTATTTGATATTGTCAACCCAGCGGAACAGACGATTCCAGCGAACGTGTTGAAGGCCACTACGATCCGGATCGAGCGACAACCATATAAATATCGGTTTACCTACTACATGATCTTCAGGTACAAAACCCCAGTAACGGGAGTCGGCCGAATTGTGGCGATTGTCACCCATCATCCAGTAATAGTCCATCTTAAACGTATATGTATCGGTCTGCTTACCGTTGATAAATATCTTACCTCCTTTAACTTCCAGTCTATTATCTTCATATACGCCTATTGGACGTTCATAAATGGCGATATTATCCATTGTCAGTTTGATACTCTTGCCCTTTGCCGGGATCCAGATAGGGCCATAGTTATCACGGGTCCAGCCTGTATTTGCATTCAATGGATACAGATCACCGGTGGTTGCCTCGTTATCCGGAGAAATACTCTCAACAATATCTTTACGGGACTTGAGAACATTGGCCGCATGCTTTGTCAGTGGAATAAATCCGTATTGATTCAGGCTCGTTAGGTCCTCCATGCTTATACCTAGTTCATAACATAATTCATCGGGAATATTCTGAATCAGCTTCACCTTATATGTATATTGTACATTATCCGGTTCCTTATTGGGTTTTCCATCCAAATAAACAATACGGTTCTTGATCTGAAGAGTCATACCTGGCAAACCGACACAACGTTTTACATAATTCTCACGACGATCGGTAGGACGTGAGATGATTTTACCAAACTGAGCTGAGTTGTCTACTATGTATTGTCTACCAATAGCATAAAACTGCTTAAATAGATCATACTGCTGTTGTTTGTCCAGAGTAGACATGTCCGGACGGTTTGGATAAAGTTTCTCACCTAAAGAATAACACATCTGATTGAAATCCTGAGCCTGAAGTTCAGGACTTGAAACAAGAGTGTCACCTCCGGGATAATTGAAAACAACGATATCATTCAGTTGAACATGGCCAAATCCTTTCACACGACGATATTCCCAATGAGGCCATTCTATATAAGATTTACATCCAAACACAGGTAAGGTATGCTGTGTCAATGGCATCGTGAGTGGAGTCTGAGGAATACGGGGGCCATAGCTCATCTTGCTGACAAACAGGTAGTCGCCCGTAAGCAGAGATTTCTCGAGAGATGAAGATGGAATCTCATAGTTTTGAAAGAAATAGATATTGACGAAATAGACAGCCACTAATGCAAAGACAATAGCATCTACCCAACTCATCACCATCTTAACAGGTTTCTCGGCATCCTTCCACCATGTCCATTTTATTTTTTTTGAGATATATACGTCGTAAATAAAAGGTACAACGATGAGTCCTAACCAGCTTTTTACCCATAATAGGAAAGCAAAATAACACACAAGAATCACAGCCAGCTTGATCCACTGACGTTTCGTGACTACCTTCTTATTCTCAATAGTTTTATTTTCCATTATCTTTGAAATACTTCACTGTTTCCATTAAGACGTTATCGACATATCAGGAAGTTGCCTAACGGACAGGTTATTAATGTTTTTTAGAATTTAAACAAGTCGCTTGTGGTAAGCAATCCTTTGTGAGTAGCCGTGAATTCTGCTGCAAGGACTGCACCAAGAGCAAATCCCTTCCGTGTATGTGCATCATGTGTGATGGTAATCTTATCTGCCTCGCTGTCGTAAGTGATCGTATGAATGCCCGGAACTTCATCACGACGAATACTGTTGATGACCAACTCATCATCTTTTCCTTCAGCAGAACCACTCAGAGTGCCGTCTGGAGCAAGAAGAGTTCCCTTTACCCACTCGTTCTTACGGTCGATATTACCCACGACCTCTTCAGCCAAAGTGATTGCTGTTCCGCTGGGTGCATCAAGTTTGTGTACATGATGTGTCTCTTCGATGCTAACCTCGTACTGAGGGAAGCCATTCATTATCTTAGCCAGATAACGGTTGACAGCACTGAATATCGCCACACCAATACTGAAGTTGCTTGCCCAAAAGAGTGTCTGTCCTCCCTCATTACACATTTTCGTTACTTCGGCACCATGTTCTTTTATCCATCCTGTGCTTCCTGATACCACTTTAACGTTATGACTGAAGGCCTTAAGGTAATTATCAAACGCAACCATAGGGGCTGTAAACTCGATGGC
>DAIOSW010000045.1:0-15460 GCA_036752365.1 Prevotella sp.
GCCGTTGCCAATTCGGGATAATGCAGCCGGTGGTCATAATCTTATTATGATTGGTCCTCCCGGTAGCGGTAAGTCAATGATGGCCAAACGCTTGCCATCAATACTTCCGCCGTTGTCGTTGTCCGAGAGTCTCGAAACGACCCAGATTCACTCTATTGCGGGGAAGTTAGGCAAGAATATGTCGCTGATATCACAGCGTCCATTCCGTGCTCCTCACCATACAATATCGCAAGCTGCCTTAGTAGGCGGTGGCGCCAATCCACAGCCGGGGGAAATTTCTCTGGCACATAATGGCGTCCTTTTTGCAGATGAGCTGCCGGAGTTCAACCGTTCCGTTCTTGAAGTACTCCGTCAACCGCTGGAAGATCGCAATATAACGATCTCACGTGCAAAATATACCATTGAATACCCATGTTCATTTATGTTCGTAGCATCAATGAATCCATGTCCATGTGGATATTATAATGATCCGACACACCAGTGTGTCTGCACGCCGGGTCAGATTCAGCGATATATGAATAAGATATCCGGTCCATTGTTGGATAGAATAGACATCCAAGTCGAGATAACCCCAGTACCTTTTGAGGCGTTGTCAAAGGCTCAGGCAGGAGAAAGCAGCTCGTCTATTCGTGACCGCGTTGTAAAAGCCCGCAGAACTCAAGAGGAACGTTTTAAATCACATCCGGGTATCCACTGTAATGCTCAGATGTCTTCACGTATGATTCACCAATATGCCCAACCCGATGAAAGTGGACTGAATATGCTTC
Organism: Prevotella sp.; assembly: GCA_036752365.1. Classification (GTDB taxonomy): domain Bacteria; phylum Bacteroidota; class Bacteroidia; order Bacteroidales; family Bacteroidaceae; genus Prevotella. Next base: position 768 of record DAIOSW010000045.1, read on the forward strand.
GTACAGCCATGACACGTCTGAACCTTTCTGCTCGTGCCTACGACCGTATTCTAAAGGTCGCACGAACAATTGCAGACATTGAAGGAAGCGAACACGTTCTTCTTCCTCATCTTGCTGAGGCCATCAGTTATAGAAATCTTGATAGAGGAGACTGGGCCGAGCGATAGTTTTTATCTCATATTCTAATCCGAATCTTCATCTTTAACTAAAATTATACCGGTTGATAACAATTGTTACACAACTGTTATAAGTTTATTTGTATTTTTGCAACGAATAAATAGTTGTTCAACTTTTAAATAATGATGATGATGGATAAGAAAATAGTAAAACAGCAGGTACTGGTGGCCAATAATCTGATTGATTATGCAGAAGATGGCATCGTAAGTAAGGAATTTGAACATTCAAATGCAGGTAGTATTACACTGTTCGCTTTTGATGCAGGACAGAGACTGAGTGACCATACGGCTCCTTTTGATGCCGTCCTACAAATCGTCGACGGTGAAGCGGAAATTATGATTGAGGGTGAGTTGTATTATCCCAAGGCAGGAGAGATGATTATTATTCCGCAGGGTGCTCTTCATGCCGTAAATGCTCATCAACGTTTCAAAATGATATTGACCATGATACGAGGATAAACGACTACCTTAACTCGTAAATAAAAATAAATTCGTTCCTTATTTATTTTGTATTTTAGTCAACTTGCAGTAACTTTGCAGACAAATATAATCGATTATAATAATGGAACAGAAAAAGTTTAAACGTACCACTGTTACATCGGCTTTGCCTTATGCTAACGGTGGTGTTCATATCGGTCACTTGGCCGGTGTGTATATTCCTGCCGATATATATGTTCGCTACCTTCGTTTGAAGAAAGAGGACGTGTTGTTTATAGGTGGTTCTGACGAACATGGTGTACCTATTACCATCCGTGCACGCAAAGAGGATTGTACCCCTCAGGATATCGTTGACCGTTATCACAATATGATCAAGAAGAGTTTCGAGGATTTTGGCATTAGCTTTGATATCTATAGCCGTACCACCTCTAAGACTCATCATCAGTTGGCTTCTGATTTCTTCCGTACCTTGTACGATAAAGGCCAATTGCTTGAAAAAAAGAGCATGCAGTATTACGATGAGGAAGCTCATCAGTTTCTTGCTGACAGATATATCACCGGTGAATGTCCCCATTGTCATAATCCTAAGGCTTATGGTGATCAGTGTGAGAAATGCGGAAGCACACTCTCGCCTACTGAACTGATCAACCCTACTAGTGCTATCAGCGGTTCAAAACCCGTGATGAAGGAGACGACCAACTGGTTCTTACCACTTGATAAATATGAAGACTGGTTGAAAGAATGGATCCTGGATGGTCACAAGGAATGGCGTCCGAATGTTTATGGCCAGTGTAAGAGTTGGCTCGATATGCATCTTCAGCCACGTGCGATGACACGCGACCTTGATTGGGGTATTCCTGTTCCTGTTGAGGGTGCTGAGGGCAAGGTGCTTTATGTATGGTTTGACGCTCCTATTGGATATATATCTAACACCAAGGAACTTCTTCCGGATACATGGGAGAAATGGTGGAAAGATCCTGATACCCGTCTGGTTCATTTTATCGGTAAAGACAATATCGTATTCCACTGCATCGTGTTCCCTACGATGTTAAAAGCTGAGGGCTCTTATATCCTTCCGGATAATGTTCCGGCAAATGAGTTCCTTAACCTTGAAGGTGATAAAATATCTACATCACGTAACTGGGCAGTATGGCTTCATGAATATCTGGTGGATCTTCCAAACAAACAGGATGTTCTCCGTTATGTGCTCACAGCCAACGCACCTGAGACAAAGGATAATGATTTCACATGGAAGGACTTCCAGGCTAGAAATAATAATGAGCTTGTGGCTGTCTACGGTAACTTTGTGAACCGTGCCCTACAGTTGACAAAGAAATACTGGAATGGGGTCGTACCTGCATGCGGTGTGATGACTGATGGTGATAAGGCTACCATTGATGAGTTTAAGGATGTAAAACAGAAAGTTGAAGAGCTACTCAACAATTTCCGATTCCGTGATGCTCAGAAAGAAGCAATGAACCTGGCTCGTATCGGAAACAAATATATTACAGACTGTGAGCCATGGCATGTGGCTAAGACTGATATGAAGCGTGTTGAGACGATTCTCAACATATCATTGCAGCTTGTTGCCAATCTTGCAATTGCTTTCGAACCATTCTTACCTTTCAGCAGTGAACGTCTGCGTAAAATGCTGAATGTGACCAGTTTCGAATGGGAGCAGTTAGGAAGTACTGACCTCATGACTCCCGGTCATCAGTTAGCTGATCCGGAATTGCTCTTTGAGAAGATCGAAGATGAAGTTATCGAAAAGCAGGTTCAGAAACTTCTTGATACCAAGAAGGCTAATGAGGCAGCAGAATATAAGGCAAAGGAAATTAAACCGGTCATCGCTTTTGATGATTTTGAGAAGCTCGATATCCGTGTCGGTCGTATCTTGAATTGCGAAAAAGTGAAGAAGGCTGACAAGTTATTGAAGTTTACCATCAATGATGGTAGTGGGAAAGATCGTACTATTGTTAGTGGCATCGCTAAATATTACCAACCTGAAGATCTTATTGGTAAGGATGTATGTTTTATTGCCAATCTTGCCCCTCGAACACTCAAGGGTATTGAGAGTCAGGGAATGATACTTAGTGCAGAGAACTTTGACGGAAACCTGAGCGTAACGACTGTTGAACGAGAAGTGAAGCCGGGAAGTGAAGTGAAATAAATCTTAGAATACAAAATAAATAAAGGCGGACTTAATCATCAAGTCCGCCTTTATTATTTTGTATGATATCTTATTCTGATACTTTAAAAAGATCTTTTATACCTCCGATAGATCCCAGCATGTTTGTTGCTTCGATAGGCATGTAGACGGTCTTTGTCTTATCGCCGCTGGCGATGGTATTAAGCATCTCAATATACTTCTGAGCAATAAGATAATTAGCAGGGTTTGTTGATTCTCCTACAGCTTCTGTAATCTTCTGGATGGCTACAGCCTCAGCGTCAGCAATGCGGATACGTGCTTGAGCGTGTCCTTCAGCATTTAGGATCTCCTGCTGCTTAGCTGCTTCAGCTTTATTAATGATTGAAGCTTTTTCTCCTTCTGACTCAAGGATGGCAGCCTGTTTCTCTCCCTCAGCATCAAGTATGGCGGCACGTTTGTTACGTTCTGCCTGCATCTGCTTCTCCATCGCCTGAAGCACACTCTCTGGAGGTGTGATATCCTGAAGCTCTACACGGTTTACTTTAATACCCCATTTGTTTGTTGCGTCGTCCAGCACGGCACGCAGTTTTGTGTTGATGGTATCGCGTGATGTAAGAGTCTCATCCAGTTCCAGTTCGCCTATGATATTACGCAGGGTGGTCTGGGTCAGTTTCTCTATCGCGTTAGGCAAGTTGTTGATCTCATACACAGCCTTAAACGGATCTACGATCTGGAAATAGAGCAGGGCATTGATCTGGGTCTGTACATTATCTTTGGTGATCACGTTCTGCTTGGCGAAGTCATACACCTGTTCACGAAGGTCTATAGAGCTACTATAACTATAATTTCCGGTAACGATAGGTTTTGCTCTGTCAATGAAAGGGATAATAATATTGATACCAGGCTGTAGGGTCGCATAATATTTACCCAGACGCTCAATAATCTTTGTCTCTGACTGTGATACGATTGTGATACTTTTCTTTACAAGAATAAGTACGCAAACTACTAATACGATTAAGAAATAAATCATATAATCCATAATTCTATTGTTTTTATTGGTTATTAAATACAATCTGAAATGGGTATTATCATACCTGTCTCACGGTAATGATGATACTCTCTCGGCCGACAACTTCCACTTTCGATCCTTTTGGAATGGACTGTCCGTTTTCACTGATTGCTTTCCAGTCGTCGCCGTCGATGGCTACTCGTCCGAATGCACCAGCTTCTATCGTTTCGCTCACAAATCCTGTACGTCCCATAATGGCGTCGGCGTTACTGAGGCGAGAACTACTATCATTGCGGTGCAGATATTTCAGGGCAAATGGTCTTACCCCAAAGATTGAAAGCAGTGAGAATAGTGCAAAGATGAATATCTGCCAATAGACATTTGCACCTAGAAGTGCTGAAATAGCAGAAGCAACACCGCCTATGGCAAAACAGATAATAAAGAAACCACCTGAAATGAGTTCAAGGATAAGACATGCCACTGAGACAACTCCCCAGAAAATCCAAAAATTGGTTGACAAATAATGTATCATCGTATTACTCTTTAGTTATTTTGTACAAAGATATATAAAGTTTTTATATTGATACGACAATATCAAGAAAATATTTTAAAAAGATACTATTCTTTTGTCCTGTGTGTCAAGAATAATCCTTTTGTCCAAATCTTAAGATGGCAGAATCTATGGAGTGCCCATGCCAGAGCTACTGCAATCGGAATAGATATCAATGCAGAGAGACAGAATCCCAGATTGTACTCTTCCACATAATACAAAACAAAATGTTGGTGGATCAGATACATTTCCAGACTTATTCCTCCTAAGAATGAGATGGTTGTCATCAACCATTTGGGACTTATATAGAACAAATGAATCAACAAAGTAATTAGTCCCAAGGATAAAGGAATATATGACAATCGAATAACTGTCATGGGAAACTTGTCCGATGGATGATAAATGGCCCACGAATTGATTATAATAGGTATGACAAAGGCCAATAATGCAAGCCATATTGTGTTTGCGGGTATTTTTATGGCGTTGTCCTTGACACTCTGACCACAGTTGAGTCCAATTAGAAATATAGGAATCCTATTAAGAAATATCTCAATATGTCCGATAGAATGCCTGATGTCGAAACTACATTGAACGAGAAAATCCAACAAAATGATAATGACCGGCAGCCATCGATACAGAGAATTCTTTTTGATAAGATTCATATATCCAGGAGCGAAGATATACATAGCCATGATCGCTGGAATAAACCAGAATGTACCTGATCCTTTGGTCCAGAAACACCAGTTGATGGTGACGTTGCCTAACAGTTCCAACCAGTTTCCTGTATCTTCCGGTGAAATGCTCATGTAGTCAGGAATATAGTATAGACATGCCATGATAAAAAATTCCGGGAATATTCTCCAGAATCTTCTATGATAAAAGTGTTTTAGCGAAGGATTTTTATTCCAGGAATACCAAAGTCCGATGCCACTTAGAAACAGAAAGATGTCGACGCCGACATTTCCACATTTGGCTATTGAATACATCAGATTGGACTTGTCTATGTCAATATGGAAAAGCATGACAAAAACAATTGCCAGTCCCATGAGTGGTTTACGATATCGGCTAATGTCGGATAGTTCTATTGGTTTCAACGATAATGAATTTACATATTTCGTGCAAAAATAGTAATTTTCCTTTGATTTTCGGCCGATTAATACTACTTTTGTCGCCAAACTAGAATTATTTGATGGAATCACTAAAAGAAAAAACAGCCAAGGGACTATTTTGGGGCGGCTTGAACAATGGCGTTCAGCAATTCCTTGGATTGGCCTTCGGTATTATATTAGGACGTCTGTTGTCACCTTCCGACTATGGAATGATGGCTATGATAGCGGTTTTCTCTCTCATAGCAGGAACACTTCAGGATAGTGGTTTTAAAGTGGCTATCGCTAATCTTAAACACGTAACGGATAATGATTACAATTCCGTATTCTGGTTTAATATCATTGTTAGTGCTTTCATGTATGTTATTCTGTTCTTTGCTTCTTCATTCATTGCCGATTATTATCATACTCCCGAATTGGTCCGATTATGTCGTTATGCGTTCCTAGGCTTTTTTATAGCCAGTATGGGCATATCTCCATCAGCTTACCTATTTCGCAATCTCATGGTTAAGCAACAGGCAAAATGTGGTATGATTGCTGTAGTCGTGTCGAATATCGTCGGTGTGACATTGGCATGGCTCGGATTCTCTTATTGGGCTTTGGCTACACAGAGCTTAGTCTTTGTTGCAGTCAATACGATCATGCTGTGGCATTATTGTAAATGGCGTCCGTCATTTAAGATTGATTTTACTCCGGTCAAGAGGATGTTCAGGTTTAGTTGTAAGATTCTTGCCACAACAATATTTACACAGATTAATAATAATATACTTAATATTCTTCTAGGACGCTACTTTACGCCACGTCAGGTGGGTGATTACAATCAGGCTTATCAGTGGGATTCCAAGGGATTTTATCTTATCCAAGGCATGGTTAACCAAGTGGCACAACCGGTATTCGTAAATCTGAATAATGAACGGGAACGTCAGTTGAGAATACTTCGTAAGATGATGCGGTTTACAGCCTTCATTTCTTTTCCTCTGATGTTCGGATTGGCGTTGGTGTCACATGAGTTTATTATTGTAGCAATTACCGCTAAATGGATAAACAGTGCCGTCTTGTTACAGCTACTTTGTGTGAGTGGGGCTTTCATTCCATTATCTACGTTACTTTCCAATCTCATCATAAGCAAGGGTAAAAGTAGCATTTACATGTGGTGTACCCTAGTTCTGGGTGGTGTGCAGGTCATATTGATGATTTTATTATATCCTTACGGTATTCGAACAATGGTGGTAGGTTATGTGATTTTGAATATCTTCTGGCTTTTCGTATGGCTTTTCTTTGTCCGCCGTTTAGTCGGGTATGGTCTTGTCGCTATCTTCAAGGATCTCCTGCCTTTCTGTACCGTGGCGGCAGGTGTGATGATCATCACCCACTTCATGACATTGGCAATACCGGATATGAAGATACTACTTGTGTCACGCATCATCCTCGCTGCATTATTATATTATGCAGTGATGAGAGTTGCCCGTGTGGACATATTGAAAGAATGTACTGAATTTATCCTCTCAAAGATAAAACACTGATATCATTCGTCTAGAAGTTCATCAATACGTGCTATCAATGTATCTGAGAATCCTGTTCGGGCTTTTCTAAAAAACATCTTGCCTGAATCAAGTAGTTCTTGGAGATCCTCAAGTTTATATGTTTTGATACCCCTTCCATAGACGATATGATGGAGAGGGGTGAGCGAAAATAATCCCGGAAATGTCGGTTCGTCCACACACTTAACCGTTTTCGACTTATATTCCGAATTCATCACAATGGTATTTACCACCATCTCACTTGGTACAAAACTATGGTTGAAGTATCTTGTTAACAGACGGTCTTTACTCATCACGTCGAATACATATCTTGCACATTGATAGGTTAATGCCCAATAGTCACTACCCATGTATACATCATACCTCTTGCCGTCGGGATGCTGTATGTATGGCTTTCTTTTTATATGCAAGTAGTTCATGAGAAGTCTTGACGGTGTACAGAGAAAATGAAGCCCGTCTCTGAAGAAGTGATAGGTGTTGATCTTAGACAATTGCCCTTTATCATCACCACGAGTGACATTATAACCTCCAATATATTCTATTTCGGGATTCCCAAAAGCATCCGCAATGCGTTTGTTGCTCCAGATAGGGTAGTCAGTACCACTGAGACATGCGATACGGTCGTAAATCCTGTCAGATTCAAATACGGCCTTAAGTAAGGCATATTGTGACCATACCTGATTCATCCCTCCCCAGTATATTTGATATCTCTTGGCTAGAAAATATACGTTATCAAATACCTTCATCTCCTCTATAAAGGGGTCGATGTCAACTTTACTGTCTACGTGTATATAGAAGTCAGATTTACCGATAGGCATTTTAATGTTTAAAGCTTCGACAACTCTTTTGAGATGCTTCTCATCTATATATGCTGTTATGATATAAGCTATTCGGGTCATTTTTATTGATGTAAGATTGTTGTTACAAGTGCTGTCTTCTTTATCAACTGCAAAAATAGTGCAAAAAGGTGGTATCAGAAAATTTTGAGTTTCTTTTTATCATTTTAATTTTGCACTATAGATTTATTATGTTACATTTGCAATATGGAAAGAGAATATACACAGGAAGAATTGGAACGTGTGCATGCTGAGCTTTATGGCATCTTGGCTGAAATCATTCGTGTCTGTGATAAATGCGGAATTCCCTATTTTATACAGGGCGGAAGCGCCATCGGTGCTTTTTTTGAGAATGCTATATTACCTTGGGATGATGATATCGACATAGGTATGACACGCAATAACTATAAACGTTTCTTGCGTGAAGCACCTAAGGAATTAGGCCCTGAATATTTTCTACAGTGGGTTGGCAGCGATTCCCACACCCCCTTCTATTTTGCTAAAGTCAGAAAAAACAACACGTTGTTTGTTGAAAATGATTTTGCAAAACTGGATATACATAACGGTATTTTTATTGATGTGTTCCCTTATGATAAGGTTCCTGACAACCAAAAGTTGCAGAAAATCCATCGTACGGTTTCCAACTTCTTGAATTGCTGTTTTATGGGCAAGGATATCTGGATGTGGAAGCATTTCGGTAAATGTCAGATTTCGCACCCAACTAACCGAGGACCGATTCCTTGTTTCTTTAATAGACTTGTTGATATTCTGTTTACAAAAAAGGCTATTTACGGAATGCTGAGTGCTGTACAGGGTCTGTTTAATTCCTGGAATACAGAATATTATAATATGGTATTGATGCCTAAAGATCATATTTCGGTGAAGAGCATTGAAAACCCCCAGAAGATTAAGTTTGGTGCCCTGACGGTGTCGGCTCCTTCCGATCTTGAAACTTACCTACGTCATCATTACAAAAATCTCCGTCGTAATATCCCGAAAGAAGAACAGCAGAACCATCGGCCTACATATCTTTCATTTTATGTCGAGAAGTGAACGGTTAGCAAATATTGAATCTCTACGCATTATCGCCATTCTCATGATCGTGCTAATGCATGGTATTGGTTGTGTTTATCGAACAACAAATACCTGGAATCTTGCCGGATATACCCTAGTGAATGCTTTTGGAAATATGGGCGTAACTATTTTTATAATCATATCCGGATATTTCGGATTGCATTTTCGTCCATCCCGTGCAGTGAACCTTTGGCTAACTATGTTTTTTTATTCGCTTTTAATATTTCTTGTGTTGGGCATGACCACAAGTCATGGGATGCAATGGAATTCCCTCTATACAGCGTTAACGCCTGTAAGTTCGTGTAAGTGGTGGTTTATGACTTGCTATTTTGTATTATTTTTTCTTTCTCCGTTTGTCAATAAAGTTGTAGATTCTCTCAGTCAAGATCAGATGAAATATTTTTTAGGCTTGATGATCTTATTTTTTGTATTGTTTCCTACGATATTAAGGAATCCAATAACCCATGATGGAGGAAAAGGTTTTCCTAACTTTATTCTGGCCTATTTTATCGGACAATATATTGCTAAATATGATCTTCCCAAGAAAATTGTTAAGTATAGTGGCACGATATTATTATCTTGCGGTATCATCATTTTTTTAGTAGACTTCATAATTCGTGTCAATAACATTCATTCTCCGTCTATCTTTTGTAAGGATAATAACTTATTCATAGTTTTAGGAGCTATCTCCTTTTTCTTATGGGTGCGGAAACATCCTTTTCATTCTCCAGCTATAAATTATCTCGCAGGTTATTCTTTCCCTTTGTATTTGATGAATATGACAGTGTTATCCTTTTTGATTTTCCAATATAAGCCATTAGTGAATAGTGTTTCAATATGGACCTATTTTATCATTGTGCAGTTGGAAATAGTTTTCATTGTCTTTATCGTAGAATTTGTAAGAAGAATGATTCTAGGACGAACCATCAAAGCCTTAGAAGCGTGGACTGATGGTTTTTGTAGTCGAATATTATGCTTGTACAAATAGGCCACCTTACTGCTTTCTTATCTGTTTTATCACTTCTGAAACTTCTTGAGCGCAGTTCTTAATATTATAGATATTTTCGGCAAGAGCGCGTCCATTGCGTCCCATTTCTGCCGCTTTATCGGGATGGGTTGAGATGTAGGTAATCGCATTTATCCATCCGTCAACATCTTCATATTCTACAGTTATTCCACATCCTTCCTTGTCAATGTCAATTGGTATTTGTGGGTTGCGGCTGCATACCATGGGTATGCCTAAAGCCAAGGCTTCAACCACAGTGGTGAGTCCTACTGTGTAATTGGTTTTTTTGCAGCAGATGACAATGCATGCAGCTCTGTCTACCATCTTACTGAGTTCACCCGGCATCAGTCTGTTAATAAAATGAATGTTAATGTTTGATTTTATTTCCAACTGTGCAAATACTTTATCATAGTTTACTCCCCCTGAGTTATGGCTTATATAGATATCAATAGGCAATTCTGTTGTATTGAAAGCTTTTATGAGTGTTGGCATATCACGCAGTTCTTTGCCAGTAGAGATAAAACCACTCCTTTCAGAAATATCTCTTTTGTCCAAAAGACGGTTATAAAAATCCAAGTCCGCTCCCCAGTGAGCTACTGACATACGTTCTCTGTGTGCCTTTGATGAGAGTAAAGAGTCATTGATAAGTTTATCTGAAAAGAAAAACATGTGATCCAATCCACGATAGAATATTCTTGAAAAGAGTTCACGCATCCGGCTTTTGGCTTCTACAATAGGTTGATGATGCCAAATGACGACAGGGTAACGAAATAATCTCAAAGCACGTAATAATACTATTATTTCAAGTCCCCGGAATGACGTAGCATATACTGCATCAAAATGTTCATGACAGGTAAGGATCTGCCACGCTGTGTAAAGTGACAGTTTCCATCGGTTGTTCATATAAGCCGATTGATGGATAACGGCGTCTATTCCATTCTCTTTAAGGTATGTCGCCCCGTACAGAAAATGAGAAGGAAAAGAGCCCTCTTTCCATTGGCTCAGTATCATCTGTATATCTTGTGTATGGTAGTAATATACTTTCATGCTACTTTTCAACAATAATTAACTCGTTGCCTCCTATTCTTGATGCCATCACCGAGAAACTGCTACCTGCGGAACCGTAGATTCTGACTGTTTGTGACAGTGCGTACATATCAGCAACTCCTTCCCGGATACCTTCTGTGCTGCCACGGTCCGCTTCAGATGACGAGGTGATCACTCTTTCTCCGTACCGATTGCGTATTTGGTTCTTTACCTCTTCGCTGTCTGTGGCAAGGAATATCTTAGTTTCATTATGCTCAGAAATCTCTTTATCCACAGCATCGCAGAAAATGTCTGTCGGGCTTTTCTCTATTGATTCTACATTATCTGTTCTGCGTATATGCAGTCCAATGGTATGTGATGAGAATTTAGTAACATGTTTGTTGATGATCTCCTCGACAATTGCTGTGGGATGAAATAATTGTCTGAAATACAAGTCGTCAATTTTACCGAACTCCTGATAACAGCTCATATAACAGCGATGGCCGGCTGCCCATTCATAGAAATCAAATCCTTTCTCTTTTAATGGACTTACAAAACGTTCGTAAATGCATCTCTCGTATATCAACTGTTGTGGAATCTTGAAAAAATTAAAATTCTTTTTTCTCGGTCGGTCGTTGACAAGATGATCGAAAATGTTTGCTTCACGTAATGAAATGATATCTTCATCTATCGGCATAAAGATCTCCTTAAAAGGAGAATAGAGAGCCCAATCCTTGAACCAGACGACCTGAACGTGACTGCCGGTGATCTTTGCAAGCGAATATGCTGATACGATCGCTCTCATCCTGTTGGCAAGTCCTCCTGCGGGAACTAATAGTAAAAATGGCTTTTTCATTCTGGGAATATTTGTTGTCGTTTTACCGGTTTAGAAACCGAACTTGATCCATTTGAATTTTTCTTTTTCTGACAGTTTTATGAACAGGTATGACAGCATAAGGCATAAAGTCACTACCATAAAATATTTGAGGATGGGGTTTACAGGCGTTATATGCTTATTAATGATGACAAAAAAGAATACAAAAATGAAATGTGAGAAATAGATGATTGTGCTTGTATTTCTGAATCTCATGTAGTTGAGGTCTTTATAAGTTTCATTTTGAAGTATAAACATAAATATCGTCAGAGAAAGGGCAGGAAGACAGAAGAAGATGTCGGTGGAGGAAGGTGTGTCCATGTGTTTCACTGTTAGAACCTCGATGAATGAAAAGATGAGGGAAACCGTCAGCATGATATTTACTTTGGCGCGTGAGAAGTTGCGTATGCGATCCTCGTTTTCTGCCATGACCTTGCCGGTAGCTATGAATAGGAAAGCAGACATAAAACTGTTTGCAATGCCTGATTTCAGTACCTTAGGATATAGATCTGCAATATGTTGAATGTCAGCAGGAAGGAAGTTGTGATAATAAGAGAATGAAACAGCAACTGCATATAGTAGAACTCCTATGGCGATAATAGATGCGGTTGATATTTTTCTGGATAAAAAGTAGACGATGGGTACACCTTCTATCAGCACCATAATGAACCATGAACCTCCAAATGTGGAACCAAAAATAAATTCTTTAAGTAGATTGAACAAATTGATGGAAAAAGATTCATTAGGTTCTATAAATTTGTGGAGAATGATTAGCGGGAATCCTATAATAAACCAGAAAAGGTACAGTTTGGCAAGTCTTTTCTCATAATGCTTCAACGCATCCATGTCAGGTTTGCGTTTGAAAAAGAAAAAAGCACTTGTGACGAAAAAGAAGGGAACGGCTATTCGGGCAAAGATATCGACAATGATGTCTTTAGGCAAATTAGAGAAAGGTTCCGAATGGATGCTGACAACAAACAGGGCTGCTACAATCTTTGCGATATCGATGGAATGATATGTATTTTTGCTCATGTATATTATTTTATCGCATGCAAAATTATAAAAAAAAAACTATTTCAGCGATTTTATAGTCATTTTATTAATTTTGTCTTGTGTAATTCTTATTTTTACATTAACTTTGTTCTGTTAATAATTGAGACAGAATGAAAAATTCATATCCATATTCAGTTGACGTGGCGGTACTGATGCTTTTCTTCAACCGTCCCGAATCTCTTTCACAGGTCTTTGAGCAGGTAAAGAAGGCTCGTCCCTCCAAGTTGTTTCTCTATCAGGACGGACCTCGGGGAGAGCAGGATATGGCTGGAATTCAGGCTTGTAGGGACGTCGTAGAACAGGTTGACTGGGAGTGTGAGGTTCATCGCATGTATCAGGAGAAGAATTACGGCTGTGACCCCTCCGAGTTTATCTCACAGAAATGGGCCTTCTCTGTTGTTGATAAGTGTATTGTGCTTGAGGATGATGATGTACCGTCAGTGTCTTTTTTCTCTTTTTGTAAAGAGATGCTCGACAAATATGAGAATGATGAGCGGATTTCCATGATTGCCGGTTTCAATCCTGAGGAGATCACACCGGATATGCCTTATGATTACTTCTTTGCTACCACATTTTCTATCTGGGGATGGGCAAGCTGGAGGCGGGTGCTCGATCAATGGGACGAACATTATACCTTCCTTGACGATGATTTTAATATGAAGAAGATGCGTTCAATGATCAAGGCTCATAAGTATCGTAGCGATCTTATCTACCGTTGCCAGCGTCATCGTGAGCACGGTAAGGCTTTTTATGAAACGATATTCGAATCATCTTTTGTCTTTAACTCCGGCTTAAGTATTGTTCCAGCCAGAAATATGATTAATAATCTCGGGGCGATCGGTAACTCAACTCATTATGGCTCTTCATTGGATATCATGCCGCATGGACTTCGGCGGATATTCACGATGAAAAGGTATGAAATAGAAGCTCCACTCAAGCATCCTCGATATGTGATGGAGGATGTGGACTATAAGGAAAGAATCTTCCGGATGATGGGGTGGGATCACCCGTGGATCAAAGTTTCTCGTTCTTTTGAGGAACTTTATCTTAATCTTAAATGTGGTAACTTCTCAAATATCAGCAAGTCATTAACTCATCGTATTCAGAAATGGCTTAAGATAGATCAGCATAACTGATAGATCAGTTGTCGGTCATTGTCTGTTGATTGAAAGCATCAGCCCTACGCCTCTTACTGTCCTTATCTCTACGGCAGGTTCATCCTCCAGTATCTTGCGAAGTTTTGTCACGAATACGTCAAGGCTCCGTGAAGCAAAGAAATCGTCTTCAGTATTCCAGTATTCACTAAGAATATTCTCCCGTTTCACCACGTTGTTTTTGTTTTTGCAAAGCATGGTGAGAATTCCGGCTTCACGTGCGGTAAGCGGTTTTATCTTTCCCTCACGCGTCAGAGTGGAATTGCTGGAATCAAACTCATACTGTCCCAGAGAGAATATGTTGCTTTCGTCACGTAGCTTTTCACCATTCTTCAGTTTTAATATAGCATGGATATGTGCGTCGAGTTCCTCAGGAACAAAAGGTTTCTTTACATAGTTGTTGACACCCAGTTTGTATCCCGATGTAACGTCCTTGGGCGTGGTTAGTGCAGAGGCAAAGAGAATAGGTGTGTCCTTATCAGTCTCACGTATCAGCTTAACCATCTCGAAACCATTCATGATAGGCATGTCAACGTCAGAGATAATGATATCAGGTTTCATCTCCTTCCATGCTTTTAGTCCCTCGACACCGTTGCCTGCCGTTGTTACCTCATAACCTTCGATAATCTCCTCGAGACTACTTTTAACAATATATGCCAGGTTGCCATCGTCTTCTACTAATAATAGTCTAATCATAATTT
>DAIOSW010000046.1:0-15213 GCA_036752365.1 Prevotella sp.
TATTAAATAAGAATCAGTTTGAACTACCTCCAACAATATCAAGGAGCTCATTTGTGATTGCTTGTTGTCTACTTTTGTTATATTGCAGATTAAGACCACGCAATAGTTCATCAGCATTATCTGTAGCAGTTTGCATGGCTACCATACGCGCTGCATGCTCACTGGCATTACTGTCAAGTAAAGCTGTATATAATTTAAGATGCAATTCTTTGGGCACCAGTTCACGAAGAACAGTTCTGATATCAGGTTCGACAATAAAGTCTGTCTTAAGATCTATTTTCGGTTCCGCTTTATGTTGAACTTTACCAAGTGTCGTTGGTCCTCCCTTAGCCTTCAGATATTTCTGTGCAGCGGCAGAGGCCTTTTGTGAAGAAAGATCACGTTCATCGTCATCTAAAGGTGATGTAATATCTATCGGCATAAATACCTGACGTTCCAA
This sequence comes from Prevotella sp., assembly GCA_036752365.1. Lineage (GTDB taxonomy): Bacteria > Bacteroidota > Bacteroidia > Bacteroidales > Bacteroidaceae > Prevotella. The sequence continues at coordinate 440 of DAIOSW010000046.1, forward strand.
TGTTTGAGAAGCTGCACTACGGAAATGGTGATAGATAATTTCAACCTTGTCCACATCTCCAGATACATACTTTTTCATTAGATCCTCGGCAATCATCGTACATTGATTGGCATTAGGCTTGTCAGCGAGGTCATTATAATCTCCCTGTTTTTGATATCCTAATTTTACTACCTTCTCTGCAACTTTACGGCCAATCGGATAAATAAGAATGTTTTCCTTGCCTAAATACTTGTAGTCATCAAGAAACGTCATCATCTGCTTGATGACATTTCCATTAAATCCACCACAGAGGCTGCTATTTGACGAGTATACAACAAGCCCAACCCGTTTTACCGGACGTTTAATGCTTAGAATTGGAGGTATGTCAGCACCAGACTGCAAAAATGTCTTCAATATATGATCAAGCTGGCGCTCGTATGGAAGCATATTCTCTATCATCAACTGTGCGTGATGTAACTTGGAAGATGCAACCATCTTCATAGCACTCGTAATCTTACGAGTACTGCTGACTGAGGCTATTCGACCTTTTATCTCTTTGAGTGACGACATAAGCTGTTACTGTTTATACTGACCGGCAATGTCAGCCATTATATCCTCAATAATCTTCGTTACATCATCGGTAATATTACCAGAAGCAAGCACATCAAGAACAGTCTCTTTGTACTGCGAACGTAATTTCTCAAGGAAAGTATCCTGACATTCACGAACATGATCAATAGGCACGTCACGCATTAGTCCGTGAGTACCGCAATACAAGATCGCAATCTGCTCACCTACTGGCATTGGAGAATATTGAGGCTGGATAAGAAGCTGATTATTCTTACGACCACGATCAAGAGTCATCGCAGTAACGGCATCCATGTCACTCGAGAACTTAGAGAAAGACTCTAACTCACGATACTGCGCCATATCAATCTTCAATGTTCCGGCAACCTTCTTCATACTTTTTATCTGAGCGGATCCACCGACACGGCTTACCGAAATACCTACATTGATAGCAGGACGGAAACCCTGATTAAACAAATCGGTCTCAAGATATATCTGACCATCAGTAATAGAAATCACATTGGTTGGAATATATGCAGAAACGTCACCTGCTTGTGTTTCAATAATTGGAAGCGCAGTAAGAGAACCACCACCTTTAACATGACCTTTCATACATTCAGGCAGGTCATTCATATTCTCAGCAACCTCCTGCTGATCATTAATACGTGCAGCACGTTCTAGAAGACGGCTATGGAGATAGAAGACATCACCAGGATAAGCTTCACGTCCTGAAGGACGTCGAAGTATAAGTGAAACTTCACGATAAGCAACAGCCTGTTTTGATAAATCATCAAATACAACAAGAGCAGCCATACCACGATCACGGAAATATTCTCCGATAGCAGCACCGGCAAATGGAGCATAATATTGCATAGCAGCAGGATCTGCAGCTGTAGCTGAAACGATGATGGTATACGGCATAGCTCCCCTCTCTTTCAAGATGTTCATGGTGGCAGCAACTGTACTTGCTTTTTGTCCAATAGCTACATATATACAATATACAGGAGTTCCTGCTTCATAATTATCTTTCTGATTGATAATGGTATCAATGGCAATAGCTGTCTTTCCAGTCTGACGGTCTCCAATGATAAGCTCGCGCTGTCCACGGCCAATAGGGATCATCGAATCGACAGCTTTAAGGCCGGTCTGCAATGGTTCTTTTACCGGCTGACGGTAAATTACTCCAGGAGCCTTACGGTCAAGAGGCATCTCAAAAGATTTTGATAAGTCGAAATCCCCCTTACCATCAATCGGTTGTCCTAATGGATTAATGACACGTCCGAGCATGTCATCACAGACACGGATAGAGGAAATACGACCGGTACGTTTTACCGACATTCCTTCTTTAATACCTGTAGACGAACCCAGAAGCACACAACCGACATTATCTTCCTCTAGATTCATCACAATAGCCATAGTACCATTTTCAAACTCAAGCAACTCGTTTGCTTCGGCATTACGTAGACCGTAAATACGAGCTACACCATCACCAACGTTGAGAACGGTACCAACTTCATCAAAATTTTGGTCCGAACCCAACCCCTGAAGTTGCTTAAGAAGTACTTCGGATACTTCGCTAGGTTTTATTTTCTCTGACATTTTGTTTCTTTTTAATTATTATGCTTTAACTGCTTAAGAATTGTACGCAACTGTGATGAAACACTTGCATCCATTCTATAAGTATCGTATTCCAGAATAAAACCTCCGATAATATCGGGATTCACTTCTGTCTCGAACTCTACAGTACCTCTAGTTTTACTCTCTACCAGCTGTTTCATCTTCTGCTCTGTAGCAGAGTTGACAGCAACGGCAGTTATAAGTTTTCCACGGGTGATATTCTGTTGTTGACGGTAAAGGCTGATATAAGAATTTGCCATGAACTGCAAGAAATTAACCCTGAGTTCCTTTAACACAAGAGTAACAAACCGATGTGTTAGCGGAGAAACATTTCCGCCACACGCCGTCTCTATAAGTTCTTGTTTCTTATCATTAGCCAACATCGGGTTATCTATAGTCTTTTTCAGATCAGGCACTTCAATATAGCTCTTTGCAAGGGTTATCATCTCTTGATACACCTTGTTCTCGATCTTTGCATCGATACTGCTTTTTAGTAGTGCCCGAGCGTATCTAACCGATACTATTCCTATATCCATACCTTAATCCTTATTATTGTTTTCAACAGCAACTTCATCCAGAAGACGATCAATCATATCCATCTGTTGCTTATTATCACTGAGATCCTGACGTAGAACTTTACCTGCAATCATTACACTCAGTTCGGCCACCTGGCTGCGAATATCGCGGATGGCATTCTGCTTCTCGGTCTCAATCTCTGCTTTTGCTTCTGATAAGATCTTCGCACCTTCTGCCTTGGCTTTATCTTGAGCCTGACTGACTATCGCATCGCGGGTGGCTACAGCTTCTTTGAGAATCTGAGCCTGTTTCTCACGAGCATCCTGCAACAGTTTTTCTCCTTCAACTTTTATGTTGGCAAGTTTTTGGTTCGCATCATGTGCTTTTTCTAAACTCTCATCAATGTACTTCTTACGTTCATTGACCATCTTGATGATGACAGGGAAACCGAACTTCCACAACAAGCCTAGAACCACCAAGAAAGTGATGGTCATCCAAAAAAGCAGACCTGTGCTAGGAATTAATAAATCCATACGCTTTAATTGACGTTATAAGATTTATTATTATAGACACAAAAATCCGATAACGGCTGCGAACAAAGCTACACCCTCAATAAGAGCGGCAGCAACAATCATGTTGGTGAAAAGTTTATTAATAACTTCAGGCTGGCGAGCCATCGCATCCATTGCACTACTACCAATACGACCGATACCAATACCTGCACCAATTGCAGCTAAACCAGCGCCAAGAGCGCCACCTAATTTTGCAACACCGTCTGCTGCTAATAATAATGATAATAACATAATCTTAATTTTTTAAATTGTTTTATTTTATCTATTTCTAATCTATTTTACTCTTCATCAGGTACTGCCCTAGCCAGTCCAATGAAGGTTGCACTAAGCATAGTGAAAACCATTGATTGAATAAAGCATACCAGAACCTCAAGGCACATCATGAATATGCTCAGTAAAATACTCATTGTTGTCATTCCTATCAAAAGACCAAGAGCTTTACTTGCTACGACAAAAATCAGGCAAGTAAGCGCAAGTGCTATAGCATGTCCCGCCATCATATTGGCAAGAAGACGAATCATCAAGGCAAATGGCTTCGTTAATATTCCAACAAACTCTATAACCGGAATCAATGGTATCGGTGCTTTAAGCAACAAAGGTACCTCTGGCCAAAATATATCCTTCCAATAATGTTTATTACCACTAAACTGGGTAATAAGGAATGTGCATAAAGCTAAAAAGAAGGTAATTGCGATATTACCCGTTACATTACCACCTCCTGGCGGGAATGGCATCAAACCCATAATATTACATGTAAAGATAAAGAAGAAACACGTTAACAGATAAGGAGAATATTTTTCATATCCTTGGCCCACTCCAGGCTTGATGATATCATCTTGAACATACATGATGAACATCTCAATAAAGCCTGTAAATCCCTTAGGAGCCGGATCACTTGCCTTGTGATTCTTATACCATCTTGCAGGCAACAGAATGCACAACAACAGAAGTATGGAATCAATGAACATGGTAGTAACCGTCTTTGTTATAGAAATATCAAAGGGTCTTGTCTCGGTGTTAGAGCTTCCAAGCTCAACAATCTTTCCTGCATTATCACCCACTTCAGGGATGACCAGGTTATATGGGCCACGTCGATATCCTTTTGCATCTGCTTCTTCTGGGAATTGGGCACTACTGAATAGATGCCACCCCGTACTACTATAAACGATTATAGGCAGATCGATAACTACGGGTTTATCACCAATATTGGTGATATGCCAGTTGTATGAATCTTTAATATGCCCCATAACCACTCCCTTTGTGTCTAAGCCACCTCCCTCTTGCTTCTCTGAAGCAAAAATCGGTGTCATCATAAACAACAACAAAGAAATGCATAGCAGTTGTTTTATATATTTCATGTTATTAATGTTTTAAAGAAAGTGTAACTGCCATCATCACCACATACATGATAATAAACATTATAGCGAAATGTACAACTTGTGGTCTACTTTCGACAGATAACGCATAAACAAGTATGACAGATCCGACTAATAATAATCTTACGACAGCAAATATCAGATAGAAGTATACGAAATACTCAGGTTTTCGTTTTTTGAAGAAGTTATAACCGACAATATAAATTGTTCCCAGTAGCGTAAAGAATGCTAGTGATAACACTATTTCGAGAATATTCATATCGCCTTCTATTACACTAGGGATGATGGAGTCTCGACGCAAAGAGATACATCATTATCTTTTACTTCGATAAATCCACCACTCACTTCAAACTGATTTTTACCTCCATTAAACGAATATTCAACGAATCCTTTACCCAGAGACGAGATTATTGGAGCATGATTATTCAACACTTCAAATTGACCATTTGTTCCAGGTACCTTTATGCTATCAACTTCACCACTGAAGACGATGCGTTCAGGAGAAATAATTTTTAATTTCAGACTCATAGATACTGTTTTTATTAATTGCCTTTCGCTGCCTCAAGAAGTTTCTTACCCTTCTCAATTGCATCCTCAATTGTTCCAACGTTAAGAAAAGCCTGCTCTGGAAGATCATCAACCTCACCATCCAATATCATATTAAATCCTTTGATGCAATCTTCTATTGAGACCATAGCACCTTTAATACCAGTAAATTGTTCTGCTACGGTAAATGGTTGGCTTAAGAAACGTTGAACACGACGTGCACGATTGACCGTCAACTTATCTTCATCACTTAATTCATCCATACCCAGAATAGCAATAATATCCTGCAATTCCTTGTAACGTTGCAATATCTCTTTTACACGCTGTGCCGTTTCATAATGTGCCTTACCAACAATCATCGGATCGAGAATACGACTGGTAGAACCTAATGGATCAACAGCCGGATAAATACCAAGTTCGGTAATTTTACGACTAAGTTCAGTGGTTGCATCAAGGTGTGTAAAGGTTGTAGCAGGAGCTGGGTCGGTCAAATCGTCAGCAGGTACATAAACAGCCTGAACTGATGTAATGGAACCACGCTTTGTTGAAGTAATTCGCTCCTGCATAACACCCATCTCACTGGCAAGAGTTGGCTGATAACCTACAGCTGACGGCATACGACCTAGAAGAGCGGATACCTCAGAACCTGCCTGGGTGAAACGAAATATATTATCAATAAAGAACATGATATCTGCAGGTTCTCCATTCTTACCACCATGATCACGGAACTGTTCTGCAACAGTAAGACCGGATAAGGCAACAGATGCACGTGCACCCGGCGGTTCATTCATCTGACCATAGACAAGTGTTGCTTGACTCTTTTGTACCTCCTCTGGATCAACAAGCGAAAGGTCCCATTTTCCTTCATCCATCGCCTTTCTGAATTTTTCTCCATAACGAACAACACCACTATCAAGCATGTCACGGATAAGATCATTACCTTCACGAGTACGCTCACCCACTCCGGCAAACACAGAATATCCGTTATGACCTTTGGCTATGTTATTAATAAGTTCCATAATGAGAACGGTCTTACCTACACCGGCGCCACCAAATAATCCAATTTTACCACCTTTCATATAAGGTTCAAGAAGGTCGATGACTTTAATACCCGTAGCAAGCATCTCCTTCTGGGTTGAAAGATCCTCAAACTTAGGCGGTTCCCTATGAATAGGATAGGCACCCTCCATTGATAATGGTTTCATACCATCGATAGGCTGTCCGATGACGTTCATCATACGACCTTTAATTTGATCACCACAAGGCATTGTTATTGGCCCACCTGTCGGAATAGCCACCAGACCACGTCTAAGTCCGTCAGTATTATCCATTGCGACAGTACGAACAGTATCTTCGCCGATATGCTGCTGCACTTCGACAATAAGTTCACGTCCGTCTTCACGGTCTATCTTCAGAGCTTCGTGTATCTTTGGCAACACCTCCTCAGCATTTTGACCTTTTGTGTCGAAATAAACATCGACAACAGGACCGATTATCTGAGAAATGTGTCCGTTAATCTGTGACATAAGCTTTAATTTAATATGTTTATCAATATTAATATGCAAAGTTAACAATTTATTTGAAACTGCCAAAAGTGAATTTGGAATTATTTATAAAAAGAACATTTTTGCCAATAAATATACTAATAATTATATACTTAGTTCATCAAGAACTTGAATTAGTTTCATATCTAAAGGTTTATCAGTACGTATAGCATCACTGAAGGGGACATAAACGACTTCGTTATTTCGTACTCCAACCATAATGTTACGTTGTCCCTGCATAATAGCCTCAATAGCACCAAATCCGGTACGACTTGCAAGTATACGGTCATGAGCAGAAGGACTTCCTCCACGTTGCAGATGCCCTAAGATAGACACTCTCACATCATAATTTGGATATTCTTTTCGCACACGATCTGCATAATACAAAGCACCACATTTTGGACTTTCACTAACAATGACGATACATGAGCGTTTACTCTTACGAATACCTCTTTCAAGGAAACGGGACAACTGGTCAACATCTGTAGAGTCCTCTGGAATAATAGCAGCTTCTGCTCCACTGGCAATTGCACTATTCTGGGCTAAAAATCCGGCATCACGACCCATCACCTCAACAAAGAAAATACGTTCGTGACTCTGGGCCGTATCACGTATACGGTCAACACATTCAACAATAGTATTTAGGGTTGTATCATAACCTATAGTTGAATCAGTACCGTAAAGGTCATTATCTATGGTACCAGGAAGGCCAATACAGCACACGTCAAACTTGGCAGCAAACACCTTGGCCCCAGTCAGTGAACCATTACCACCAATAATGACAAGGGCATCTATACCCTCTTTCACCATCGTATCATATGCCTTTTGTTGACCTTCATCGGTTACAAATTCACTGCTACGGGCTGTTTTTAGTATGGTACCGCCCATCTGGATAATACCACTGACATTCTCAGTCGTAAATGGTTTTACTTCGCCATTTATCAAGCCGTCATAACCACGATAAATTGCTTTAATTTTAAATCCGTTACTTATTCCAGCTCTTGTTACGGCACGAATAGCAGCGTTCATACCTGGAGCGTCCCCTCCTGAAGTTAAAATCCCAATAGTTTTGATTTTTGCCATAATTTTCCTGACCTATTAAAAATAAGAATTCAATAATATCTATAGTTAGAAATATGTGAGTTGCACATATAATACCACGAATCCCAGAATGAGTCCAAGCAATACCTTGTTTGTAATATTCTTGACATACCATCCAAGATGTATCCGTTCCATCTTCATCAGGGCTAGACCGCCCATAGAACCAATAGAGAGCAGACAGCTTCCTGTCGCAGTAAAATATGCTATAATCTTCCAATAAATTCCATTCTGAACAAAAGCACTCATATAGTCACTATCAGCCCAACGAGAGAGGTGGTTTACATCAATCAACTGATATAATGAGAATGAGCTCATCGCTGTGGCAAAATTATCAAGAACCGTACTTAATAATCCGGAAAAAACGCCTACGATATATACATTATGAACATTTAAATCCAACCACGACGCGAACTGCTCCAAGACACCAGTCTCTTGCACAACCCCAACTGCGAACATTATTCCTAACACAAACAAGGACAACTGGATACTCCCGTATTGAAGAACTCGTGGAACCCTGCGTTGTATCATCTGATCTGAATTCATCAGTTTACGATTACACACTTCATTCACTATCCATAAGAATGACAGGACACAAAGAGCGCCAAGAAAAGGACTGAGTTTTGTTATATTATGAAATGTCGGTATGAACCATAATCCACCAATACCAACGATAAGCATGAGAAGCCTCTGCCATCTATTAAGGTTGGTGTCATCACCGCGATAAGGAGGTGTAACCCATTCCAAATCCAAACGGTCAGGTAATCTTCTCCCGATCAAGAAAGTTGGGACCAGCCAAGCAACTAATGATGGAAGAAATAAAGAAGCTGAGAAATTTGTTGCCGTCACAGCACCTATATCCCAAAGTACCAGACCGGTAGGATCACCTATTACGGTGAAACATCCTCCACAATTTGCGGCTAACACTATAGCACATCCATATTCCATTCTCTGCCGTCTATTAGGTACTATACTATGCATAATTACTAACATCATAGTGGCCGTAGTCAAATTATCAAGATTAGCAGAAAGAAGAAATGTGATAGATGTCATTACCCACAAAAGCCTACGACTGTTACGAGTTCGCAACAATTCTGTGATAAAATCAAAACAGCCATTATTGTCTAGAATTTCAACAATAGTCATTGTTGAAAGAAGAAAAAGAACTATTTCAGCGCCTTTTCCTACATATTTCAAGAAGACGTTTTGAGATATGAACAATTTTACAGAATCGCTTGTAGACAATGAGCCTGCTAAAAAATCACGATAATCGGCAGGATGTTGACTGTTTACGAAATCTGCACCATAACAAATATAAAGAACCCAGCCTACCGTACCCATAAACATAGCCACAGCAGACTTGTTTATTTTGGTTACATTACTTGTCGAAATAAGTAAAAAACCAAAAAGCATTATGGAAACGATAATTAAAGTCATACTAAAGTAATTTAAACCGGTACAAAGTTAACAATAAAAACTAAAAATCGTCCATTTCTTCCTTTTTTTTTGTGTTTATAGTCAATTGGAGTAATAAAAAGTAAGGTATGAGAGACTTGACAAAAAATATAATTAGAAAGATTCAGACCTAATGACAAGTATGATAGATACATAAAAATATGTTCGCGCGCGAACATTAAAATTAATAATCATCTATCCTCTGAATATTTTCACCAATAAATTATACTCAACTATTTATGGTACTATATATTACACTAATTTTATGGCAAAACTAATTCAAGTGAAAACTATTTAGATTTCACAAACAACTTCATGGATAAAAAGTATATGATATGACTAAATTGATTCGTATTTAGATTTTTGTATTCTTTTCAATATGTTCTTCCAACATTTTCAGTCCCTTAGGAGTACAAAATCCACGTATTGATACAAGAACTATACTTTTATAAATATCTAAAAGGGAAAATTTCTTGTAAAATTTGCTCGACATTGTGTAATTAACCTCAACCTCCGCCATTAAACTAACAATATCATAGTTTACATCTGCTCTGAAATAACCATCATCGACACCTCTTTGAAAAAACTCACGAGCACTATCTGCAGAATTTTCATGCTGACTTTTAAGAAATCTTATGATGCGAGGATATCGATGGATATCTTCATAAAAAGCAGCATTCGTAGTTCTCAACTCTTCATCCTTAATCTTATAAAAAGCGATAATCTGCTCCATAACATTACAGTTATGCGCTGCAAGATCAGTCATAAAAGCACGTGTTTGCTGTTTTTCTCTTTTTACTACTTCGAAAAGAAGATCTTCCTTATTTGAGAACACTTCATATAAAGTACGTTTAGATATTGACAGACGCTTTGCAATATCGTCCATCTTAACTGCCCTTACTCCTTGTGACTTAAATGCACACAAAGCTGTCTGCAATATTTTCTCACTCAAAGACTGACGGTGAGGCGGTAATTTATTAATATCTTGCATATATATTCTAACAGGCGGCAAAGTTACTAAATAAATTAAAAAAACTATTCATTATAATAAGTTTTTTACTATCTTTGTCATCAATTTGAGAGAATACCTAAAATTTGAATTATAAATGGAAAAGATAATATTAATACTACGTTAGTACGAGAACTAAAATAATACGCAAGATGGTAAAAATCACAAAAGAGGCCGCCCTACTCTATCATTCACAGGGCAAACCAGGAAAGATTGAAGTCGTTCCTACCAAACCTTACCGTACCCAAACGGATTTAAGTTTAGCTTATTCACCAGGTGTTGCTGAGCCATGTCTCGAAATTGAGAAAAATCCTGATGATGCATACAAGTATACCGACAAAGGTAATCTTGTTGCTGTTATCAGTAACGGTACAGCTGTACTTGGACTTGGTGATATTGGGGCTGTAAGTGGTAAGCCGGTTATGGAAGGTAAGGGACTTCTATTTAAGATCTATGGAGGAATTGACGTATTTGACATTGAAGTCAATGAGAAGGACCCGGACAAATTTGTTGAGGCAGTAAAGGCTATCGCTCCGACATTCGGTGGTATTAATCTCGAAGACATCAAGGCTCCTGAGTGCTTTAAGATAGAACAACGTCTCAAAGCTGAATTAGACATTCCTGTCATGCATGACGACCAGCATGGTACAGCCATCATTTCTGCTGCAGGACTTAAGAACGCTCTTGAGGTAAATGGAAAAGATATAGCAAAGGTTAAGATTGTTGTGAACGGTGCCGGTGCTGCTGCCATCTCATGTACAAAATTATACATGGCACTAGGTGCAAAGAAAGAAAATATTGTGATGCTTGACTCTAAAGGTGTTATCACATCTGACCGTACCGACCTCAACGAACAAAAGAGAGAATTTGCTACAGACAGACTTGATGTTCACACGCTAGCAGAAGCTGTTAAGGATTCTGATGTTTTCGTTGGATTATCAAAAGGGAATGTACTGTCTCAAGATATGGTCCGTTCAATGGCATCACAACCTATTGTATTTGCCCTTGCTAACCCTGTACCAGAAATATCATATGAAGATGCTATTGAGAGTCGTCCCGACGTACTTATGAGTACAGGTCGTTCTGACTATCCTAATCAAATAAACAACGTTATAGGTTTTCCATACATATTCAGAGGTGCACTCGACACCCATGCAAAAGCTATCAACGAAGAGATGAAACTTGCTGCCGTATACGCTATAGCAGAACTTGCTAAGCAGCCGGTTCCTGATGTAGTAAATGAAGCTTACCATGTAACAAACCTAACTTTTGGCCCCAAATATTTCATTCCAAAACCTGTTGATCCCCGTTTAATCACAGAGGTATCAACTGCAGTAGCCAAAGCTGCTATTGAAAGTGGAGTGGCACGTAAAGAAATAACTGATTGGGATGCATATCGTCAAAGCTTGAAACAGATGATGGGGCAAGAATCAAAACTCACACAGAACCTATATGACGCAGCACGCAACCATCCTCAGCGCGTAGTTTTCGCAGAAGGAATCCATCCTACAATGCTTAAAGCTGCCGTTCAAGCAAGATCTGAGGGAATTTGCTTTCCTATTTTATTGGGAAATGATGAACGTATCGAGAAACTTGCAAAAGAACTTGAGTTAAGTCTGGACGGAATAGAAATTGTGAATCTTCGCCACGACCGCGAAGCAGAACGTCGTGAACGTTATGCGCGAATTTTAGCTAGCAAACGTCAACGTGAAGGTTACACGATACAAGAGGCTAATGACAAAATGTTCGAGCGTAACTATTTCGGTATGATGATGGTAGAAACAGGAGAAGCTGATGCATTTATTACTGGTCTTTACACAAAATATTCCAATACGATCAAGGTTGCTAAAGAGGTTATCGGTATTCGTCCGGAATACAATCATTTCGCTACTATGCATATCTTAAATTCGAATAAGGGCATGTTCTTTGTTGCCGATACTCTCATCAACCGTCACCCCGATGCTGATACCCTTATTGATATTGCAAAATTAAGCGCAATGACAGCTCGTTTCTTTAATACAAAGCCTGTTATTTCTATGATATCATATTCCAACTTCGGAACAGAAGAGTCAGGAAGTCCTGTACAAGTTCACAAAGCTGTTGAATATATGCAGAAGAATTATCCAGACTTAGCTATAGATGGAGAGATGCAAGTAAACTTTGCACTAAACAAACAACTACGTGATCTCAAATACCCATTCTCACGTCTTCAAGGTAAGGATGTCAACACACTTGTATTCCCGAATTTGAGTAGTGCTAATGCTACCTACAAAATGATTCAGGCTATGAGTACCGAAACTGAAGTAATTGGACCGATCCAGATGGGACTCAACAAGCCGATACACTTCACTGATTTCGAATCAAGTGTTCGCGATATTGTAAATATTACTGCAGTAGCTGTTATAGATGCTTTTGTCTACAAATGCAAGGAGAAAATCAATAAGTAACAATATTTATATATTAATTGTATTTTATTGCATAAAAGAAGGATTTCATTGACAAAATGAAACCCTTCTTTCTTTTTTTATTTATTTTTGTTCATTTTTAGAAAAGAATTGTTTAACTTTGTAGCACAAACTTCAAACAATAGATTTTTACAAAAAACAACAAACAAAAGAAAAGTATTATGAATGCAATTAAAGTCGTGGAAGATCTTAGCAGACGCTTTCCAAATGAGCCTGAGTACATTCAGGCTGTTAGCCAAGTTCTCGGAACTATCGAGGAAGAGTATAACAAACATCCTGAGTTTGATAAGGCCAATCTTATTGAACGTTTATGTATTCCAGATCGTATCATCCAGTTCCGTGTTTCTTGGGTAGATGACAAAGGTAATGTTCAAACCAATATGGGATACCGTGTCCAGCACAATAATGTTATAGGCCCGTACAAAGGTGGTCTTCGTTTTCACAAATCAGTAAACCTGGGTATCTTGAAGTTCTTGGCATTCGAACAGACATTCAAGAACTCACTGACAACATTACCTATGGGTGGTGCAAAAGGTGGTTCTGACTTCTCTGCACGTGGTAAGAGCAGCGGTGAAGTTATGCGTTTCTGTCAGGCTTTTATGAATGAACTCTATCGTCATATTGGTCCAGATGTAGATGTACCAGCTGGTGATATTGGTGTTGGTGGCCGTGAAATCGGTTTTATGTTCGGACAATATAAAAAGTTGACTCACGAATGGAGTGGTATCCTTACTGGTAAAGGACTGGAATTCGGAGGATCACTCATCCGTCCAGAAGCTACAGGTTATGGTAATGTGTACTTCCTGTGCGAAATGCTGAAAACACGTAACATCGACATCAAGGGTAAGACCATTCTTGTTTCTGGCTCAGGTAACGTTGCTCAATACACAATTGAAAAATGTATTGAACTAGGCGGTAAGTGTGTAACTCTTTCTGACTCTGACGGCTACATCTATGACCCAGACGGTATCACCTGTGAAAAACTTGAATACGTCAAGGAACTCAAGAATATTGAACGTGGACGTATCAAGGAGTATGCCGATAAATATAGTGTAAAATATGTTGCTGGTGCTAAACCTTGGTTCGAGAAGGCTGACATTGCTCTTCCTTCTGCAACTCAAAATGAGATCAATGAAGAAGCAGCAAAGGAACTCGTTGCAAACGGAGTGTTTGCTGTAAGTGAAGGAGCGAATATGCCATGTAATCCAGAAGCAATCAAAGTATTCCAAGATGCTAAGATCCTTTATGCTCCAGGCAAAGCAGCTAATGCAGGAGGTGTTGCAGTATCCGGTCTTGAAATGAGCCAGAACTCAGAACGTCTGAGTTGGTCATCAGAGCAAGTGGACAAAATGCTCCACGAAGATATCATGATTAACATTCATGAGAATTGCGTTAAATACGGAACAGAACCTGATGGTTATATAAACTACGTTAAAGGAGCAAACGTTGCAGGATTTATGAAAGTAGCTAAAGCAATGATGGCACAAGGTATTGTATAAAGACAAAACTCTTTTTTATAATAAAACAAGGTTAAAGACCACTGCGGATTGTCCACAGTGGTCTTTTTTGTCTTAAATTATTTTGTGTATTGCATAAGAATGATTAAATTTGCAAAATGGAATCGGCAATTAGTATTAACGACTTGTGCATTGGCTACAAAGAAAAAGATAACATAAAGACGGTTTGCAACTTGCTTAATGCATCTCTTCCAGAAGGAAGCCTCACTTGTCTTATTGGCGTAAATGGCTCAGGAAAGAGTACTTTATTGCGCACTTTAGCAGGGTTTCTACCCCCTGTTTCTGGAAATGCCTACATCCATGGAAGTGATATCAAAAAGATGACCTACCACCAAAAAGCGAAGGCTATTGGTATTGTGCTTACTGAAAAACCTGATATACAGCATTTTTCTGCGCGAGAGATAGTATCACTAGGTAGAAGCCCGTACACAGGATTCTTTGATAAATTGACAGATGAAGATAATAGAATAATTGATGATTCAATAAATAAGATAGGGATTAATGATATTAAAG
>DAIOSW010000047.1:0-15208 GCA_036752365.1 Prevotella sp.
AGGCAGTGCTCCGGGCATTGCTATCAAATATCAGATGATGATCATTGTCATTACTTTTACGGCATCCATGTTGTCGCTCATGATAACAATCATATTATCAGGACGATATTCGTTTGACGAGTACGGAAAACTTCGTAACATCATGCGGAAGCACAAATAAACTACCTGTTAGTTGATATAGGTCAACAAAACACTGTTAACGCGCACAAATCTCTACATACTCTTGACAAATGATTAAAAAAGCATTACCTTTGCACCAGAAAACAAGATAAAAGGATAACAGGGGTGTGAAGATGCACCTTACAATAGAAAGTTTAATTTAAAGGTAAAAAGATTATGAAAAGGATGATTAAGAAAATGTTTAAGAGTGAGAATGTAAAAAGGTATTTTAACAATGTATTGAAGATGTATTCTAGCGACCACATGAATGTCGCCTTCTAAAAGTAACATAAATAACGCTTATATACGGGCTGTTTCCAAACTAAAGAATGGAGACAGCCCGTTTTTATTGTGGTGATATTCCTGATTCCTATTTCTCACAGAATGTGTTGAAGGAATGTGGTGGCATAGATACGTTCAGGAGTTTTTTCCCAATGGCTATATTCAGTGACTGAGGAGTATTATTAAAGTTACCAGCAATGATAACCTTCTTATGATTAGGTGTGATGAATACCATCACTGGTTTTTTCCCATTTACATCTTTACTTGCTATTAGTCTTGAACCGTCAGTCACGAAATGGCAGAAATGTTTTGCACTGTAGTACTCTGGTGTATAAGTGAATGTCTTCTGGTGTGAGTCTACATGAACCAATCCGTTCTGTTTCCAGTCCCATGTACTGGAACCGTCGTCTGCAATGATGGCATTCCAGAATGTATAAGTCTCACATCCGTTGGCTAGATAATGGCTCATGAGATTGAATGTGTGTTCTGCAGCCTTCCAGCTGAAGTCACCCCATCCACATTCGCTTTCGCTCATTACATATTTGTAATTAGGATATTTATCACGTAACTTTCCGAGAATCTGTCCCCCTTCCCATTGCAGGGCAACTCCCTTTACGTACTTCCTGATACCATTGTTGCCAAGAATAGAGTCAATGACATCAAAGCGATTGCTATTGATTGTTCCAATATACAGTTCTACTTCAGGATGAAGACGGGCAAGGGTCGGACCAAGATAGTCCTTGTTAAATTGTATTGACGCTTTGGCTGTCCATGTGCAACCGGGATAGGGAGTGAATGAATATGCCTCGTTCTGATACATGATGATATCAATAGGTATGTTTTGTTCTTTATACGCATCGATAAACTTACAAAAATAGTTGGCGTAAGCATTGAGGTATCGTGGCTCCATAATAAATTGGTCGACTTGATAAGCGGGACATTCCACTTCTTTGCGCAGTCCGTTTGTTGGCAAAGCATGTTGGGCATAATGGTGATTTGTCTTCATCCATATAGGTGGACTCCATGGTGATACCCAGAATGTCATGTTCGGATTATACTTCTGAGCGATATGTATGTAAGGTACTAACGTCTGCATGTCGCGGTCGATATTGAAAAATTTCAGCGAGAAGTCACCGTCAACACTGTCACAACTGTACCATGAACGAGCATAATCATTCGCATTCATAGGTATGCGACCGACGTTGAAATGCAGGTCTCCCTGTGGAGAAAACAAATTACTCATGACCGTCTTCTGATCCTGAGCAGAGAGAGCGTTGAGTGCATCCCAGCCCAATTCATTAAAACAGGTTCCCCAAGCCTTGAATACCGGTCCTGTAGTAACTTGTGAAATAGTGATATCTGCATCTTGATGGCGGTCGGTCATTAATTTAACTGTAGATTGTTGCCACGTGTCTTTCTCTACACTCTTGATCCAAGTAAAAGACTGTGCCTGCAAAATCAATGCCTGTGCTGATGCAAGTGTAATAATACTAATCGTTTTTGATAATGATTTCATAATATGAGGTGTTAGTTCTGGCATGCAAATTTAAATAAAAAAAACGAAACATGAATAATATATACTAGATAAACGGAAAAATAGAAGATAAAAAATAGTGAAAATGATCTTTTAATTAATAATTTTTATTACCTTTGTATGAAGAAAACATCCTTATAGCAGCGCTATTAAAGATAATTTGGATGTATATTTCTTGATAATGGTTAACAATAATACTGATATTCAATAAAATGCGTAATATTTTTATCTTATTTTTGATGATGCTCACGTTTCTGTCGTGTGAAAAGGCTGTCTTGCCAGAAAAGAGTGATAACGGCGGAGAAAAGAAGAATAACGAAGATACCACCATCGTTAAACCATCAACCGGCAATGATGCTGAATATATTTCAGTCGACTCTGCTATTAAATTACCGAATACAACCTTCATTGAAGTGAAAGGATATATCGTTGGAGCAGCTACAAAATCTATTAATTACGCTGTCTTCACAGTACCAACAGAGTATACACAAAGTCTTATCATTGCAGATAAACCTGACGAAAAAAATGCCGATCATCTGTTGTCTGTTTGTCTGACAGACCGTTCAACGGCAAGGACTGAATTGAATCTGCATGATAACGAATCTAATTACCACCGTTCAGTAATACTGAGTGGTCAACGGGTAAGTTATCTTGGTATTCACGGTATGAACAAACTGTCTGATTATCAGTTTCCATAAGAATGATTCTTCCGCTATTAATTTGGTGCTTTTAAAGAAAATACCTACATTTGCAGGGTGTTAAGATAAATTTACATCAATTTCTACTAGAAAAATAACGATATGAAGATACTTTTTTATGATATTGAGACAACCGGAACGCGCTTCTGGAAGAATGGTATTCATCAACTTAGTGGTGCTGTTGTCATTAACGGCGAAGTAAAGGAAACTTTTGACTTCAGGGTTCGACCTAATCCAAATGCAATGATAGAGCAGGAAGCCCTGAATGTTGCAGGAGTGACGAAGGAACAGATTATGCAGTATGAACCGATGGAGGTGGTATATAAGAAGTTCGTTGGATTGCTCGGAAAGTATGTAGATAAATTTAAAAAAAATGATAAGTTTTATCTCGCTGGATATAATAATGCTCCATTCGATAATCAGTTTTTAAGGGCTTGGTTTGTTCAAAATAACGACAAGTTTTTCGGCAGTTGGTTCTGGTCGAATAGTATTGACGTGATGGTGATGGCAACAAAATATCTGATAGACAAACGTCCTGAAATGGAAAATTTCAAGTTGAGCACTGTCGCAAAATACTGTGGCATCGATGTGGAGGCTGACTCCTTGCATGATGCATTGTACGATATTACTCTGACCATGAAGATATATGATAAAGTAAAGTAAGAATAAAAGGCAACTGTTTCAATGCAGTTGCCTTTTATGCTCGATAAATCTGGTTTTTAATAAGAAATCTCAGATTTAATCTCATCTTTCTCTATCTTCTTTTTATCAATGGCGCGCCATGCGTAAATGATATAGGCCAGTACGAAAGGAATGAACAGGGATACCCACGCCATGGTGCGAAGGGTAAATTCACTGCTACAACTGTTGGACAGTGTGAGTGAACTCTGTAAATCGCATGTTGACGGGTAATATGCTGTATCATTATAACCTACATTCATCAGCAGAGCTAACACAACAAATAGCACTCCAATACCAACAAACCATATTCCCTTATGGAATGTTTCGCACAGATAGGTCTTAATACTACCGAAAAGAACTAATATGACTCCTACCAGGAAGAGTACCAGAAGCCACCATAAGGTGATGAAATTAGTGAAGTATTTGTAAGGCTCCATGAATATCTCGCCGGTGACATGATTAACGGCAAAACCGTCTTTGAGCAATGTTCGGATGATAAAAGCAAGGAAAAGTATTAAAAATGCGATACCGTTGACCATCGTCTGATGACGGCTTTTGATACGGATCTCCTTGTCGTTGATGTTATTAATAAAATAGAGACTACCTAGAACTCTGGCAAGAAACATTACGGCAAAACCGAACACTAGGTTCCATGGATCAAGAAGGGCATCTAGACCGTTGCTGGCATTAGCCCAACTGCTGATAACAGGGTGCAGATTGTTTGTGATATTTTCCTTGTTGACAAAAAAGTTGGAACCATCAAAGAATGTGGCAACTGCTCCTCCAAGAAGCAATGGGCCGAGAATGCCGTTGATGACAAGAAACCACTGGAAAGGTTTCACTCCGAGAAAATTGCCGAGCTTATTCTGAAACTCATAACTGATAGCCTGAAGCACGAAAGATACCAGTATCAACATCCACAACCAATAGGCACCACCGAAGCTGGTACTGTAGAATAGGGGAAATGAAGCAAAGAATGCACCACCAAAGGTGACTAGGGTGGTAAAGGTGAGCTCCCATTTTCGTCCTGTACTGTTAATAAGCAGTCGACGCTCTTCTTCATTTTTACCAATGGTGAATATCAAAGAGTTTCCGCCTTGAACAAAAAGCAGAAATACTAAGATGGCTCCTAAAAGGGAGATGAGGAACCACCAATATTGTTGTAAACAGATGTATGTCATAGTCGTATATGATTTTTCTTTTTTAATCTTTTAGATATTCACCTTTCTCCGGTCCTTTCTTGATTGCATGGCAGAGAATATTGATCTCAACTGTAAGCAGAGTCGTGAAAAGGATAAGGAAAACGAAAAATGTGATAATCACAGAACTACTGTTGATATCGGATATTGCGGCACATGTTGGCAGCATGTCCTGAATCGTCCACGGTTGACGCCCGAATTCCGAGACAAGCCATCCAGATTCGCTTACGATATAGATAAGTGGTAACGACCAGAGTGCGATATATTGCAACCATTTTGTCTTCGTGATATCTTTACGGTAGGCGAAAAATAAGATAACGGCAAACATGAGGACAAAGTATGCACCAAGACCAACCATCACCCTAAAGGCATAAAAACAGATAGGTATATAAGGTACGATCTCACTGGAGTCTTTGATATAACCATACCCGAAGAATGGCATGTCTGCCTTGAGAATATTGAGATTGCGATACATGGCATTGCTGTCACCTTCCTTTTTGGCTGAACGGTAATCGGAAAGTGCGTTGATCGCACGTTTCCCACGTGTGATCTTTTCCTGAAGCGGGATAGCTTTGGTGCCGTCAGACTGTATGTAACCTCCTTTGATAATATCATTGATGCCTGGAACAAATCCGTCGGTAGTATGGGTGGCAAGTACAGAGAGCATCTTTGGAACCCTTAGACTTAGATCCGTATTCTGACTTTTTTGGTAGTCTGGTTGTTTGAATGGGTTCATGACGTCAATCACTTTCAGTCCTTCTCCATAACCACCATCATGCAAGTTTTCCATTGCTGCAAGTTTCATCGGCTGGGTTTTCGCTACCAGATACGCCGATTTATCACCTGTCTGGATGGCTAGGAGTGAGGATACTAAACCAACGATAGCTCCAATCTTAAGACTGGCAATAGCCATCTGTTGTTCACGCTTGCGGATAAGATACCAACAGCTGACGGCAACAACGAATACTGCTCCTACTAACCATGTGGAGATGACTGTATGGAAAAACTTGTCTATAGCAACAGGCGACAGCGCTACATCTGCAAAACTGACCATCTCGTTGCGCATGGTGTTAGCATTAAATTCTTGACCTACAGGATACTGCATCCATGAATTGGCAACGAGTATCCACCATGCTGAAATCGTGGCTCCTGCTCCAGTCAGCCATGTTGAGGCTAAATGAAATCCTTGAGAAACCTTGCTCCATCCAAAGAACATCACAGCCACAAATGTGGACTCCATGAAGAAGGCAATGATACCTTCAATTGCAAGAGGTGCTCCGAAGATATCTCCAACAAACCATGAATAGTTACTCCAATTGGTTCCAAACTCAAATTCGAGAATAATACCAGTTGCCACCCCCATCGCAAAATTGATACCGAAAAGTTTCTGCCAGAATCGGGCTGTGTCTTTCCAGAATTGCTTCTTTGTACGGTAGTAGCATGTCTCCATAATGCCCATAATTACGGCCAGTCCTAAAGTCAATGGGACAAAAAGCCAGTGATAAATTGCCGTGAGAGCGAACTGGGCTCTCGACCAATCGATGGTGCCGGCGTCAATGTTGCATAAAATCATAGTTTTTTATGTTCGTTTTAATGTTTTACTCTATTGATAAGTTGATTAGATACGTATGTGGCCTTGTCGCCGTCATGAACTTTCGTACTTAGAAAGTCATTGAAGAAAAACAATCTCAGAATAAAAAATATAATAAAGATCTTGATAGCTATAATAAGCCACAAGGTTTTACCCAACTTCATGTGGGTAAAGCCGTCATAGTATAAATCCCATATTCTATAAAGTACTCCAGTTCTCTTCATAGCATAACGCATTTTAATGTGGCAAATATAGCATATTAAACTCGAAAAAACAAAATAAAATTGGAATTATTTTAAAATTGGAATAAATTCGTTACTTCACGATCATACCAATCTTTATTGAAAATATTACTTTTGTTTAGTGTTAAACAATGGTCATATTTTCATGAAAAATGCTAAATAATTCGGAATTAGATTATTTGACTTTAAGATTTTTTTGTCAATTCACTGAAATAATCTAAATTTGCACACATTATAATAATAATGATAAATTTAATATGAAAAAGTACATTATTCCACTAGTCGTAGTGGTCGTAATTCTAATAGGTGGTTTGGTTTATCTTTATATCAATCTGGATAAACAGAAGAAGGACAACAAAGAGATGCAGCAACTTGCCGATCTTGATAAAAAAGAGATGATGAACGAGTATCAGCAGTTTGCTTCTCAATATAGTGAGATGAAGACACAGATTAATAATGATTCTATCGTCGCCCAACTCACGAATGAACAGTTGAAAACCCAACATCTTCTTGCTGAATTGAGAAATGTAAAGAGTACTGATGCTGCCGAGATTACACGACTGAAACGAGAACTTGCAACCGTTCGCGCCGTTATGCGAGGCTTTATCCTCGAAATAGATTCGCTTAATCGTCTGAATAAAAACCTTACGAACGAGAATATACGTGTAAAAGGACAATACCAGGAAGCAACAAAACAGATAGAAGGCTTAAATACAGAGAAACAGTCATTAACTGAAAAAATGCAGATAGCTGCGCAACTCGATGCTACCGGTATTCAGATGGTAGTTAAAAATAAACGAGGAAAAGTGGCAAAGAAAATGAAAGATGCAAAATCGTTGCAGGTTTCGTTCAGTATTGTTAAAAATATTACAGCTTCAGCGGGTATGAGGACCATCTATGTAAGAATAACCACCCCTACAGGAAGCGTGTTGTCTGCGGGAGGAACGTTCCCCTATGAAAACAAACAGTTGGATTACTCAATTAAGAAAACTATTGAGTATAATGGTGAGGAACAGTCTGTTACAACTTATTGGAACGTATCAGAATTCTTAAGTGGTGGTACCTATAGAGTGAATATCTTTGCTGATGGAAATATGATTGGCTCTCAGAATTTCGTTTTTGAATAATTATAATAAAATTATAATACAAACGTTATATGTGTATAATGAATAGGATTGTCGGTGTGTTTTTGCTTGTAGGTATCATGTTACCTGCAGTGGCTCAACGCCTGTTGAGCTTAGACAGTTGCCGTGCCCTTGCCATACGAAATAACAAGGAGTTGAATATCTCGAAGTTAAAACGTGATGTGGCGATCAATAACCGTAAGGCTGCCCACACGAAATATCTTCCTTCAATTGATGCTACCGGTACTTATATGCGTACAAGCAAGGAAATATCTATTCTGAATGATGGTCAGAAGGCAACGCTCCAGAGCATGGGGACTTCCGTAACTACAAAAATGGCTTCGGACATGACACCTTGGATAACCGAGATGGTTCAGTCTGGTCTGATAACAGCTCAGCAGGCCGGATCCATTGGTCAGCTTATGTCTACAGCGGGATCTAAATTCGCAACTGCGCTTAATAATGTGGGACAGAAAATTGTCGATGATTTCCATACGGATACACGTGACTTTTGGATGGCTTCGATCATGCTTACCCAACCTGTCTATATGGGAGGAAAGATTACTGCATACAATAATATTACTAAATTCTTTGAGAGGATTGCTGCTAACGAAAACGAAGCTACCCTGCAATCTACATTGATGGACATAGACCAGGCTTATTGGACTGTCGTATCTTTGAAACATAAAAAGAATCTGGCACAGAGCTATTGTGATCTTGTTAATAAGCTGAATGGTGATGTTCAGAAAATGATCAAAGAAGGTGTGGCAACACGTGCTGACGGACTTAGTGTCAGTGTGAAAGTAAATGAGGCGGAAATGTCCCTTACACAAGTGGAAGACGGACTGGTACTTTCAAAAATGCTACTTTGTCAGCTCTGCGGGCTTCCAATGAATGAGCCGATAACTCTTACGGATGAGGATAAGGATCATTTAACGGAGGTGAACGTGGATATTAATCCTGATGTAGAAACCGCTATAATAAACCGCCCGGAATTAAGAATGCTCAACAATGCGGTAGAAATAAATCGTCAGAATGTGAAACTAGTTCGCTCAGACAATTTGCCATCTATCGTACTTCTTGGCGGATATACCGTGCAAAACCCTAATGTGTTCAACGGGTTCGAAAAGAAATTCGCTGGGATATGGAATGTAGGTGTGTTGCTTCGTGTTCCCGTATGGCATTGGATGGAGGGAGAGTATAAAGTAAGAGCAGCAAAATCTCAGACTGTTATAGCCAATATGCAGTTAGCTGATGCTCGTGAAAAGATCGAACTGCAGGTAAACCAAAGTTCTTTCAAGGTGAATGAGGCAAACAAAAAGCTAGCCATGGCTAATAAAAACACAGAACGCGCAGACGAGAACTTGCGTTGCGCTACTCTCGGGTTTAAAGAAGGGGTGATCCCTACGTCTAACGTATTGGAAGCTCAGACCGCATGGCTTCAGGCTGAGTCACAAAAGATAGATGCAGAAATAGATGTTAAACTAACGCAAGTATACTTGAAGAAAGCACTTGGCGTATTACAATAAAAATAAAATGTCAGCAAAATCACAACACATCAATATACTGCTTGCAGTATTGGGATTGACAATTGTCGTTGCAGTCGTTGCCGTTATCGGTTTCTTAGTACTCGGCAAAACACCTGATATTATTCAAGGCGAAGTGGAAGTCTCTGAGTACAGAGTATCCAGTAAGGTTCCGGGACGTATTCTTGAATTACGTGTCAAAGAGGGTGATTATGTGAAAGTGGGGGATACGCTCGCCATTCTTGAAGCTCCTGATATCAAGGCTAAACTGAATCAAGCTGAGGCTGCAGAGAGTGCTGCTGCGGCAATTGATGCAATGGCAAAGAACGGTGCCCGCTCAGAACAGGTACAGGGGGCATTTCAGTTGTGGCAACAGGCTAAAGCCGGATTGGACATTGCTGAAAAATCATATAACCGGGTTAAAAGGCTCTTCGACGAAGGCGTAATGAGTGCCCAGAAACGCGATGAGGCCTATGCCAGTTATAAGGCTATGCAGGCTTCAGAGTTGGCTGCTAAGAGTCAGTACCAGATGGCTGTTAATGGTTCTCGTAAAGAGGAGAAAATGGCTGCTGCTGCTCAGGTGAATAGAGCCAAGGGTGCTGTACAGGAAGTCAACTCATATGTTAATGAGACTGTACAGATAGCACAGATGGAAGGTGAGGTAAGTGAGGTTTATCCTAAGGTAGGTGAACTTGTAGGTACGGGTTCTCCTATTATGAGCATATCTATCATGAGCGATATGTGGGGAACCTTTAATGTACGTGAGGATCAACTTAATGGATTAAAGGTAGGTGAAACCTTTACTGCATTTGCACCAGCATTCAACAAGACATTAAAAATGAAAGTTACTTATATCAAGGATCTTGGCAGTTACGCTGTATGGAAAGCTACTAAGGCCAACGGTCAGTACGATCTCAAGACTTTTGAGGTTAAGGCTCGTCCTATAACCAAGTTTGACGGATTAAGACCAGGTATGTCTCTGATTTATAAGGAAAAGTAAAATGCTAAATATTACCGGCATATTACAACAATGTTGGCAACTGACAAAACGAGAATGCCATAGATTGGCAACAGCACCGATATACACGTTTTGTATGGTTCTGTTCCCTCTACTGGTCATTTTTTTCTTTACTTCGTTGATGCAGGATGGACTTCCTAATAAGCTCCCTGCTGGAGTTGTCGATCTGGACAATACTCCCACTACCCGTGCTCTTGTGCGTAATCTTGACTCATATCAGACCACAAAAATTATCAGTCATTACGCGAACCTTAATGAGGCAAGACGCGCTGTTCAGCGGGGTGAGATCTATGCGTTTTATTACATTCCGAAACAGACGACAGATAAGCTGCTGTCTGCCCGTCAGCCGAAAGTATCCTTTTATGTGAGTTATGGGACACTGATGCCGGGTGCCTTACTTTACAGGGATATGCGTACGATATCAACACTTGTATCAAGCAAGGTATCTATGACCACCATGCAGATGAAGGGTTTGACTGACGATCAGATTATGGCGGTTCTACAACCGATAAAGATTGATACCCATCCTACGAGTAATCCGTGGATCAATTACAATATTTATTTGAGTAATACCATTGTACCGGGCTGTATCATGTTATTTATTTTACT
Organism: Prevotella sp.; assembly: GCA_036752365.1. Taxonomy (GTDB): domain Bacteria; phylum Bacteroidota; class Bacteroidia; order Bacteroidales; family Bacteroidaceae; genus Prevotella. The sequence continues at coordinate 10,664 of DAIOSW010000047.1, forward strand.
CGTGACTACCTATTCAATAGGTACAGAGTTGAAGTTCAAGACCTCAAAGTCGTGGATGAAGATGGCGGACAACAATATCTATGTCGCTATGGCCGGTAAGATGTTACCTCAGACAATCGTGTTTCTGCTGATAACGTTTTTCTATCAGTGGTATTTCTTCGAATATCTTCATTTCCCGCATCTGTGTAGTTTTGGTGCAGTCATGATTGCAGGTACCGTCATGGTACTTTCATGTCAGGCTTTTGGTATTTTTATGTTCGGACTCTTTCCTTCACTCAGAATGTCAATGAGTATGTGTGCCTTATGGTCAGTTCTCAGCTTTTCTATCTCAGGCTTTGCCTTTCCGGTACCGAGTATGGATCCTTCCCTTCAGGCTTTGTCATGGTTGTTTCCGCTCCGTAGCTACTTTATGATTTATCAGATGCAGATACTTAATGGGTATCCGGTGATTTACGCATGGCCGTATTATGGGACGCTAACTGTCTTTATGATGCTGCCTTATCTGGTATTGCCAAACCTTAAGAAGGTGATGCTTAAGTATGTATATATTCCTTAGAACGATGAAGAGAGATGGATTCCTATATAAGATCAATCAAGGTATACACGATATGTGCTATATCTGGGTTCAGGAGATGAAACAGGCATTCACCGATGAGGGTGTCCTTATCTTCTTTTTCCTTGTTCCTCTACTTTATCCTCTTCTCTATTCTTGGATTTATAATAATGAGGTGGTACGTGAGGTTCCTATTGTCGCTATTGACAATAGTCACAGTTTCATGAGCCGTGAATTCCTACGTAAGTGCGATGCCACTCCGAATCTTAAGATTGTAAGCTACTCAACCGATATTAATGAAGCTAAGGAGGTCATGCGTAATCAGGGATGTCATGGTATTATATACATTCCGTCCGATTTTAGCAAGAAAATCAATACTCTTCAACAGTCAACGGTGAGTATCTTCTGTGACATGAGTGGTATCTTATATTATAAAGCTTTGCAGACTACCGTTACAGATGTTTCACTTGAAATGGGTAAGGAACTTAAGGTTGAGCGTATGGGCAATTACACTGATCGTGAAGATGAGATTGCTGCTACTCCTTTGGACTACGAATATGTACCCATGTTTAATCCGTCAACAGGTTATGGCAGCTTTATCATGCCTCCGGTATTGATGCTTATCATACAGCAGACTCTTTTGTTAGGTATAGGACTTGCCGCAGGAACCTCTCGTGAACGCAATCGTTATAAAGACCTTGTTCCTGTTAGCAGACATTACAATGGTATCTTCCGGATCGTTTTGGGTAAGTCAATGTGCTATTTCATGATTTATCTTGTGATGGCTACATTCCTGGCTCTGGTTGTACCTAAAATCTTTTCTTTTCTCGAACTGGCTCATCCCGGGGCGCTTATTGCTGTGATGGTACCCTATATTTTGGCATGTGTATTTTTTGCACTGACCATCTCCTGTCTTGTAAGATATCGTGAGAATGTCATCCTGCTGGTTGTATTTACCTCGTTGCCACTGTTCTTTATCTCGGGCCTTTCGTGGCCGGTTAGCAGTATCCCGAGTGGATGGCGGGCTGTCTCTGTCTTGTTCCCATCCACCTTTGGTATTAATGCGTACATGCGGGTCAATTCTCTTGGAGCCAACCTTGAGGATGTCTTATTTGAATATAAGGCTCTTTGGATTCAGGTAGGGTTCTATTTCCTAACAGCTTGTATCGTTTATCGCCGTCAGATTATCGTATCACGCAAACATGCTCTTCAGCGTCTGGGCTATATGAAGAAGAAAAAAAAGATTGTTCAGAAGCATAAACGCCTTCATAAGATAATGGCGAAATAATAATCATCATGCCAAGACCATAATCGCAGGATAGGGAAGGAGAATCCTGTTAGATAATCTCTCTCAAAATTTCAATATTTCCATGACGGCAACAATTAATGACTCTGAAGAATGAGAAGATGATGAGGTATGGATAAAATAAAAAGGCAGAGTTTTTATTTCTGCCTTTAAATGATAAAATGATCATCTATTTCTTTACATCAACAATCTTCGTAGGTTCTTTATCTTTGTTCCGTCTGTTTGTTTCTGTTATAACAGCCTGTGCTAATGATAGGAATGCCTGGCCTGTGGCAGTATCTATATTCAGGGCTGCTGGCTCTCCCTTGTCACCACTTTCACAAATACTCTGAACAATTGGTATCTGGGCTAAAAGAGGCGTGTTCATCTCTTTGGCCAGGTTCTTACATCCATCTTTTCCAAAGATGTAATATTTGTTTTCAGGAAGTTCCGCAGGAGTAAACCATGCCATATTCTCGATAAGTCCAAGAATTGGAACATTCACCTTGTCATTACTGTACATGTCAATACCTTTTCTTGCGTCTGCAAGTGCCACATTCTGTGGCGTGCTGACAATAACTGCACCCGTTATGGCGAGCGTCTGAAGGAGTGTAAGGTGGATATCACTTGTTCCCGGAGGCGTATCAAGGATGAAGTAATCGAGCTCACCCCAATCTGTATCGCCAATCAACTGTTTGAGAGCATTTGATGCCATACCTCCACGCCAGAGAGTTGCGGTGTCCGGATTGACGAAGAAACCAATGCTAAGTACCTTGATACCGTATTTCTCTATAGGCAAGATCAGGTCACGACCATCTTTCTCAACTGCCAATGGCCGCTCTTCCTCAAGATGAAACATCTTAGGGACAGATGGTCCGAAGATATCTGCGTCGAGCAGTCCTACCTTATACCCCAGTTTTGCCAAGGCAATGGCAAGGTTGGCAGAGACTGTACTTTTGCCCACACCACCTTTGCCGCTACTGACGGCAATGATGTTTTTCACCTGAGGAAGTAGTTTTCCTACTTCCGGGCGGGCCTGTTTGATCGTCTCTACAGCGATGTTTACTTGAACATCTTTGCTCACATGATAGTGGATCGCCGCTTCAGCTGCTTTCACTGTAGATTTAAGAAATGGGTCGGTGGGACGGTCGAATATCAAAGAGAAAGATACGGACATGCCGTCGATCCGCAGGTTATCAGCCACCATATTACTTTCTACAAGGTTCTTCTTGGTCCCTGCATAGGTCACTGTTGCCAGCGCGTCCATTATTAATTTGGGATAAATTGTCATAATGAATTTATTTTGATGTTGTCTTTCCGCTCCGGCTTACTCTTTTGTAACTGCGATATTCATCCATAGGAATCTCTATGTCGGATTCCATAAGAGTACCATTGCGTGGCAGATTAAATTTCAGATATTTAATATTCAGCCCTCTCGATATCCATTGGCTCTCATAGTAAGTCTGAATAGAGAGAATCTTTTTGGTAATGTCATCCATTTCGCATCCATAGAGATCTTCGGTCTTGAATATGAGAGGAAGATGATTATGGTCTATCATAGATGTTGTGTAGGTAAATAAAAAATTGCTGTCGGTCTTCACGTGTATAATACCTCCATCAGAGAGGAAATTACGATAACGCTGCAAGAAAAATGTACTTGTTAGACGTTTATGAACGTTTCTCATCTGTGGGTCACTAAATGTCAGCCATATTTCGCTTACCTCGTCGGAAGCGAAGAAACGATCAATAATTTCGATGTTTGTACGTAGGAAAGCCACATTCTTCAGACCTTCATTGAGAGCTTGAGTTGCGCCGGTCCACATGCGTGCCCCTTTGATATCCACACCAATGAAGTTGCATTCGGGGTACAGTTTTGCTAATTCTACTGTATATTCTCCTCTGCCGCAGCCCAGTTCCAGGATAATGGGATTCATGTTATGGAAATACTCTTCATTCCAGTGCCCTTTCATCTCAAACGGTATCTGTTCCACAATGCTGTAGGGATATTGGAATACATTGGAGTACTTCTCCATGTCAGCGAATTTTTCTAATTTACCTTTGCTCATATAATATATAGTGCCGTATAATTAAAAAGGTCGTGTCCGGGTATCATTGGTACTTCGGATACGATCTTTTATGCGATTATTCTGTTGTGTTACTCAATGACGATGCTTACCCAGTTGTGCTCATCCGGTTCGTCACCGTATTGTATTGCACGCAACTTATTGTAGAGTTTTGTGGAAATAGGTCCGGGTTTACCATCTTTACTGATCACATAGCTCTTCTTCTCTTCAAGGTCATCAATCTTTGAGATGGGACTGATAACAGCAGCAGTACCACATGCTCCAGCCTCTTCGAACGTGCTAAGCTCTTCTTCAGGTATAGGACGACGTTCCACTGTCATTCCCATATCCTCAGCCAGCTGCATCAGACTCTTGTTGGTGATACTTGGCAGGATGCTAGTTGATTTTGGAGTTACGTATGTGTTATTTTTGATACCGAAGAAGTTGGCAGCTCCACACTCATCGATATATTTTTTCTCTTTTGCATCCAAGTAGAATTCACAGCTGTAACCCAGATCATGAGCCATCTTATTTGCTCGTAGACTGGCTGCGTAGTTGCCACCAACCTTATAAATACCTGTTCCAAGAGGAGCAGAACGGTCGTATTCACGAATTATGACGTATGGATTGGTTGCAAACCCACC
>DAIOSW010000048.1:0-15084 GCA_036752365.1 Prevotella sp.
CGGAGAAATCCTATTTGGAAAAATGCAGATAACTGACAAACCAAAGAAAACGAAGACTGGACAATATATAACAAGTGAAGATGTGTTGCAATCGCTCAGAGGAAAGAGCGAAATAGTAAAAGATATACTGGATTACAGGGGTTTGAAGAAACTCCTGGGAACCTACGTTGACGCTCTCCCACTCCTTGTTAACAAAAGAACCGGTAAAATACACACCTCTTTCAATCAGACAATAACAGCCACGGGCCGACTTTCGTCAAGCAACCCGAATCTGCAGAATATACCTATCAGGGATGATGACGGGAAAGAAATAAGAAAAGCCTTCATCCCGGAAGAAGGTTGTCTGTTCTTTTCAGCAGACTATTCACAAATAGAACTAAGGGTCATGGCTCATCTCAGCAATGACGAAAATATGATAGAAGCCTTCCGGGAGGGTCACGACATCCATGCAGCAACCGCAGCAAAGATTTACAAGGAAAATATCGATGATGTAACGCGCGATCAACGTACGAAAGCGAAACGCGCCAACTTCGGTATCATCTATGGCATCACCGTCTTCGGACTGGCAGAACGCCTCGATATAGACCGTGCAGAAGCCAAACAACTGATAGACGGCTATTTCGAGACCTTCCCACAGGTGAAGGACTACATGGAAAAAGCCAAAGTGACAGCCCACGAACATGGATATGTAGAAACGTTATTCCACAGACGCAGATATCTGCCAGACATCACTTCACATAACGCCACCGTAAGAGGCTTTGCTGAGCGCAATGCCATCAATGCCCCTATCCAGGGAACTGCCGCCGATATCATTAAAGTGGCAATGGTAAGAATTTTCAACAGGTTTAAGAAAGAGAATATCCGTTCTAAGATGATCCTTCAGGTACACGACGAACTCAACTTCTCGGTCTATCCGGATGAAAAAGAGCAGGTAGAAAAGATCGTCATGGAAGAAATGCAGGGAGCCTATCAGATGAAGGTGCCCTTGACAGCTGATGCCGGATGGGGAAAGAATTGGCTGGAAGCACATTAAAATAGCGCTGTAAAGATATATAAAAAAGGAATATCCGTTAAACTTTCTAATTTATTCGATATTCTGTTAATTATTATACTTTTAATAGCTAACTTTGCAACTTGTATACAAAATAAATAGATTGACATGTCATTAAAATGTGGTATAGTAGGCCTTCCTAATGTAGGAAAATCTACTCTTTTCAACTGCGTATCCAGTGCTAAGGCACAGGCAGCGAACTTCCCTTTCTGTACAATAGAACCTAACGTAGGTATCACCACGGTTCCCGACGAGCGACTGACCAAACTGGCAGAGATTGTTCATCCAGGACGTATCGTACCGGCCACATGCGAGATTGTGGACATAGCAGGACTTGTAAAAGGTGCAAGCAAAGGTGAAGGACTTGGCAACAAATTCCTTGGAAATATACGTGAAACTGACGCTATTATTCATGTTTTACGTTGTTTCGATGACGAGAATATCACTCACGTTGACGGCACCATCGACCCTATCCGTGATAAAGAGATTATCGATACAGAGCTACAACTTAAGGATCTCGAAACAATAGAGAGCCGCATGACTAAGGAGCAGAAGATAGCTGCCAGCGGAAATAAAGATGCTAAAGTAAATGTAACAGTGCTTCAGGCATATAAAGATGCTCTGGATAAGGGACTTAATGCCCGTACCGTAGAATTTGAAAGCAAAGAAGAGAAACAGGCTGCTCACGATCTGTTCCTCCTCACCGCCAAACCAGTTCTCTACGTATGTAATGTAGATGAAACTGCTGCAAAAGACGGTAACGAATATAGCAAAAGAGTGGAAGAGGTGGCTAAGACTGAGGGTGCAGAAGTGCTCGTGATAGCAGCAAAGACCGAAGAGGACATCGCAGGTCTGGAAACCTACGAAGACAAGAAGATGTTCCTTGACGAACTGGGCCTTCAGGATAGTGGTGTCAACCGCCTTATCAAGAAAGCATACAGTCTGCTGAACCTTAAAACATTCATCACCGCGGGTGAGATGGAGGTGAAAGCTTGGACTTACCATAAAGGATGGAAAGCACCACAATGTGCCGGTGTAATCCACACAGATTTCGAAAAAGGCTTTATCCGCGCCGAAGTTATCAAGTATGAAGACTACCTCAAGTATGGCAACGAAGCTGCTGTGCGTGAAGCAGGAAAGCTCGAGGTGCAAGGTAAAGAGTACGAAGTACAGGATGGTGACATCATGCATTTCAGATTTAATGTATAATATAAACTAATTAATAAAAATATGGAGACGCTGCTCAATTATATTGTCTGGGACCCAAATCTTACAGTCTTTCGCATCGGAAGCTTCGGTATCCGCTGGTATTCATTTTGTTGGTGTATAGGATTGGTTTTGGCCTATCTCATTGTGCAGCGTCTCTATAATCATCAGAAGATCAAGAAGGAACTTTTCGACCCTCTTTTTCTTTATTGTTTTGTCGGTATTCTTGTCGGCGCCCGTCTCGGTCATTGCCTGTTTTACCAGCCCGATTACTTTCTGGTCCACCCTATCGAGATGATCCTTCCGATCAGGGAAATCAACGGGTCGTACCACTACGTGGGTTACGAAGGTCTAGCTAGTCACGGTGGAACCCTCGGACTGATGCTTGCTTTGTGGTTATACGTGCGTAAAACAAAGTTGAATATATGGCATGTGCTTGACGATATCGCAATTGCAACCCCTATTACGGCATGCTTTATCCGTATCGGAAACCTCATGAACTCAGAGATTATCGGCAAAGTAACCGATGTGCCTTGGGCCTTTATCTTCGAACGTGTAGACTCATATCCACGCCATCCGGGACAGTTGTATGAGGCCATCGCCTACTTCGTTTTCTTCTTCATAGGCCTATGGCTTTATAAGAAATATCCACAGAAGGTCGGTTCTGGATTCTTCTTCGGCTTCTGTCTGTTCACCATCTTCACTTTCCGTTTCTTCGTTGAGTACACCAAAGAAGTGCAGGAAGCTTTTGAGTCATCACTGGCACTGGATATGGGACAGATTCTCAGCATTCCCTTCATCGCCATCGGCATTGCCTGTATGATTGGAGGCAAATGGATGGAGAAACTGGGAACGGAGAAAAAGAAAAAGTAAATCTATTTTATTTACCTGATACTATCTTTTTGATATCACTCAGTTTGTTGAGAGCTTCGAGTGGTGTCAGGTTATTCACGTCCAGACCTAATATCTGGTCTCTGATCTGACAAAGCACAGGGTCGTCAAGCTGGAAGAAACTCAGCTGCATACCCTCACGGCTTTCCGATATTTCCTTTGTCGGTTTACCGCTGATACCTACCTGACTGTTGTCTGTTTCAAGCTCCTTCAGAATCACATTCGCACGTTTGACAATACTCTTCGGCATGCCGGCAATTTCGGCCACATGGATACCAAAAGAGTGCTCACTCCCACCCTTTTCAAGATGGCGCAGGAAGATGATCTTACCGTCAATCTGCTTCACCGCCACATTAAAATTCTTGATACGTTGGAAGCTCTTCTCCATCTCATTAAGTTCGTGATAATGAGTAGCAAACAACGTGCGTGCACAAGCTTTCGGATGCTCGTGAATATATTCCACGATAGCCCAGGCAATACTGATACCGTCATAAGTAGAAGTACCGCGACCAAGCTCGTCAAAGAGCACAAGACTTCTTGGAGAGATATTATTAAGAATGTTTGCCGCCTCGTTCATCTCAACCAGAAACGTAGATTCACCAAGCGAAATATTATCACTTGCCCCTACCCTGGTGAATATTTTATCGACAAGACCCACACGTGCGCTCTCTGCGGGCACAAAACAACCGATCTGTGCCATCAGCACAATGAGAGCCGTCTGACGCAACAGGGCCGATTTACCGGCCATATTCGGACCGGTTATGATCATAATCTGTTGACGTTCCGTATCCAGATAGACATCGTTAGGTACATACTTCTCCCCTATCGGCAACTGTTTTTCGATGACCGGATGTCTTCCTTTTTTTATATCGAGAACATCTGTGGTATCTATCAGAGGCCGGATGTAATTATTTGTCTCAGCTATCTTTGCAAAAGACAAAAGACAGTCAAGACGTGCAATAAGATTCGCATCGATCTGTATGGCGGGAATAAACTCAGCCATATCATTGACAAGATTATTAAAAAGCTTCGTCTCCAAGGAGAGAATCTTGTCTTCTGCACCCAGAATCTTCTCTTCATATTCCTTAAGTTCCTGAGTGATATAACGTTCTGCCTGTGCAAGCGTCTGCTTGCGAACCCAGTCGGCAGGCACATGTTCCTTATACATGTTTCTCACCTCAAGATAGTAACCGAAAACATTATTATATCCTATCTTCAGGCTTGAGATTCCCGTATTCTCTATCTCCCGTTGTTGTATCTGCATCAGATAATCCTTACCGCTATATGCGATATGGCGCAGCTCATCAAGGTCAGAATTGACTCCGTCGGCAATCACGCCCCCCTTATTGATTAGCTGTGGAGGGTCATTCTGAATCTCCTTTGCTATTCTGTCGCGAAGAGACGTACAGAGATTGAGCTGCTCCCCTATCCTCTTCAAAGCCTCATTATCAGCATAAAGACATGAGGTCTTGATTGGTTCTATGGCTTGCAAAGCCACTTTCAACTGAACCACTTCACGTGGAGATACCCTGCCTACAGCCACCTTTGAGATGATACGTTCCAGATCACCTATACGATGAAACTGCTCATCGGCCATCTGCCTGAATTCAGGTTGTTGAAAGAAGTAATCCACGATGTTGAGACGCACATTGATAGGATTTTCATCCTTCAACGGGAACATCACCCAACGGCGAAGCATACGCGCTCCCATGGGTGAAACAGTCTGATCGATAACATCCAGCAGCGAGCTACCGTCTTCATTCATTGGATTAACAAGTTCGAGGCTTCGTATGGTGAATTTGTCCAGACGCACATATTTCTCCTCTTCTATTCGGGAAAGTGACGTTATATGTCCTATCTGGGTATGCTGGGTAATATCCAGATACTGGAGGATAGCTCCGGCAGCTATGATACCGCTTTTAAGGTGTTCCACACCGAAACCTTTGAGGTTCTTAACCCCGAAGTGTTTCAGGAGTTTACCACGTGACGACTGTTCGGTAAACACCCAGTCATCCAGTTCAAAAGTAAAAAACTTATTTCCGAAATACTTCTCAAAAGGCTCTCTTTTACCCTTTTCGTAAAGCACTTCCTTAGGAGAAAAGTTTCCGAGCAACTTCTCCACATAATCATAAGTGCCCTCAGCCGTAAGAAATTCGCCTGTAGATATGTCCAGAAAAGCGATGCCGCAGGAAGCTTTTCCGAAATGGACAGAGGCAAGAAAGTTATTCTCTTTATAATTCAGAACGTTATCACTCATGGCCACACCGGGTGTGACAAGCTCTGTGATACCGCGTTTCACTAGCGTTTTGGTAAGTTTAGGATCTTCCAACTGGTCACATATTGCCACCCTCTTCCCTGCCCTGACAAGCTTGGGCAGATAAGTATCGAGAGCATGATGAGGAAAGCCGGCCATCTCCGCGGATGCTTTAGAGCCGCCGTTGTTACGCCTGGTCAGTGTGATACCGAGAATCCTTGATGCCGTTATCGCATCCTCACAATATGTCTCATAGAAGTCACCGCATCGAAATAGTAATAATGCGTCAGGATGTTTTGCCTTCAGCGAATAAAACTGTTTCATCATCGGGGTGAGTCCTTCTTCTTTTGCCATAATAACTAATTTTTAACTTGCAAACTTACACATTTTTTTTGAGATACGTGAAATTTAGATTTGAAATGAAACGTTTTTTTATGATTAAACGTTCCTGTATATAGTATTTAGCCCTTTGTTTTTGATTCTACAAATAAGGACAAGGCAGACGCTCAAATAAGAAATAACAAAATTTTAATATATACTGACTACTGTATAGTAAATTCAATAAAAATATTTTCATTTTAAAATTTACACAGAAAAAAATTTTTAAATTCCAATCTCACCTTTTGAAGGTTAAATTCGTTATAATAAACATTTTTGTTTTCATACTCTACTTGGCTCTATAAATTGCTATTTCGTATTCGTTTGCGTATTTTTTGCTAGTGGAAACTTCCATATAGACATTGCCATTTTTTGTCGTTTTACGGTAACGTTTAACATTCGTACCGTAAACATTGGGAACTATTTTGCCAGTATTGGAACGTACATTTACATTTTTACCATTAGCAACATGCTTGTAACCGTAATCAACGGCTTTCTGTATGAAGTCGGTGGCTTTATCGGCAAAAAGTCTTAAGGTCATTTGTACTATCACACCCTTTTTATTGGATTCCATTCCCACAAAGCAATCACCGAAATCATAGAAGAAATTCAAGTCAACAATTTGGACAGGGGTAACATCAAACTCTTTTTCCACTGTCGGAATAGTGAAAAATGAAGCCCCTAACCAATTAGTATAATATTCAGGGGTAAGGAACAAAGAACGTTTTTCTTCGGGTGTGTTTGGTTCTTTGTTCTGTGCAAAATTAAATTGGCCAAGGATAACAAACAATATCCCCAACAGTACTGTTCTTGAAGCTCTTGATTCCATTAAAATATTTTTAGTTCAACAATAATCTTATAAAACGACAACGATAGAAATACTGCCTAACGCCATCATGGTCTATCACAACCAACTTATCTTTAAGAACTATATTACGTCTATGACGCAGTACACACTTCACCCTTTGGATAATTATATTTAGCCTCTCTTATGTTTGACGACGATTTGGCTGTGTGTCCAAAAGAGTGTAAGCTCTCACATTCGGGTGCAAATATAGTTATTTTTACTCAGACAATCAATTATTATGAAAGCAATTGTGGAAAATAAAATCATCCAAAAAGGTGCACCTCCCAATAGGCGCACCTTTTGTTCTTTATGATTATCCGAATAAATACGATAAAAATCAAAATCGTTCCTCTTTTATTTTGTCCTTTCGCTCATTTCCACTAATTTTGCAGTCTATATACATTTGATTTTAAATAAATTACATAACGCAATGGAATACAATTTCAGAGAAATCGAAAAAAAATGGCATGAACGCTGGGTGGAAAACAAGACTTACAAGGTGACCGAAAATGATGCACCTAAATTTTACGTGCTCAATATGTTTCCGTATCCGTCGGGAGCAGGACTGCATGTAGGCCACCCTCTAGGATACATCGCATCAGATATCTACGCACGATATAAACGCCTCCAGGGATTCAACGTACTGAATCCAATGGGTTATGATGCCTACGGACTGCCTGCTGAACAGTATGCCATTCAAACCGGCCAACATCCGGCTATCACTACTGTAAAAAATATCAACCGCTACCGTGAACAGTTGGACAAGATTGGTTTCTGTTTCGACTGGGATCGTGAGGTACGTACATGCGACCCAAAATATTATCACTGGACCCAATGGGCTTTCCAGCTCATGTTTGAATCATATTACGATTCTGAACTAAAGAAAGCTCAACCCATCAGTCAACTCATCGAGCACTTGAAGAACAACGGTACAAAAGGCCTTCATGCTGCCTGCAACGAAGATCTCCAAATCACAGCTGATGAATGGAATGGGATGGGGGAGAAGGAACAACAGCAGACGCTGATGAACTACCGTATCGCCTACCTGGGTGAGACAATGGTAAACTGGTGTCCGAAACTTGGCACCGTACTTGCCAATGATGAGGTTGTGGAAGGCGTGTCAGTACGTGGAGGTTATCCTGTGGTACAGAAGAAGATGCGTCAGTGGTGTCTGCGCGTAAGTGCTTATGCACAGCGTATGCTCGACGGACTGGATACCGTACAATGGACTGACTCTCTGAAAGAGACTCAACGTAACTGGATTGGCCGTTCTGAAGGTACGGAAGTAGTGTTCGATGTAAAAGATAGTGACGTGAAGTTTACGATCTTCACTACTCGTGCAGACACGATGTTCGGTGTAACATTTATGGTGCTTGCCCCCGAGAGCGATTATGTAGCTCAGGTGACTACTCCGGAACAGAAAAAGGCTGTGGAAGAATATGTGTCAGCAACGAAGAAACGTACCGAACGTGACCGTATCTCTGATAAGAAAGTTACAGGTGTAAACACCGGTGCTTTCGCTATTAATCCCTTTACCGGTGAAGCTATTCCTATCTATGTGAGCGATTACGTACTGGCCGGTTACGGCACAGGTGCCATCATGGCCGTTCCTGCACACGACAGCCGTGACTATGCTTTTGCTCGCCACTTTAATCTGCCTGTCATTCCTTTGATAGAAGGCTGTGACATAAGCGAAGAGAGTTATGATGCCAAAGAGGGTACCGTTTGTAATTCACCTCGTAAGGACGTAAAGCCATACATCGATTTCTCTCTGAATGGACTCACTGTAAAAGAAGCGATCGCTGCAACAAAGAAATATGTCAAAGAACAGCAACTGGGACGTGTCAAAGTGAATTATCGTCTGCGTGATGCCATATTCAGTCGTCAGCGTTACTGGGGTGAACCTTTCCCCGTTTACTATAAAGAGGGCATGCCATATATGATTCCGGCAGACAAACTGCCATTGGAACTTCCTGAAATAAAGAAATATGAACCTACAGAAACGGGCGAACCACCATTGGGACACGCAGAAAACTGGGCTTGGGATGAACAGAACAGCTGCATCGTAGCTAAAGATAAGATAGACAATAAGACTATCTTCCCAATAGAACTGAATACCATGCCTGGCTTTGCCGGTTCATCAGCATACTATCTGCGCTATATGGATCCACATAACGAGCGGGCTCTTGTGGGTAAGATTGCTGACGAATATTGGCAGAATGTAGACCTCTATGTGGGTGGTACCGAGCATGCTACGGGTCACTTGATCTACTCACGTTTCTGGAATAAATTCCTTCATGACTACGGATACTCATGTAAAGAAGAACCGTTCCAGAAACTTGTCAATCAAGGTATGATTCAGGGCCGCAGTAACTTTGTATATCGTATCAATCAAACTGAAGAAGAGGCAAAGAACAGCAAACCTACCTTTGTCAGTCTGGGTATGAAAGATCAGTATGAGGTGACACCTATCCATGTGGATGTTAATATAGTACATGGAGATGTGCTCGACACAGAGGCCTTTAAGGCTTGGCGCCCTGAATACAAAGATGCTGAATTCATTCTGGAAGATGGAAAATATGTTTGCGGATGGGCTATCGAAAAGATGTCAAAGTCAATGTTCAACGTTGTCAATCCAGACATGATCGTTGATAAGTTCGGTGCAGACACACTTCGTCTTTACGAAATGTTCCTTGGTCCTGTAGAGCAGAGCAAACCATGGGATACTAACGGTATTGACGGTTGCCACAGATTCCTCAAGAAATTTTGGGGACTCTTCTATCATAACCGTACTGACGAGTTCTTGCCAAAAGACGGAACACCTACTGACGCTGAACAGAAGAGCATTCATAAGTTGATCAAGAAGGTGAGTCAGGACATCGAGAATTTCTCATATAACACAAGTATCAGTGCATTTATGATTTGCGTCAGCGAACTTTCTCAGCTTAAGTGCACAAATAAGGAAGTTCTCAGCAAACTCGTAGTACTGATTGCTCCATTCGCTCCTCATATAGCAGAAGAACTTTGGGAAGCCCTAGGCAATACAACAAGTGTGTGCGACGCTAAATGGCCTGAGTATGATGAGAAATTCCTCGTTGAGAGCACGATGAAACTGACTGTTTCATTTAATGGAAAAGCACGTTTTACAATTGATTTTCCTGCCGATGCTGATAATGCCACTATCGAGAAAACTGTTCTTGCCGATGAGAAATCTGCCAAATACATGGAAGGCAAGACATTAATGAAAGTTATTATCGTACCAAAGCGAATAGTAAATGTAGTTCTGAAATAAATATATGCTGAAGGCAATTTATTACAAAAAAATATGGAATAACATAAAAGACTATGTGTTTATCACGATAGGTCTTTTGCTTTACACTTTCGGATGGACAGTGTTCCTCCTCCCTTACGAAATCGTTACAGGAGGAGTAACCGGTCTGTCCGCTATCATCTTCTATGCCACGAAGATACCAATAGAATACAGTTACTTCGTTATCAATGTATTACTATTAGCGGGGGCACTGAGAATACTGGGTTTAAAATTCATGATTAAGACGATATATGCCATCTTGGTATTATCAGTATTTCTTTTGGTTGCCCAGAATATAATGATTGGCCCTGACGGAAAAGCTTATCAGGTGTTAGGCCCAGGACAGGACTTTATGTCATTAGTCATAGGTTGTTCTTTCACAGGATTGTCACTGGCAATCGTATTCCTTAATAACGGCAGTACAGGTGGTACGGATATTATAGCTGCTGTGGTAAATAAATACCGGAATATATCACTGGGACGTGTTCTAATCGTTGTCGATATTATCATTATTGGGAGTAGTTTACCTATATTTGGTGACTGGCGTAAGGTAGTATTCGGTCTGATGACCATGGTTATTGAGAATTTTGTTCTCGATTATGTGATGAATGCGCGCCGGGAGTCTGTACAATTTTTGATTTTTTCAAGTAAATATCAGGAAATAGCCAAAGCCATTGCTGAAAAAACAGACCACGGAGTAACCATTCTTGATGGTCACGGATGGTACACAGGACGTGATGTAAAAGTACTGTGTGTACTAGCCCGCAAGCGCGAATCTGTCTATATATTCAGACTTATCAAAATGATTGATCCGAATGCTTTTGTTTCACAGAGTAGTGTCATCGGAGTATATGGAGAAGGATTCGATCAGATTAAAGTAAAAGTACCGAATAAGAATAAAAAGATTGAAGTAGAATAAGTCAAAAATTGAAAAAATAGATCTGTATGAAATTGGTTTTTGCTACAAATAATAAAAATAAACTGTCTGAGATTCGTTCAATACTTGGAAATAAAGTTGAAATACTCTCATTAAATGATATAAATTGTGATGTAGACATACCTGAGACAGCCGATACACTGGAAGGTAATGCTCTGATTAAGGCAAAATACATTTACGACCATTATAAAATGTCGTGCTTTGCAGATGATACCGGACTGGAAGTTGACACCTTAGACGGTGAACCAGGAGTGTTTTCAGCACGTTATGGAGGTGGTGAAGGTCATGACAGTGAAGCGAATATGACAAAACTTCTCACGAAATTAGGAGAAAATAACAATCGTAATGCACAATTTCGGACTGTTATTGCGTTAATAGAGTGTGACGATAAAGGTGAAAATCCAATTATTCATCAGTTTGAAGGCATTGTAAAAGGTACCATTACACATGAACGTAAGGGTGGGGCAGGCTTCGGATATGATCCTATTTTCATGCCAGAAGGATACAGCAAGACATTTGCCGAACTTGGTGGTGATATTAAAAATAAGATAAGTCACCGCGCCAGAGCAGTATCAAAACTGGCGGAATACCTTAAATAGCAGCGTCATACAATAAAATATGAAAAGAGGAATAACATTTTTGATAGTTTTTTTTGCCGTTCTCAAAATGTCGGCAGCTGTTGGTGACTGGCATGCATACATGGCATACCATAATATAAGCAATATAATCCCTACAGGGAAAATTGTGTATGTTTTAAGTAGTAATGACCTCTTTGCATATAATACTTCAGATCAATCTGTAACAACCTTTGATAAGGTATCAAGCCTTAGTGACTGTGAAATCACAAATATAGCATATAATAAGACTGTTAAAAAACTAATCGTTGTATATTCTAATCAAAACATTGACTTGATTGATGACAAATTCAATGTAACCAACATATCTGACATATACAGTAAGATTACTACTAATGACAAAACCATCAACAGCATTTGTATAAATGGCATATATGCTTATTTATCTACCAATTTTGGTATTATAAAACTTAATATGAAAGATGCTGAAGTAACAAATACATATAATTTTGGAGCAAAAGTAAACAGCTGTGCAATCCTTGACAATAACATATATGCAGCTTCACCTGATGGTATTTATTTAGGTAACGAAAATAGTAATCTGATAGATAAAAGTAATTGGAAGATAGTTACACCAAACTCTTTTAAAGGCATTTACAATTACAATAATACCATTGTATGCTTTACTAGTGATTATATATTTAAATATAATACTGATGCCAATAATTATGATTTACTAGATCAGGGGAATTTTACTTATCTGAGTATTAATAATGGCAAGATGATCATTGGTAATTCTTCATCAGCAATAGTTTATTCAGATATTAATAATAAAAGCTCTATCAATACAGACGGAAATACCACATACATCGCTTATGATTCAAATAATGGATATTATTGGTATAATCAGAAAGATGGTGGATTGACAGCCTCTAAAGCAGAAGGGACAACCCTTACAAATACTTTATCAGATATCATACCTAATAGTCCTAAACAAAACTATTTCTATAGTATGCTTTGGAAAAATAATATATTATACTGTACTGGTGGAGGTATAGCACCTGCAGACGCATTTTGGCGTCCTTTCGGTATATATACTTATGATGGTAATAAATGGACAAACTATGCTGTAGATTCCATCAATAAAAAGCTAAACCTTAATAATTATGATATTGACCATATAGCTGTGGATCCCAATGATCCCAATCATATATTTGCTACATCAGGAGGAGAAGGATTATTTGAATTTCTTAACGGAGAATTTGTAGGACATTATGACAGTTCAAACAGCCCTATACATTCAGCTGTAATAAACTCAGATGGTACTGAAAATCCATATTATTATAGAACTGACGGAGCAACTTTTGATTCGGATGGTAATCTGTGGCTTCTGTGTTCATACGCAAAAAACGCTTTATTAGAATACACAAAAGATAAAGAATGGAAGATATTCAATAATAGTGAATTTATGAATAGCAGCGGTATATCATACGGTACAATGAGAGGTATTATATTTGATAGTCGTAATCTAATGTGGTTTGTAAATGCTCACTGGATAGGAGGTGCCCTTTTTTGCTATGATACAACTAATAATGTAGTTAAAAAATATGACACATTCGTCAATCAAGATGGGACAAACGTGGAAATTACTTATGTAAGATGTGTAGCTGAAGACAAGGATGGAAATATATGGGTAGGGACAAATGAAGGTCCACTGGAACTTACTTCAAGTGAAATAGAAAGTGGAGGTACTACATTCACACAAGTTAAAATTCCCCGCAATGATGGAACAACTTATGCAGATTATCTTCTAAACGGTATTGATATATCATGTATAACAATTGATGGCGCTAACAGAAAATGGTTTGGTACACTCTATAATGGTGCTTTTCTGATAAGTACAGATAATATGGAGACTATTCATCATTTTACATCCGAAAATAGTAAATTGCTTTCTGATAACATTGAATCGTTAGAAATTAATGGTAATACGGGAGAAGTATATTTTGGAACAGATAAAGGCTTGGTATCATATATGAGTGATGCAAACAATGCATCATTTTCCATGACAAAAAATAGTATATATGCATATCCAAATCCAGTTAAACCGGACTATACTGGTTTGATTACTGTTACAGGTCTTACATATAATGCAAATGTAAAAATAGTAACAACTGGTGGAATAAAAGTAGCAGAAAAAACAAGTAATGGAGGAATTATTACTTGGGATGGCTGTGATATGAATGGTAAAAAAGTAGCATCAGGAATTTATAATGTTATTACAGCTACATCCGATGGTAGTAAGGGTACTGTATGTAAAATAGCTATTGTGAGGTAATTATTAATAAGCAATAATATAAAGTAAATATATATTTAAGCAAGGTTTAATATATATTTACTTTATCATTATAAATAGCATTTATCATATTAAGATAGTTCGAGCATTCTTTTGATAGGTTTAATTGCTTCTTTAGCTATCTCAGGCTTTACATCAACAGAAGGCCATTCATATTTCAAACAGTTATATACCTTATCAAGTGTATTTAGTTTCATAAAATTACATTCATTACAGCTACATCCTATCGTATCTTCTGAAATCTCTGGAGGAGCAGGTATAAATGTCTTTTCTGGACAACTTTTCTGCATCTGATGTAGAATACCACTCTCAGTAGCCACGATAAACGTATTTTTAGGCGATTTGGCGGCATATTTAAGTATTGCAGCAGTACTGCCCACAAAATCAGAAATGGCGAGCACAGGGCCCTTGCATTCAGGGTGAGCTAATACCTCTGCTTCCTGGTACTTACCTTTTAACTCTAATATACGCTCTACAGAGAATCTTGAGTGTACATGACAACCACCATTCCAAAGAAGCATGTTACGCCCGGTTACTTGATTTATATAACTTCCCAGGTTATAATCCGGTCCGAATATGATCTTGGCATCTTTTGGAAATGTATCTATAATTTTTTTAGCGTTACTGGATGTTACAACTATATCAGTGAGTGCTTTTACATCAGCTGTCGTATTTACATAGCTCACTACTTTATAATCCGAATGTGCCTGCTTATATTCTTTTAAATCTTTAGCGTTACAACTATCAGCCAGTGAACAGCCGGCATTTAAATCTGGTGTTAATACTAATTTGTCGGGACAAAGTATTTTATTGGTCTCAGCCATAAAGTGAACTCCACACATTACTATGATCCTAGCATCGGTCTTTGCGGCCCATTGAGCAAGTGCCAAACTGTCTCCTATAAAGTCAGCCACATCTTGTACATCATCCGGACAGTAGAAGTGTGCTAATACTACAGCATTTTTTTCTTTAGCTATACGACGTATCTCACTTTTAATATCTATATTTTCATCAATGGGTTCATCTACAAAACCTTTATTTATCCAAGATTCCTTTTTCATCATATTTATAATCTTATTTATTTTTATTAATTAGAATAAAAGAGTATGAGAGATGATATGGTGTGGATTAAGTTAATAACTTTTTAGCTAAAAAGTTGCATCTTTTAATTATCCATCCATACACTTGTGTTATACACATGAGTGTTAATATCTTCTTACTGATACTCAATACTTAAACTTACTTATCAACAATTTCACAAAGACCATGCAAAGTTAAT
>DAIOSW010000049.1:0-14978 GCA_036752365.1 Prevotella sp.
ACTTCATCCAGACAAAGGAATACTGGGAAAATCAGTCAAAACAAATTATATATACGGGGGCTATAGATGAGTTTTATGATTATAAACTTGGTGCACTGGAATATCGCAGTTTAAGGTTTGAGGAGAAACTCTATCATACGGATAATTATCAAGGATGTGCTACCGTAAACGAAATATCTCCCGATATTCCATATACAAGAAGCATTGAGCACAAGCATTTTGAATTCGGACGCCAGCCTGTAACAATTGTCACACGCGAATATCCTGCCGAATGGCATAAAGGTGCCGATGCCTTCTATCCTGTAAACAATGAGAAAAACAACTGGTGGCACAATGAATATAGAAAAATGGCAGCAGTCATAAACCCGAGCATCAAGTTTTGTGGACAATTAGGCGATTACCAATATTATAATATGGATGAGGTGATTGAAAAGGCTATGAAATGTGTCTGAATTGAGATTTTTACAATTATTTTTTCGGATTCTTATTAAATCTATATGAAATCCGTAACATAGCATAACGTGGTATCACGTTTGTATATGTCTCTGTTCTGCCTTGTGTGTTTAGTATGTATTGTCGGTTGCTTAGATGGCCAAGCAAATCAAATCCGTCAAGCGAAATCGCCAACTTGCCTTTAAGAATACTTCTTGTAAGCCTGACGTTCCATATCAACTCATCCCTGTTCATAATCACATCACTATAGCCTCGATGACAGAAATTGGTAATATCTGTTGAGAATTGCAGATGCCAAGGAATTTCCATAACTGTTGAGAATCCATAACTGAAATCTCCGGCATTGATGGTATTAAACCCGCTTTTTGCACTTGTTACATGGCTATATCTACCTTTTGCATTTATTCCAAATTGCAGTTTATCATTCAACCGATAGTCCAGTTTCAACTCATCGTTCAGACTTAAATTACCGACTATACTCCTTACACTTTCGTTTTCGCCCGACACACCACTCATGTCAACACAATGATTATAATCAGCACCGAATTTGTTGTCGATTGTGAGACGGTTCTTGCTATCAATAGTACGAGTATATCCTGTGTTTGCACCGGCTGTCCAGTTACCATTTACACTGACAGGTTTTGTTGTTGTTACGCCACTAGTCTTATCAAACACAAATCCATAAGCCACAGCATTATTCGTATGATTGAAATTAGCGTTAAAAGAAAGTGCCGCCTGATGTTTGTTAATGTTCTTTGTAAACGTCGTAGACATAGTCATGAAATGTGTATTTTTCAAATCGGGAAAACTGCCGAGTAATAACTACTTTGTGCCTTATTCTGACGGTAACTTAAATTTAAATTGCCTACGATGAAAAACTTTTTAATATAAAAGTTGTATAGGTTTTCTGATATCATATCAGTTGATTTATATCTTGCACTATTTGCGCTTCTGCTATAAGAGTCCCCTCCGCTTAGATAAGTTTGATTAGAAGTCCATGTCTTGTCATCACCATCTTCGTAAGTGAAACTATTATTTGATGTAAGCCATGAAGACTGATCTTGCGTACAAATCATATAGAATAATCCACCGGTTTTAGATGACATTAATCCCGAAGGTATGTCAGCAGGTTCCCATTCGGCACTATATCCGACACGACGTTTGTCATTGAGATTATTGATGTTTCCAAATAGTATCAAACGAGATTTAGGAGTAAATTTCATCCCGATAGCTTTGGCTGTATAACGGTTTTTTGTGCCCATGCCGGCTTCTGCGTTACACATCCATCCCACAGAGTACTCTTTTTTGAGCCTTACATCCATGACAAACTGATTATCACCCATGTCCCTGCCCATCATCTTACTCTGATTACCTTGCCGGTCGAACACCTTTATCTTGTCAACCGTGTACGCGGGCAGATTCTCCAAAGCGAGTTTCGGGCTACTGTTAATAAAGTCAAGACCATTTACTAGCAGGCTTCCAATAAATCTTCCGTTTACAGATATTCGTCCCTCCTTATCCAGTTTTACACTGGGCAAACGACTGATAAGGGCATCAAGCATTGAACCGTCAGCAAGCTTGAAAGCATCAGCATTATAGACGATGGTATCACCTTGCAACAGCATCTTTATCTTCGTCCCTGTTACCGTCACTTCCCTTAACGTGTTGTATTCTTTCTTCAGTTTTATCGTTCCGAGCAATATAGCACCCTGCCGATTGCTCACAAGTTCAAACTTTACATATTTGGTTTCATATCCGGCACGAGAGATTTTGATCATATAAGATCCTTTCTTTGTGATTTCGAAAAAGAAAAATCCGCTATGGTTACTATCGGTAGAATCACTTTGGGTAATAAAACTTGATATGAGAGAACTGTCAGAACGAAGCAAATCCACCTTTGCATCGGATAATCTGTCATACGTGAAAGCATCAATTACAGCACCGTTAACTTGATGACTTGTCTCTTTTGCTGTCAATACCGTTGACATAATCATCAATAACATGAATAAAATTATTCTCAAAAACTTCACCATATAATTGTATACTTTATACTTAAATTGACGCAGAAACAATAAAAATGTTTCCTCAATACATATAAAAAGTTTTCATTGGCTTATCCATCCATCCCGGATAGATAAGCCAATGAAAAATGAAAGCTATTCTTTCACTCTACCTTTTAAGTTAAAAGATAGAATAGAATCATAGAAAATCAGAATGTATTGATTAGTCTCTTAAAAAACAATTATATGATTGTTTTAGTCCCCCCCAGTCAATAATAACTTTCTCAATCATCATTCCGGGATCGCCACAAATGAATGAAAGCGTATGGGATGATCTTGTCTTGTCAATGCTAAATGTGATTTTTGTCACTGCCCCATTGCGAACCACCTGATCTTTCCATGAACTGCCAAATTCCTTAAATTTGTTGCAGTATACGGTAGGTTTGGTATTGTCAAACGAGATACCAATACAAGTGCTCCTTCCGGCATAAAGAGGGAAGAAGGGTACTGTGTATAATATAACAGAGACAGAGTCTTTGTCTATTTTCGGTAATGTATATTCTACTCTGTCACCATTCATATTACCCGCATCTGCTACATCATCCGTAGGCTGTCCCAGTTGAATGACTTTCCAGTCATAGCCCATTCCGTCAATCAATGTGAATTTATGACCGTTGTTTTCAACTTTCCGGCTAATCTGCGACAGATCCACAAGGTAACAGCCCTCCAAATGAACTTCATGCGCACTTAAGTCAACCGGACTCTCACCTTTTCCTTCGGTATATGTAACTTTGGGCTTCTCTTGATACAGGGCACACAATCCCGGAGCCAGACTCATCATCCCATTCCACTTGCCATTAAGCATTGTATTATATTCATGGTTAAGAGATGCTACACTGTCGTAGGCTAATTCCATCTGTTTAGCTGCCCAGTTGGCATTGGCAAATTGATTTGTTTTATATTGTTCATGATTGAGCTGGGCCATCAGAAACTTACGGTTCATCTGATATGAAGCCATAACAGGGTAGGCTAGCATCTCAAAAAATGCGGGACGAAGTGATGGATCAAGTTGATCAAGTACGCCTTTTACGCGATTGGATATGTTATCATAATCTCTCAGTCGTTGTTGGGCTTCACTGTAATTCTCAAAAGAATATTTTGTATCTTTTAATCCCGTATGGGCAGAGTCATCCCATTCGTATTCCCAACCCATACACTCAGGCTTCCGGCTCCATGCCAACCGATAATATTGATTTAGGATGTCCAGGAAAGAGTGACTGTATTGCTCTCCAAAGATGCCGGTTAGAAATGAACCTTGATGACTGTTGACCTTTGTGTAGTCATATCCGTTGATATTCCAGGCAAGATCGAAGAATGTTTTCATTCCCAGCTCTGAAGGTTTTATGTCTCCTACATTTAATAGCCAATACCTGTCAGCACCCGTGTCATAGGCTTTTTTTAATTCTTCATACATGAGTACCGGTGGCGTGGTGTTAAGCCAAAGATAATCATGAGGGCCACCCAGATAAGACATGTGATAATAAACACCTGACCGCCCCTTACGTTTCTGTTCTTCCGGATTGCTTACACGTTTCATATATCCGTAATTGTCATCCACCCAGACGAGCGTGACGTCATCAGGGACTTTAAGTCCATTCTCATACACGGCCATAGTCTCTTTGTAAGGGATAAATATCTGTGGAATGTCCAGAATGTTCTTGCCTATATGCTGACACAGCATTTGCCTTTGATCTATAATGACCTGATTTAGTAGATTAACCTTTTCGTTCATGGGTAAGTTACCTCGGAGTCCGGCATCATGTAGTCCCCGCATGGCCATTGTATAGAGATTCTCAAATCGGGAAGCTTCGTCAAGCCTGTCGTTCCATTTCTTCTGAATAGTCGATTTGTTAGTCGCATAATTCCAGTCACCATCACGTTTAATGTCCCATTCTGATTTGGCGGCATTATTCAGCAGTAATGGTTCACAATGTGAGGTGGTGATGATAATGCCAAAAGAGTCAGCCACCAACTTACTCTCGGGATGCGAGTAAAACGCTCCTGTGCAACTATGCATGGCGGGAGCAAGCATGTTGCCACGAAGGCGCAGAATCAGTTCACAAACTTTCGAATATGTTTTTGGGCCAATATCACCAAGCTCTTTTTCAAAGTTGTTCGATGACCATGGTTTTAACCCCCAATCCTCATCATTTATGAATATTCCTCTGTATTTCACTGAGGGTTTCTTAGAAATTATGCTACCGGAGAGATAGACTTCCGACAGATGTCTCACCGGTACATCTGCCCACCAGTAATAAGGTGACACTCCCATAGCTTCAGAGATGGAGAGAAGTCCATAAGCAGTTCCTCGTTTATCACTTCCGACAACGATTAAGGCTTTGTCTACTCCCTGTTGAGGCTTTTCTACTGTCTGAATGATATATTGTTCCCAACCATTCTTAATAGCAGAGACGTCGATTTTTCCTTTTGATATGAGTTTGTCTATAAAAGGATTCTTTCCAATGGTGCCAATGACGATCACCTCTTTACCTTTATATTTCTTGCTTGTATAAATCTCAGCACGAGTATGGGTCACTCTGAATAAGTCTTCAGCAAAGAGCCCTACAGTTTTCTTGACTGGTAGTTCCTCGTTAGGAGAAACGAGGATTGATGATGCTCCTCTTGGGGAACAAATTGGGAAGGCGTTAGAAGTAAAAGAATCCTTCACATAGATCTGTCCACAAGAAAACAGATAATGAAACAGAAATAAAACGAGTAATGTTTTTCTACACATAAGTTATAGTATATTCAATTCAATATTCTTTGAATGTCACCTCAAACAGGATGCAGAATTTTACTCGTACTTCTGAAATAAGGAACATTGTTGACGACAAAAGTACATAAAATAAGGTTTATCTCCAAATATTATTGCTGATTGTTGTAAATTTTAGTCTCAGTTGGTAAGTGGAATGGTCACTTTTCTGAATATATAATTACCCAATTTGTTATCGATTATGTAGATCTTTATGTTTATTTATACTATTTATTATTACTGCGAGTGTAAAATATATATATCTTTGTAGAGTTATCTCTTAATTATGATGATTATGAAAAGTCAGACTTGCCTTTAGTAGTTAATGTATTTATGATAGAATTAAAATAAATAGCAAAGATGTAAGAATATGAACAATCCAAAGGAAATACATTTTACCAACGGTAATAGGACGGAGTATATTTATTCTGCTAGCGGTGAGAAGTTGCGTACTATTCACCGAACAGCAGTGGCTAATATGGGTTTCCCTATCGGCGTCGGAGTCCCGTTGACACCAGCCCTCACCCTCTCTGTAGACAGTACCGACTATATAGATAACTTTATCTTTCGTAACGGCAAGGCAGACAAATTTCTGTTTAGCGGTGGGTACTGTTCTTTCAAGTCGAATGATCAACGGGTGTACCATTATTATACTCAGGATCATCTTCCTAACTCCATAACTCCATGGCTAAAGACTTATCCAACTATAAAAAAACGATAACATATGAAACCTAGAAATATAATAACAATTTGTTTTTTGATGTTTGTTCTTCTTGTATCATGCTCGCAATCAAAAGACTCAGAACAGTTGAGGAATGATTCAGTAATATTGAAAGTTAATGCAACTATAAAATTGAGAAATGATATACGCTTAATTATAGAGAGTTGCTTCAAAAGATATCCTCAATATAACAGTTTTATTTTATCACGTTGCCCAAAGAAGTTAAACACAAATAACCTTGACGAATTTTTAAGTAATGATTTTCTTATTGGTCCGGCATTTAGCCAATCAAGCCATGATAAGACTCCATTGTTATTTTTTGAATTTAAAGGAAAGAAAGTGTTTATAAAATGTGGTTTAGAAGAATTGTATGCAGACTCCCATTACCAAGATTCAATCTATCATTCTCAATTGATAAAGAGGGGGTTAGATAGCGTCATTAATGATGCAAATGAGATTGAAAAAGATGGTGCTGTACTTTATGTTCATAGGTCTATTTATTTCAAGATAAACAAGGATGGAAGCCTATCTAAGAACTATAGACCTGATACATTGTTTTTGCCAAAATTACTTCCGTCAACAGTGAAATTTGATTCAGGTATTAAATAAAAAAGAGTAGGGAAAGAAATTTTATCGAATTAACATCAAAACCCTTTGAGAATCTGTGCGACAATATTAAGATTGAGAATGTTTTGGTTTCTCCCTTGTTGATTCTGTAAGAATCAAGTTAGCATTTATAAACTCGATCTATTAGTGCATCATTGTTATATCCTTAATCTGGCTGATGTCCACAAGTTTATTGACGATGGCATAAATGGTGAGTCCGGCAGGGGAGTGTATATCCAGTTTGCGAGCAATGTTGCGACGGTGGGTGGTGACGGTGTGGATCGAGATGAATAGGCTGTCGGCAATCTCCTTGTTGGTTAATCCTTTAACGACTCCCACGATGACCTCCTTTTCACGGTCACTGAGCACGTCTGAGTTGTCATCATCGACATTATCATCCGACTCAGCCTCTTCACTTGTCTTTTCCTCTTCCAACAGTCCTACGGCTGGGAGGAACAACGCATCCTCCATACGATAATGGGTAGATAAATCCTCTTCAGACATGAATATATCATAAAGAACAATGTTCAAGAGGTTTGTGTTTACGGACAGTGGACAGTATTTAATGATGATATTCTTGAGCTCTTTCAATTTTTGTTCTATCGGCTCCTGATGCAAGGCCGACATCCCGAGACTCATCTGGGTATCCACCCGTCCTTTCATCAGATCGTCGATATAAGGAAAGACCTTGGTGTTTTCATATTCCAGATGCTTACGTACTTCCTCAACATATTCATCGAAAAAACGCATCATCAGAAATGTGACATCATTGCGCTCGGCACAGTTGATTGCCTCAATGAGTTTCCTGCGTATGTTTGGAAGAAGGAAGTCGAGATAATAGGAGTGTGACTGTCTGAGATAGTTGGTAAGGGATTTGATGGATAGTTTCTCAACCCAGTCAAAAGCCACTTTCTCACCATATCTGGTGAAATTGGCTACTGCCAGAAATGTTGGAGTATCCACTTTCTGCTCTTCGCAAACTTCCTTAACCGTCTTATCACCCACACCAAGGGCCAGACCGAAGCGGCTCATCACCTGCAACAGCCTGTAATCATCCCTGATGAGTTCACTCATCTTGTCCTTTTCGGTATATCTGTCTACCATCATCTCATTTCTTTACGACTGCAAAGTAACAAAAAAATATTCAGATCCACAATCCCCAGATGTGGGTATTTTGTTACAATACCACTTCGCCCTTCAGAGTAGCACTGCTGCTGTCGGTCACCTTGACACGTATAGTTTCACCGACGTGATGATTTCCACGGTCGAATACCACAACTTTGTTCTGCTCCGTACGGCCGAAGAGCTGTTCCTTAGAGCGTTTGCTGACACCTTCAACCAAAACATCATATTCCTTGCCCACACAACGGCTGTTGGATATAGCCGACTGTTCAGTCTGCAGGTCGATTAACTCTGCAAGACGGCGCAACTTGACTTCCTCTGTGACATCATCGGGAAGATGTTTTGACGCGTAAGTTCCGGGGCGTTCACTGTATTTGAACATGAAGGCTGAGTCGTAACCCACCTCTCTCATTAAAGACAGTGACATCTGGTGGTCTTCCTCCGTCTCACTGTGGTATCCTACAAAGATATCGGTAGACAGTCCGCATTCCGGTATAATCGTACGTATGGCATTGACACGATCCATATACCATTCACGGGTGTACTTGCGGTTCATCAGCTTCAGGATCCTGTCACTTCCACTCTGCACAGGCAGATGAATGTGTTTACATACGTTTGGTACTTCGGCGATTACATGCAGCGTATCATCACTCATGTCTTTAGGATGACTGGTGGTGAAACGGATACGCATGTCAGGTACCGATTCTGCCACCTTTCTTAGTAGTATAGGGAAGGAGATGTCATTAAACTGATAGGAATTGACGTTCTGACCTAGCAGTGTTACCTCTTTGTAACCATGGTCACGAAGGTCTTTCACCTCACGGAGGATGCTTTCCACATCGCGACTGCGCTCACGTCCACGGGTATAAGGGACGATACAATAGTGGCAGAAGTTATTACAGCCACGCATAATACTCACGAAACCACTGATATGGGAACCACAGATACGTTCGGGCACAATGTCACGGTAAGTCTCGGTGGTGGAGAGTTCGATATTCATCGCTTTAGAACCTGTTTCGGCCTGTGCGATAAGGTCGGGCAAGGTAAGGTAAGCATCGGGTCCTGCCACGAGATCAACATGATGATTCTGGATGAGGTCGTCCTTTACACGCTCAGCCATACAGCCGAGAACTCCGATAATGAGATTACGCCCTTTGCGTTGCATGGCGTGCAGAGCTTCAAGGCGGTTATAAATCTTCTGTTCGGCATTCTCACGCACAGAGCAGGTGTTAAGAAATACAGCGTCAGCCTCATCAATTTGATCGCACATGTCGTAGTCGGCCATTTTCATCACCGATGCTACCACTTCACTATCTGCCACGTTCATCTGGCAGCCATAGGTTTCTATAAAGAGTTTCTTCATCAATTGTTATTGTTTGGGGCTGCGAAGTTACTGCAAATGTGTTGAAAATCAAAATAAAACTCATTTTTTTTGCATTTCCGATAGGTTTACATTACCTTTGCAGGCTGAATCAAATATTAAGTGATATCAACTGTTAGATGAAAGAGTTTATACAAGTCCTGCGGAGATTTGTCCCGCCATACAAGAAGTATCTAATACTTACTATCATATTCAATATCCTCTCGGCGATACTGAATATATTCTCTTTTGCCGCAATAATTCCTATCTTACAGATCCTGTTTAAAATGGATGCCTCAAACAAGGTTTACCGACTGATGGAGTGGAGCTGGAATGGTGGTGTTGATAACATCAAAGAGATTGTAAGCAACAATGCAAATTATTATATCAGAGCACTTATCGGTGATTTAGGTCCTACCACAACACTCCTTGTCATCGGCTTGTTTCTTGCGTTTATGACATTCCTGAAGACTGGCGCATATTTTCTCTCTTCGGCTACGATCATCCCGATAAGAACAGGTGTGGTGCGTGACATACGCAACAAATTGTATCAGAAGATTACATCTCTGCCACTGGGTTTCTTCTCAGAGGAGCGGAAGGGTGATATCATTGCCCGTATGAGTGGTGATGTGCAGGAGATAGAAAACTCTATCATGAGCAGTCTCGATATGCTGTTTAAGAATCCAATTCTTATAGTTGCATACTTCTCCACATTGCTGATCATCAGTTGGCAACTTACCCTCTTTACGATTATCGTGTTACCGGTGATGGGATGGTTTATGGGATTCGTGGGAAAAAGACTGAAACAGAACTCCCTGAAGGCGCAGGCTTTGTGGAGCGATACGATGAGTCAGGTAGAAGAAACCATTGGCGGATTGAGAATCATCAAGGCTTTCTGTGCCGAGAAAAAGATGAATGTAAGGTTTGACAAGGTGAACAGTTCCTACCGCAATGATATCGGTCGCGTAAATACCCGCCAACAGTTGGCTCACCCGATGAGTGAATTCCTTGGAACGATACTTATTGTTATCGTCCTTTGGTTTGGTGGGATTCTGGTGTTAAACAATTCCACACTCTCCGGTCCGACTTTCGTCTATTATCTGGTGATGCTCTATAGTATCATCAACCCGCTGAAGGATTTCAGTCGTGCCAGCTATAACATCCCCAAAGGTCTTGCGTCAATGGAGCGTGTAGACAAGATACTGATGGCGGAGAATACTATTAAAGAACCTGAACAGCCTAAGAAACTAAGCGAATTCAGTCATAAGATAGAGTTTAGCCATGTCTCATTCAAATATGATGAGAAATGGGTGCTCAAGGATATCAATCTCACCATCGAAAAGGGGAAGACGATTGCTATTGTCGGTCAGAGCGGAAGTGGAAAATCAACCCTTGTTGACCTCATTCCCCGTTACTACGATGTTCAGGAAGGTGAAGTGCTCATTGACGGAGTAAATGTAAAAGAGATGCATTCACAGAACCTGCGCTCGTTTATCGGTAATGTCAATCAGGAGGCGATTCTGTTTAATGATACATTCTTCAATAATATATCGTTCGGAGTAGAGAACGCGACGATGGAACAGGTGATAGAGGCTGCGAAGATAGCTAATGCACATGACTTTATCATGGCATCGGAAGAGGGTTATGATACAAACATCGGCGACCGTGGAGGCCGTCTGTCAGGTGGTCAGCGTCAGCGTATCAGTATCGCCCGTGCCATACTGAAGAATCCTCCGATCTTGATTCTCGATGAAGCAACATCCGCACTCGATACCGAGAGTGAAAGACTGGTGCAGGATGCTCTGGAACGGCTTATGAAGACGCGTACCACGGTGGCTATTGCACACCGCTTGTCAACGATCAAGAACGCTGACGAGATCTGTGTCCTCCATGAGGGGCAGATCGTGGAGCGTGGTACCCATGATGAGCTTCTGAAGATGGATGGATATTACAAGAAACTGAACGATATGCAGTCGCTTTAACCGGATTATTCTTAGGCTGATAGCCTTGATCTTTATTTCATGTATGAAAAGGATATTCTATCTTATCAGGTTATATATATGCTTAGTGGTGATATTTATTATCGCTAAGCCTTTTTTCATGTATTATAATCACTCCGGGCATGATTTCAGTGCCGGTGATGTGTTTGGTGTGATGGGACATGGACTGACTCTCGACCTCTCGACTTCCTTATATTTCTTTATTCTCCCGTTCCTTTCTGTGGTTATATCATTATGGTGGAACCGCTGGCGTGAGATCAGATATGTGCTGAAGTCATACTATGGAGTCATTGCTGCGGCTTTCGCTATAATCTTTATCGTTGACACGAGTCTGTATGAGTTCTGGGGGTTCAAACTCGACTCTTCTGTCTTCCAATATATTGATACGACAGGTGATGCCTTTGCCAGTGTCTCTATCTGGTACGTCCTTGTCAGGGTGATGATTGCGGGCTTGGTTGGATTCTTATATTATAAGGTTCTTGTTAGATTAACGCCAAAGTCTCTGGATCAGGTAGAAAGGAAGACTAGTGTATATGGGAGTATTGCAGCCTTATTACTGGTGGGTCCGATGATCATCGGTATACGTGGTGGTACGAGCGAGTCGACTACAAATATAGGTCAGGTGTACTACTCTTCAAATCAGTTTCTGAATCATTCTGCCGTCAATCCTGTGTTCAGTTTCATGTCTTCGTTTGAAAGGACTGCAGGTGATAACTGTGAATACAAGCTGCTGGATGAGAAGGAGCGCGCTTCTATCATGAAAGGATTATATAACACCGAGAGCATAGATGTTGATACGTTATTGAATACCAGTCGTCCAAATATCCTGATCGTGATTATGGAGGGCTGCGGAGGTGAGTTTACTGAACTTGGTAATCATCCGGAAGCGATGCCAAACCTGAACAGAATCGCAAATGAAGGTGTCTACTTCACCAACTGTTATGGCAACAGCTACCGTACTGACCGTGGCACTGTCAGCATTTTGAGCGGATACCCCTCATTTCCCACCATATCGGTGATGAAGATTCCGTCGAAGAGCCGTACTCTTCCTTCTATTGCACGCAGTCTGACAAAAGAGGGATATGTTACAGATTTCCTCTATGGCGGAGATATTGATTTTACAAATATGAGAAGTTATCTGCTGAGCACCGGATATCAACATATTTTCAGTAAGGAGAATTATACGGCAGCCGAACAAAAAACCTCAAAATGGGGTGTACGGGATGAGATCACGTTTGAGACCTTGTATCATAATATCATTCATCGTAAGAATACACCATGGCTTACCACCTTTCTTACACTTAGCAGCCATGAACCCTGGGTCGTTCCAATTCATCGCTTCAGTGATGAGCGTCTAAATGCTTTTGCCTATCTGGATGATTGTATCGGACATTTTATCAACCGGATCAAGAAATCACCACAATGGAAAAACATGCTCGTGATATTCCTGCCGGATCATGGAATCAAGTTTGAAAATATAGAGGAAACTAATCAGCTGCGCAACCATATACCAATGATATGGACCGGTGGGGCAATCAGAAAGGCACGTCGTGTCAATCAGATTTGTAATCAGACTGACCTGCCAGCAACACTTCTGGGACAACTCGGAATTAAACATCATGAGTTTACGTTCAGCCGCGATGTGATGAGTAGTAATTACGTTTATCCGTTTGCTGTCCATACTTATAGCGATGGTATATCGACAGTGGACAGTACTGGTTTTACGGTATATGATCTGAACAGTAAGAAAGCTATTGTGAGTGTACCTTCGCGTAACCAGCACCGAGAAGATCTGGGTAAGGCCGTATTGCAAACAGCAGGAAAGGATTTAAAGAATAGAAAATGAAGCTCTTATTTTACATAGTATTATTTGTTTGGTATTTATTATCATTACTTCCGCTGAGCGTATTGTATGTCTTGTCGGATATACTTTTCGTATTGGCTTATTATGTGTTCAGATACCGTAAAAGACTTGTCAGGAAGAACCTGATGGATTCCTTCCCGGAAAAGAAAGAGTCGGATATTATCAAGATAGAAAAAGGATTTTATTTATTTTTATGCGACTATATTGTTGAGTCAATGAAGTTGCTGACTATGAGTAAAAAGAATCTACAGAGACGTATGGTGTTCAAAGGCACTGAGACGGTGAATGAGATTATAGCAGACGGACAGTCGTGTGCCATCTATCTGGGCCATTACTGCAACTGGGAATGGATAACCTCATTACCGCTTTACGTAACGAAAGATGCGCAATGCGGACAAATATATCACCCTCTGGAGAATAAAGATTTTGACCGGCTGTTCCTTCGTTTACGTGAGAGAATGGGAGCTGTCTGTATTCCTATGGCTGAGACTTTGAGACGTATCGTAGAATTCAAAAAGAAAGGAAAACAGGTAGTTGTCGGTTATATCTCGGATCAGGTTCCATACTGGAATAACATCCATTACTGGACGAACTTTCTGCATCATGACACACCTGTGCTGACAGGCACAGAACGTATCGCAAAGTCTGCTAATCATGCAGTTTTCTATATGGATGTGAAATGTGTACGCCGCGGATATTACGAGTGTGAGTTTAAACTAATTACACGTGAGCCTAAGAAATACAAGGATTTCGAACTGACGGAGATTTACTTCCGTGAGTTGGAGAAGACCATACAGCGTGATCCAAAATATTGGCTTTGGAGTCACAACCGATGGAAGAGAACGCATGAAGAGTTTAATCGTCGTTATGATCCCGAGACAGGACGGGTTTATCTTGGGCCACTATGATATTTGTACGGGACAAAGGCAGAATGTGCAATAACATTCTGCAATATGGACATCTTTATGCCTGGGGACGGGAGCATAAGCGCCTTACCGTCTCGATGAGGTTCGCTTACAAATATAAGTATTTTAAGATATGCCATACGCGTTATCATCTTTTTGCTGTTTATGCGTTTGCAAAATATGCCAGTAAATGGGGACTCATACCTGTTGTCAAATTTAATGATGACGGGGCTGACTATTCTGAGAATGAGAGAAAGATGCTAAACAGCAAGATGATTGTTGCTGAAGGATGGTATGTTCGTTTCCCGGAACTTTTTATCAAATACAAAGATGAGATAAAAGATTTGTTCCGATTTGATCAGGCAATCAGTGAGAAGATAGATCGTAAACTGGATAAATACAGTCATCCTGATATCATCAAGCTGGGCGTTCATATACGTCGTGGTGACTATGCCAGATGGCAAGGTGGAAAATATCTATATAGTGACCAGCAGTATATCTCAATCATACGCAACTTTATTGAGAATCATCGTCAAGAAAAGGTTGCTGTGTTTATTTGCGGAAATGATCAAAGTCTTGATAAGGATAGTTTTATAAAAGCCCTCGGTGAAGACTGCGTATCATTTCCTGATGGTAATCCCGGAGAGGATTTGTGTCTGTTGTCAAAGTGTGATTATCTTATTGGGGCTCCAAGCACGTTCTCACTTGTGGCTGCGATGTACAGAGACTTGCCTCTTTATTGGATAGAAAAGGCATCAGATCCTCTTACAGAAACATCGTTTCAACGCTTCGACTATTTATTCCGGCATATCTTGTAAAACCTTATAATGCCTGATTACTGTTGTGGAATCAGGCGGTTATTATTCATTCGGGTCATGTATTGCTGAATAATGGCTTTAACCTCTTTTTCCATCTGCTGTTGCTGTGGTACTTTCCCTACCAGATTATGTTTCATCAGGAGGTCATCAAGTGAATAGATTGCTTTTGTCTTCTCACCATCAAACTGCAAAACATAATTATATTTCACGTACTGATAGATTCCGTTAAGATAGTTTACGGCATAAGTGTTGTTTGCAGGTGTATTCAGTAGATCGCATCCGAAAGACAGATAAGGTTTGTCGTATCCCAGAATGCC
>DAIOSW010000050.1:0-14847 GCA_036752365.1 Prevotella sp.
GATTCTCCATCCTTTAAAAGAGCCTGAATATTAAGCAATAACCTCTCTGCCTGTTTGAGGACATTTCCACAATGAAGAATATGTCCATTATTGTCGATGCTTGCTGTTCCTGATATATAACATATATCTGTGTCCTCTAACTTAAGTCGTGTTCCTCTTTCAAAAGCTACACCATATTCATGTGTAGGATTGAGAAAATCTATTGCTTTAAGATACTGGACATCATCTTCATCTATATCCTTTACGCTAAGGAAATCAATAGAAATAAGAGAATTGGGAAGTGTTGACTCTCCTCCAATTCCGGTACTGGCTATAAAGTGAGTACCGGCAGTCAACTGATGTTCTTTGAAAACGTCATTACGCGCATTTACTACTCCAGAGTAATTGATATCTATATCCCTGACATAAATCCATGTACGTATACAGTTGCGTTCAAGTGTCATACCTGTCCCTTCTATAGACTCAATGTATTTATTAAACAGGATCATAGTCTGCTGATAAGCATCACAACATTCAGACTCTCCGGTAGTTAAACGATAGCTATTAAAAACATACCGTGAGGCATATTTAGACGTATAGATTAAAACAGAGACTTTTGAACAATCAAGTGGAGTCTGCCCTACGACAGACACTTTAGGGGCTAAAAGTCGATATAGATCAGTACCTATTAATAATGGGAAATACTGATTTATAGGATCACTTAAGAAAATCCTAGCCATTACGACACCCCGATTCTCTGTTTCTTCTTCATTTATATAGTCACGGCATTTCACAAAAAGTTCAGCTAGTTTATCTTCAAATAAGCCGTTACTCCTAGGTATGATTATATGAAATCTCTCATTCATTTGGTTATATTATTCTCTATGAGGGAACAAAGTTACTAATTTTTTGTTCATATCAGGGATTATTTATCGTTTTTTTCTTCTCATTATATCTATTTCTTTTGTTCTCTGCTTTGTTAGTACTAACTTTGTTAAAAAACAGAGATTGGCTAAACCTAGAAACAAAAAAATATTAAAATTCTTTTGTTCTTTGCTTAGTTTGCACTATCTTTGCACGAAATAAAACAATTTAAAATGTTAAAATTCATATCCTTTGGTAGTGGAAGTGATGGTAATTGTTACTTCCTCTACACAGAAAAGGATGGTATGCTGATTGATACAGGAGTAGGTTTACGAAAATTGAAAAATTATTTCCATGACAACCATCTGTCATTAGAAATGGTAAAAAGAGTGCTAATAACACATGACCATGCTGACCATATAAATTCGGTTGGCAATTTCAGTAATAAATACAATGTACCTATATATACCACCCAACTTGTGCATAATGGAATATTGCGCAACTATAGTGTAAGTGACAAACCAAAAAAAGAAAATACCAAATGTCTCGAAAAAGGTGAAACGATTACTTTGGGAGATTTTGAGATAACACCTTTTGAGGTTCCTCATGACAGTTCAGATAATGTAGGTTATATGGTTACTTGCGAAGGCATCTCATTTTGTCTGATGACAGATGCCGGTTATGTGACTGAAGAAATGAAGTCATATATTAAGGAGGCAAACTATTTGGTAATTGAAGCTAACCATGATCTTAGCATGCTACATGACGGTCATTACTCTAAATATCTAAAAGACCGTATCTCCGGCGAAGGTGGGCATCTTAGCAATAACGATGCAGCTCAGGCACTCGTTGAAAATGCAACAGAGAAGTTGCAGCATGTATGGTTGTGTCATCTCAGTAACGAGAATAATCATCCTGAACTGGCAAGAAAGACAGTGGAATCCATTTTGAGAAATAGTGGAATCATCGCTGGTGTTGACTTCTTGTTAGATGTGCTTCCACGCACCAAGCCTACAGGTGTTTTTGAACTAATATAAAGGAACAAATATATTTTTTTAGAAAAAAAGCCATAAAAATTTGGCTATTTCAACGAAAGTATATACCTTTGCACTCGCAAAAAGGAAATCACTCCTATAGCAAATAAAAGATGCGCTCTTAGCTCAGTTGGTAGAGCATCTGACTCTTAATCAGAGGGTCCAGGGTTCGAGCCCCTGAGGGCGTACAAAAAGAGGGAATTTCATTCCCTCTTTTTTGTTTTCTAACCAATCGATCCACTTCACTTTCTAATCGAATTTATTATCCAAATTCATACAAATATCGTACAGAGTTATTTTTTTATGCCTACATGTCGTAATTTATCAGTAATTTTGCACCATAACTATTTATATAATTATGAAACTAACAAAAAAACTACTATTCACAGCAGCACTGATGCAGACTTTATATGCCGGTGCACAAGGAACATTATCCGACTACAAGCGAGCCTATTCGCTTTCAGACAAATTTAGCAGTCTGAATGTTTATAATTCACCTTCCGATATACATTGGAAAGACACGACCAACGTATTCAGCTATACGATTCATACAGCCACAGGTGATAAGTTCATCGCTGTTAATGCAGAAAATGGCGAAAAGAAATCTTTTGCATCAAAGCAAGAATTGAACGACTACCTCGGCATAAAAGAACAGAAACAAGAAAACAGACCATATTTTGGTCGGCAGAAACAACACCACTGGATGGAAGTGGACGAGGAAAAAGAATCTTTTCCTGTAAAATCACCTGACGGAAAGATGGAAGCTTATATCGAAGGAGAGAACGTAGTTCTTCATCAAGTAGGTAAACCCTACTCGGAAAAACAGATACTAAGCACTGACGGAACAATCGGCAACTACTATTCAGCCAGAATAGAATGGTCGCCCGACAGCAGATACATAATGACCTGCAAAAGACGTCCTGTTGAGAAAAGATATGTCTATTATGTTGAGTCCTCACCATCCGACCAGCTTCAACCGATACTTCACAAACAGGAATATGCCAAACCGGGAGATGAACTACCCTTCAGAGTTCCCTGTATTTTTGATACGAAGACTGGGAAAGAGATTGTTGCAAGCACCGAACTATTCAATCATCAATATGATCTCAATTCTTTCGAATGGACTCCTGACAGTCGTGAAGTAACTTTCGAATATAATGAACGCGGACATAAAGTATATAGAGTACTTGCCATGTCGGCAAAGACAGGAATGGTACGCACGATCGTAGAAGAAACAGCAAAGACATTCGTCAACTACAGCCGACACTTCAGATATAACTTCCAAGACGGCAGTAAACTCATCTGGATGAGTGAACGTGACAACTGGAACCACCTCTATTTATATGACACACAAAAGTCAAAAGTCATACGACAGATTACACGTGGTGACTGGTGTGTAAGAGAAATACAAAAGGTGGATGAGAAAAACAATGTGATATTCTTCAGTGCATGCGGTGTTAACAAGAATGAAGACCCATATCTCATACATTATTACAGAATAGGCATTGACGGGAAGAATCTGATATGCCTGACCCCTGCCGAAGGTAATCACAAGGTGGTATTCAGTAATGACATGAAATACCTGACTGATAAATACTCTAAGGTAGACATGGCTCCTGTTACAGAACTGAGAAGTGCGATAGACGGACACCTGATCAAGGTTCTAGAGTCAGCGGATGTAAGCAAACTGACAGCAAACGGATGGCATGCTCCTGAAGTATTCAAAGCTAAAGGTCGTGACGGTAAAACAGACATCTGGGGTATCATCCAGAGACCTACAAATTTTGACCCTAACAAGAAATATCCGGTTATTGAATACATCTATGCCGGTCCCGGCGATGCTTATACACCAAAGGACTTTATCTCTTACAATTGGAATATGACTTCTCTCTCAGAACTCGGTTTCATTGTAGTTCAACTCGACGGAATGGGTACTAGCTGGCGTGGTAAGAAGTTTGAAGAGCTCTGTTATAAGAACCTGAAAGATGCAGGATTCCCTGACCGTGAGTTATGGATAAAAGCAGCTGCTGAAAAATATCCATATATGGATGCGGATAATGTAGGTATCTTCGGAGCATCAGCCGGTGGTCAGGAAAGTACTACAGCCGTATTGTTACATGGAGACTTCTATAAGGCAGCCTACTCAAGCTGTGGTTGTCAGGACAATAGGATGGATAAGATCTGGTGGAATGAGCAATGGATGGGTTATCCTATTGACAGCACTTATGCTGAATGCAGTAATGTGGTCAATGCCCACAAGCTGGAGCGTCCACTGATGCTTGTCGTAGGAGAGTTGGATGACAATGTTGATCCTTCATCAACCTATCAGGTTGTTAACGCACTTGAGAAAGCGGGAAAAGACTTTGAGCTTGTTGTACTGCCCGGCGTTCACCACACAATGGGAGAGCAATTTGGAGAGCATAAACGTTATGATTTCTTTGTTAAGAATCTGTTAAACGTCAATCCTCCTAAATGGAACGAATTGAAGAAATAAAGAAAAAAATATATTAGATATGACCATCCTCTCTTTACCCCTGTTATATTTCATGATTTAAATGAAAGTTTAGGGAAACGAGAGGATGGTATTTTTTGTGAAACCGTCAACGTTCATTTGAGAAGTCATCATCATTGATCAGTTGATTATTCATAATCATCAATAATCTCATTAGCAAAATCCATCAAGGGCTTTGCAGTACGACATACCATCTCAAATTCATCCAACCAGCCGTCACCATCGAAGAAATTATCGTCCACATAATGCCAACAGCAATAATCCTTTGCACGTAGATAGTCCATATATGGGAAATCCTTAGGAAAACCAACAGGACATGATTTCAGCTTCTCATTTCCAAAGCCTTCAGGAAAGTATTGATGAAAATTGGCATTGTCTACTAAAGGACGGAACTCCTCTATACGTGTAATGATTGTATTACGAACAGCATTTAATATCTTAGTTGGTAAATAGTAATTTCCAAATGCTATCATACAATGACCATGTTCAATATGCAAATAATAGCCTCCATGAAGAGACTTCTTACCATGAGCAGCAATGTACGCACCAAGGTGACGTTTAT
Organism: Prevotella sp.; assembly: GCA_036752365.1. Taxonomy (GTDB): domain Bacteria; phylum Bacteroidota; class Bacteroidia; order Bacteroidales; family Bacteroidaceae; genus Prevotella. Next base: position 4,952 of record DAIOSW010000050.1, read on the forward strand.
AAGGAGATTTATCGGGAGAAAAACGAATATCGCGATAAAACCGATATGTTGCATCTTTCACGGTAATATGAGATATTGATGAATCAAATGTTGCTAAACGGTTGATCGCCATTGATATTCCTTCTTCAAAGTCTTTACGAATTATATCATATTCATCTTTATGCTCCATAAACCACTCACGATTGTTGTTTACGGAGATCTCTTCTAGAAAATTGATAATTCTTTTTGCTTGCATAATTCTTTTTTTTTTTGTAAAGATAGACATAATTTGTATAAGGAATACTATTTAGAAGAAATAATTTTCTTTAAATCATTTTTTTTAGTATCTTCGCCGCAATAAAAATAGCATGATGACAAAGAAAGAAAGATACAACAAAGTCGTAGAAATATTCTCCAAAGAGATGCCTTATGTAACAACAGAACTGGAATTCTCCAGCACTTTCCAACTACTTGTTGCCGTTATCTTAAGCGCTCAATGCACGGATAAAAGAATAAACATGGTCACACCCGATTTGTTTAAGGCATTTCCCAATGTGGAAAAGATGGCCGAAGCAGAGGAAGATGAGATCTTTGATTATATTAGAAGTGTATCCTACCCTAACAGCAAGGCAAAACACCTTTCTGCAATGGCAAAAATGATCGTAGAGAGATTCGGAGGAGATGTTCCTGACAATCTCGACGATCTCATTAAGCTGCCCGGTGTAGGCAGAAAAACTGCAAATGTAATACAGGCCGTTGCGTATGGCAAATCCGTAATGCCGGTAGACACGCATGTATTCAGAGTTAGTCACAGGATAGGACTGGTATCTAAAAGATGTAAAACTCCATACAGTGTAGAACAAGAACTGGAGAAGAACCTGCCGAAAGATAAGTTAGCACTTGCCCATCACTGGCTTCTGCTTCATGGACGTTATGTATGTACATCGAGAAATCCGCACTGCGATCAATGCAAACTCAATGAGATCTGTACTAAGGATTTGTCTGAAGATTCAAAACTACAATAATTCAGTTTATCATATAAAAGACTGGGATACAGAGAAGAAAATAATTAGGCACAAAAAAGAGTTTGACTTAATTGTCAAACTCTTTTGTCGGGGCGACAGGATTCGAACCTGCGGCCGCCTGGTCCCAAACCAGGAGCGCTACCGGGCTGCGCTACGCCCCGCTGGCTTTTCATTCCCGAAAAGCGAGTGCAAAGATACGAAATAAATTCGAACCCTGCAAATTTTTTCCTATTTAATTATGCCTTGTTCAACAAAAATCTTTGTTAAGACCTGTACACCTCTCTCAACTTGCTCTTCTGTATGAGTTGCCATCAATGCAAAACGCACTAATGTGTCCTGAGGTGCACATGCTGGTGGGATAACAGGATTAATAAATACTCCTGCATCAAAAGCCATTTTTGTTACGACAAAGGTTTTATCTATATCTCGAACATAAAGAGGAATAATAGGACTCTCTGTAGCTCCGATTTCAAAACCTTCCTCACGGAAACGTTTCAAGGCATAGTTTGTAACATCCCACAAATGCTTTAATCTTTCAGGCTCTGTACGGATGATATGAAGAGCCTCCATTGCAGCAGCAGTAGCTGCAGGAGTATTGGATGCACTGAATATATAGGTACGGCAGTTATGACGTAACCAATTGATTACAGATTTGTCAGCTGCAATGAATCCACCAATACTAGCAAGAGACTTACTGAATGTTCCCATAATGAGATCTACCTCATCGGTAATACCGAAATGATCACAAACACCTCTTCCTTCTCTTCCGAAAACACCCAGACCATGAGCTTCATCAACCATGATAGAAGCATTATATTTATGTTTAAGACGTACAATTTCTGGTAGATTAGCCAAGTCGCCTTCCATAGAGAACACGCCATCAACGACGATCAGTTTAATAGCATCCGGTCTGCACTTCTGAAGTTGTTTCTCAAGGTCTTCCATGTCATTATGCTTATACTTAAGACATGTAGAGAATGAAAGACGGCGTCCATCAACAATACTTGCATGATCACGATCATCACAAATAATATAGTCCTCGCGACCAGTAATCACAGATAACACACCAGAATTAACAGAGAAACCGGTAGAGAAACAAAGAGTCTCTTCTTTACCTACGAATTCTGCAAGTTCCTTTTCCAGTTTAACGTGAAGATCAAGTGTTCCATTCAGAAAACGACTGCCGGCACAACCAGTACCATACTGGTCAAGGGCACGTTTTGCTGCATCAATAACTCGCTGATCGTTAGGGAGTCCTGTGTAGGCATTAGAGCCAAACATGAGGACCTTTTTTCCATCCATTTCAACTTCTGTACATTGCTTACTTTCTATCTCACGAAAATAAGGGTATACGCCTTTCGCCATAAATTTTTGAGGCTCATCGTATTTTTCGTATCTTTCTTGTAATAATCCCATATTAAAGGTGTAGTATAAACTACTTTTATTAAACAGGCTGCAAAGGTACAAAAAAACTATTATTAATTATCATATTTTCAAAAAAAATATTTTTTTAGAGATATTTTTGATGCATGAATATAGACAATTATAATTAATTTGACTACATTTGCATCCGTATGGATAAAATGAATAATATTACTTTTATTATGAACCCAATTTCTGGAACACAAAACAAAAATACAATTCCAGAATTAATTGATAAGACTCTGAATAAGAGCCTGTTTAATTATACCATCAATTACACAGAATATGCTGGTCATGCCGCCATACTTGCACAAGAAGCCGTCAAATCGGGTATCGACATTGTAGTTGCTGTTGGTGGTGATGGTACAGTCAACGAAGTAGCAAGGTCATTAGTACATACGAACACTGCTCTGGGTATTATTCCATGTGGATCCGGTAATGGACTGGCGAGACATTTGATGATACCTCTTGATATTGAAAAGTCCATAGACATTATTAATAAATGTGAGATTCATGATTTAGATTATGGTATTATTAACGGATTACCCTTCTTTTGTACTTGTGGTATGGGCTTTGATGCTTTCGTAAGTTTAAAGTTTGCCTCTAGTAGCAAACGAGGACCTACTACATATATTGAGAATGTATTAAAAGAGGGATTAAAGTATAAACCTGAAACATACGAAGTGGAAGACGAAACGGGTACGATGAAATATAAAGCGTTTCTGATTTCATGTGCCAATGCTTCGCAATATGGGAATAACGCATTTATAGCGCCACAAGCCTCTATGAGCGACGGCCTTATGGATGTCATCATTATGGAGCCGTTTAGTGTCATGGAAGCGCCACAAATCAGTCTTCAGCTTTTTAACAAAACACTGGACAAAAACAGCAAAATAAAAACCTTCAAGAGTAAAAAGATTCATATCCATCGCACCGAACCTGGTGTCATTCATTATGACGGTGATCCAATCATGACAAGCGCAGATATTGAGGTAGAAATGAAGAGTAAAGGGATAAAGATTATTGTAAACCCAAAATCACATGAGATAAAAAATGATCGTGAGGACGTTAATCCTTTTCTGAATGCATTTGCTGACTTTTTTAATGACATAAACAGTGTACGAGAAGATATCGCAAAGACTAGTCACAGAATCCAGATTGTCAATAAAGTACTTCTCAGAAAACTAATTAAGAAATCATAAATAAAAATTCTCCGTCAACTTTTGATACCACTCTGACCTATTGTGGAAACCATCTTCAATACAAACATCCGCCTCATCAATATGTTCACACTGATGCCTCTTATAAGAAAGAAGATATCTACGGGCATTCTTTGAAGGAACGCTACGTACAGCAAACGACCGACTTAAAAACATACCGGCCAGCGCAGCCTCAGAATTCATCTGGTCGCGACAGTCGAATGGTATGATCACAGAAAACTCCCCATCATCACTGAGCATTCTTGTCACTCCGTCAAACAAATCTTTATAGGAGAGAGACGCAGTATGACGTGCCAGAGTACGATGTCCGTTAGGACACTTGAGAGAGTTCACAAAATATGGAGGATTACTGACAATTGTATCATATCCACTACCATTAAAATCTTGCAAACTAGAGCAGAAAACCTTTACACGATCGCACCATGGGGATAAAGCCACGTTCGACTCTGCCTGCATAACAGAATCTATATCTATATCAATGGCAGTAATCTGCGTAGTCAAAGAACGCTGAGCCAACATGAGAGCTATCAACCCGGTACCAGTACCGATATCTAGAATGGTACGACTTTTTGTGACATCTGTCCAAGCACCAAGGAGAGTACCATCCGTCCCGACTTTCATCGCACATCGATCCTGATAGACCGTAAATTGTTTAAATTTAAAATAAATATTCGACATAACCTTTTACGCACGGCAAAGATAATCCAAATAAATTAAAAAAGCAAAAGGTTTTTATCAAATATAGTTTATATAGAAAAAAACAAGGGGATACGTATCCTAAAAACGTATAATAAACTATAGAAATAAATAGACTTCTTCTTTTAATTGAATAGAAATTAGTACCTTTGCAGTCAATATATTTAAAAATATGGACAACGAACAAAATAATAAAGGATTTTCAATGATTACCGATTTTGATGGAGATATTAACCAGCTCTTCAAATTCGATATTCCCGCTTCAGTTCCAATACTACCGGTAAGGAATCTTGTTCTCTTTCCGGGTGTTGTTACCCCTATAACAATAGGACGTAAATCCAGTCTCAGTTTAATCAAGAAGGCAGAAGAAAAAGACTTGATTATAGCTGTCATATGTCAGCGTGATTCGGATGTAGAGAAACCAAAACAAAAAGACCTCTACGCCTATGGATGTTTTGCAAAGATAGTAAAGTTATTGAGTATCGCCAACAAACAGTACACGGCGATCGTACAAGGCTTGTCTAGATGTGAGCTGATCAAAATAAATAAATCCACCCCCTTCCTGGAAGGTGTAGTGGAGCGCAATGAGGAAATAATGCCCAGCAAAGGCGATATTGAGTTCAATACAATCATTGAAGACTGCAAGAGCATGACGACAAAATACATTCACTTGAATGATGAGATGCCGCCAGAAGCAGAATTTGCAATCAAGAATATTGATAACACTGTATTATCGTTGAGTTTCATCTGTTCAAATATGCCTTTCAGCATTAACGACAAGATGATGTTACTCGAAGAAAACAATATCAAAGAGCGTTCATATAAGCTGCTGAAGATACTCAATCGTGACATGCAGCTCATGCATATCAAGCAGAACATTAAGACAAAGACACGTGAAGATATTGACAGACAGCAACGGGATTATTTTCTGCAACAGCAGCTCAAAAATATCAAAGAAGAACTGGGGAGCGGAGAAGGCTCACCCGAAGTTTCAGACTTGAGGGATAAGGCAGGAAAGATGAAATGGAGCGAAGAGGTAGCCAAGGTTTTCTACAAAGAACTTGAAAAACTTGACATATTAAACCCTCAAGGTCCAGAATTTAGTGTGCAGCTTACCTATCTGCAGACGATGGTTTCTTTGCCATGGAATATATGCACACATGATGACCTTGACCTGAACAAAGCTGAGAAGGTGCTTAACAGCGACCATTACGGCATGGAGAAGGTTAAGGAACGTATCTTAGAATACATGGCTGTCCTCAGTCTACGTAACAATCTGAAGAGCCCTATCATTTGTCTTTATGGCCCTCCGGGAGTTGGAAAGACGAGTTTGGGAAAGAGTATCGCTAGTGCTATGAAGCGTAAATATGTCAGAGTATCACTTGGAGGACTACACGATGAAGCGGAAATTCGCGGTCATCGTCGTACGTATATTGGAGCTATGCCCGGACGTATCATTAAAAGTATTCAGAAAGCCGGTTCATCAAATCCCGTGTTCATACTTGACGAGATTGACAAAGTGAGCCAACAGACCGTTAACGGTGATCCGTCATCGGCCCTCCTCGAAGTATTGGATCCGGAACAGAACAGTGCTTTCCATGATAACTATCTCGATGTAGACTTCGACTTGTCAAAGGTTATGTTCATCGCAACAGCCAACGATCTTAACACGATACCTCGTCCATTGCTTGACCGTATGGAGATTATCGAAGTAAGTGGATATATTACAGAAGAAAAGATTGAGATAGCCAAACGTCATCTCATCCCAAAAGAGAAAGAGAATAACGGACTTGACAGTGATAAGAAATTGAGCTTTACAAAACAGGCCATTGAAAAAATCATTGAACAGTATACTCGTGAAAGCGGAGTGCGTCAACTCGAAAAGCAGATAAACAAGTCATTTAGAAAGATTGCTTTATATAAAGCCAAGAATAGTGTTACTCCCTACGACAAGATAACGCCGGACAAGATAGAAGACTTGCTAGGCAAGCCTCCGTTCACCAGAGATATCTATCAAGGCAACAGTTATGCCGGAGTAGTTACAGGTCTCGCATGGACAAGCGTAGGCGGAGAAATCCTCTTTATTGAAACAAGTTTAAGTAAAGGCAGGGGGTCAAAACTTACATTAACCGGCAATTTGGGTGATGTAATGAAAGAATCAGCGGTATTGGCACTCGAATATGTCAAGTCACATGCATCAATGCTCAATATTGACTATCGTATATTCGACCATTGGAATATTCATATCCACGTACCAGAAGGGGCTGTGCCAAAAGATGGACCATCAGCGGGTATCACGATAGCCACAAGTCTTGCTTCAGCTCTGACTCAACGCAAGGTGAAAAACAACACAGCAATGACTGGCGAAATCACCTTACGTGGAAAGGTTTTGCCTGTAGGAGGTATTAAAGAGAAGATTCTTGCCGCCAAACGTGCAGGTATAACTGACATTATTATGTGCAGTGAGAACAAAAAGAACATTGAGGAAATACCTGACATTTATCTGGAAGGATTGACTTTCCACTATGTGGAGAACATAAAAGAAGTATTTGACATCGCTTTAACAAACGAAATGGTTGAAAATCCTGTCATTTTGTCTGTGGAAGATGAGGATGATAAAAAAGATAAATAATGAGGTTTGAGCTTCAACATACAGATAATGCCAGCGACGCACGCACAGGGCTTATTACGACAGATCACGGACAGATAAAAACTCCGATTTTTATGCCTGTAGGGACATGTGGTAGTGTCAAGGGCCTACACTTCAGCGAGTTACGCGATCAAGTAAACGCTCAGATAATACTTGGTAATACTTACCATCTATACCTTCGCCCCGGACTAGAGGTACTGCAAGCTTGTGGAGGACTGCACAAATTCAACGGATGGGAACGTCCAATACTGACAGACAGCGGTGGTTTTCAGGTATTTTCGCTTACGGGCATCAGAAAACTGAAAGAGGAAGGATGCGAGTTTCGTTCACATATTGACGGATCAAAACATTTCTTCACGCCCGAAAATGTGATGGATACCGAACGTATCATCGGAGCCGATATCATGATGGCATTCGATGAATGTCCTCCAGGAGAAAGTGATTATCAATACGCAAAGAAGAGCCTGGGTCTCACCCACCGCTGGTTGGACCGTTGTATCAAACACTTTAATGAAACAGAACCACTATACGGATATCAACAGAGTCTCTTCCCTATTGTTCAGGGATGTACCTATAAAGATTTAAGACAGGAATCGGCCAAGTTTATTGCCGACAAAGGAGCTGACGGAAATGCCATCGGTGGTCTGGCTGTCGGTGAACCGACAGAGGTGATGTATGAGATGATTGAAGTGGTGAACGAGATCCTTCCCAAAGATCGTCCGCGTTACCTTATGGGTGTCGGAACTCCTCAGAATATATTGGAAGCAATAGAAAGAGGTGTGGATATGTTCGACTGTGTCATGCCTACGCGTAACGGACGTAACGCAATGCTTTTCACCTATAATGGGACCATGAACATGCGTAATAAGAAATGGGAAATGGACTTCACACCTATTGATCCGGATGGTTGTGAAACAGATATAATCTACACAAAAGCTTACCTGCACCACCTGTTTAAGGCACAAGAACTGTTGGCTATGCAGATAGCAAGCATACATAATCTCGGATTTTATCTTCGCTTAGTAACGGATGCCCGCAAGCATATCGAAGCAGGGGATTTCGTCAAATGGAAAGCTTCTGTTTGCGAACAATTAGGTAAAAGGATATAAGAAAAATGAAAAGAAGGAAACATCATAAGTTGCTCAGAGGCTACAAAAAAATGCTTAACAGCAAATGGCTAAAATGGATTAAGATATTAAGATTCCTTAAGTACGGCAATCCATTCAGATATATATCGCGACTTGATAAATACATTATTGCCAAATTTATCGGTACATATATTTATTCCATTGCGCTTATCATATCGATTTCCATTGTCTTTGACGTCAATGAGAATCTGTCAAAGTTCAGTACTTACCATGCACCGTTAAAAGCCATTATCTTTGATTACTACCTTAACTTCATTCCTTATTTCTCAAATCTGTTTAGCCCTTTATTCGTATTTATTGCTGTTATATTTTTCACATCCAAGCTGGCTGGTAACTCAGAAATCATCGCCATGCTATCAACCGGAATGAGTTTTAACCGACTGATGCGCCCTTATATGATATCAGCTGCGCTAATTTCCGGACTCACATTCTATCTTGGAGCCTATGTTATTCCTAAAGGGAACGTGGTAAGACAGGATTTCGAGTCCCGATATAAGAACAATAAGAAGAACACATCAGCAGACAATGTTCAAATGCAGGTTGGAAAAGGTATTATAGCCTATATAGAACATTATGACAACGTAACGAAGACCGGTTACAACTTCTCTCTCGATAAATTTGAGAATAAGAAACTTGTCAGTCACCTGACATCTTCAATGATACAATATGATACCATCTCTGATTCTAAATTTCATTGGACTATCAACAATTACACGATAAGAACTCTCAAAGGAATGCGTGAACACATTACAAGAGGGTCAAAAATAGATTCTATGATCGTGATGGAACCTATCGACCTCGTATTTTCTAAAGGACAACAGGAAACATTCACCAGTCCAGAACTAAAGGACTACATAACAAAACAGCGAAACCGAGGTTCAAGTAACGTAGTACAATACGAAGTTGAATATCATAAACGAATAGCCTCATCTTTCGCATCATTTATACTTACAACTATTGGAGCTTCACTTTCATCACGCAAACGAAAAGGTGGAATGGGTCTATATTTAGGAATAGGACTGGCACTCAGTTTTACCTATATCATGTTCCAAACCGTCTCAGCTACCTTTGCGATAAATGCCAACACGCCCCCTATTCTGGCGGCCTGGATACCAAATATCGTATTTGTATTCATTGCATATTTCTGTTATAGACATGCTCCAAAATAATAAAACAAAACAAAGTGGATTTTTACAATTTAGATTTAAGCGATAATGTACTCGACGCACTAGATGATATGCGTTTTGAGACGTGCACACCTATACAGGAAAAATGTATACCCGAGATTCTTGATGGGCATGACATCATTGGTGTTGCACAGACAGGAACCGGGAAAACAGCAGCCTATCTATTACCAATATTAAGCCTTCTAGACGACGGAGGATTTCCGAAAAATGCTATTAACTGTATCGTGATGAGCCCTACTCGCGAACTTGCCCAGCAGATAGATCAGGCCATGCAGGGATTTGCATACTATCTTAATGATATAAGCAGTGTGGCTGTGTATGGTGGAAATGATGGGAACAGATATGATCAAGAAAAGAAGAGTCTCGCACTAGGTGCTGATGTTATTATTGCAACTCCCGGTAGACTAATTAGTCATTTAAGCCTAGGTAATATTGATATGAGTCGCGTTTCATTTTTCGTTTTAGATGAAGCAGACCGTATGCTTGATATGGGATTCAATGAAGATATCATGCAGATAAAAAAATATTTGCCCAACGATTGTCAAACTATTATGTTTTCGGCAACGATG
>DAIOSW010000051.1:0-14648 GCA_036752365.1 Prevotella sp.
AATTACTAGCTTCATTTGTTACGCCTAATTGCTCTTTACTTCCGAAAGTAAACGTTGTTACATCTAAATTTCTTGAGCAATGGACAGGTTCTAGTGCTTTGGATGAATATCAATCGCAGAATCCAAACAGAGTAAGACTTCAGGTAGCAGCTATTTATGAAGCATTAAGAAATGAAGCCCTTATTTATGCTACAATACCAGCAAGCTTTGAAAAGTATGGTCAACGTATTCGTACTGTTGATAAGGTGCTCACTGAGAAACTTGCTACATGTATTGATTTGTCTATATTATTTGCCTCTTGTTTGGAGTCAATAGGAATCAACCCCATTCTTGTATTTACAAAAGGACATTGCTTTGTGGGGGCATGGCTTGTGAATGACTCTTATAACAAGACGGTAAGTGATGATGGAAGTTTTTTATTGAAAAGTTCATCTGATGGTCTCAATGAGATTGTTGTTGTTGAATCAACATGTTTGACTAGTTCCTCGCCTATAAACTTTGAGGAAGCGGTAATACTTGCAAAAAATCATTTATTTGAGGAACAGAACTTCGAATGTTTCATAGATGTTTATCGGGCAAGAATAAACGGAATCCGTCCTTTGCCTCTAAGGGTTCAAAAAGGTGATGACTGGATATTAGAAAATGAGGGTGAAGCGCATGTCCATGCAACCAAAGAAGTAAAGCAATACAATAGATACGATTTGTCGGTTTATGACAATTCTGAAGTTAAAGTTACCAAAATGATGCTTTGGGAGAGAAAACTCCTTGATTTCTCTCTGCGTAATAATCTCTTGAATATGAGACTGGGCAAAAAAATTATACCATTGGTATCTTTCTCAGTTGATAAACTGGAAGACTACCTTCAGGATGGTAAGTCATTTCAGGTGTTTCCATTCCCTTTGGAAGAAAATCCAAAGTCTGAAGTCCATGGCATGTTTACATCAGAAAAATACTTCAAACTGGAGAATTTTGTAAAGACAGGACTGACTAACAACAAATTATACTCATTCAAAGAAGAGGATGACTTGACGAATGCACTAAAATATGTGTATAGAACCTCAAGAACATCAATGGAGGAAAATGGTGCAAACAATCTATATCTAGTTCTCGGAGTTTTGAAATGGTTCGAAACAGAAAGAAGTGAACAGCCTCGATTAGCTCCTATTTTGCTTCTTCCAATAGAAATAATAAGAGGTGGAGGAATTGCTGGTTATACAATTCGCACGAGGGATGAAGAAATCTCACTGAATATCACAATGGTGGAATTATTGAAACAGCAACATAATATTAATCTGTCTGCTTTGAGCGAACTGCCAAAGGATGAACATGGTGTGGACGTATCGAAGATTTTTACTATTATACGTGATAAGATAAGAGGAAAAAAAGGTTGGGATGTTCTTAATGAATCTATTATAGGCTTATTTTCTTTCAATAAGTTCGTTATGTGGAATGATATACATTCTAATTCTGAGAAGATTCTGCAGAATGATATTATTTCTAGTCTAGTTGACGGAAAACTCAAATTAAAAAATATCGGTAGTCAAACGGATGCTCGAGATCTTGATAGTAAGAAAAAGCCTGAAGATTATATAATCCCCGTGGATGTAGATTCATCACAACTAGAAGCTGTGATTGACTCGGGAGAAGGTAAAAGTTTTATTCTATATGGACCTCCAGGAACAGGAAAGTCACAAACTATCACCAATATGATAGCAAATGCTCTTTATCAAGGACGAAGAGTACTATTTGTTGCTGAAAAGATGGCGGCTTTATCTGTTGTCCAGTCTCGTTTGGAAAAGATTGGATTGGCTCCATTCTGCCTTGAGTTACATTCCAATAAAGCCACAAAAACACATTTCTTGGAGCAGATGGATGAAGCGATAAATATCATTCATCCTAATTCCCAAGAAGAGTATAAACATATATCGGACGAGCTCTTTGAAAAAAGACAAGAACTCATTCGATATATTGAAGCCTTGCACAGAAAAAATCCATCTGGCTTATCGCTATACGACTGTATAACATCTTATCTATCTATTTCTGAAGAAGAATTAGATGTGGACAAAAACTTATTATCTGGTATTACAATCGACAAAATCAATAAATATAAGGAGCGAATAAAGAAACTTGATACACTGTTTAAGGTATCTGGAATCCCAGCTACCAGTCCATTAAAAATCTTGGATATTAAAAATGGATCGTCTGAATCAGAACAACTATTGAATGAACAAGTCAATATCTGTCGAGACTCATTGAATGTTTGGAAGATATACAAGGACAAGTTTTCTATTTGTTGGGGAATTAAATTACAAGAAACGAAAAATGGCATCATGTGGGCAAGACGTTTCTATGATTTATTAATAAGTCTTCCCTATTTTTCAAACGAATTATTCTGTTTGACAAACGATGGGAGAAAGGTAGAACATATAAAAGAATCGATAGATGCAGGGATAAGGAAAAACGCTATTTTGCAGGAACTTACCTCAATATATACAAGTGAGGTAATGAAAATTAATGTTGCGCAGATCGAAATGGAATGGAACGTTATTAAGAATAAATGGTTTCTTCCAAAATTTTTTGCTAAGAGGTCATTCTTTAAAAAGATGCGGATATATAAAAGTGATTTTTGTGAAAACGATACTTATGATATAATATCGAAGCTAAAGGAGTATGCCAACGCAGAAGAAACAATCAAGCCTATGTATGAAGATTTATCTAAGCTGTTTGGTACATTGGCATATTATGGTAAAGAGCAATGGTCAACTATGTATGATATCATTAAAAGGCTTCCTTCATTGTTGGCATTGTTAGAAGAATTAAGTGAGGTTCAAAATAGTAGCGTGGATGAAATTGCAAGTACTTTGGCAAATTCTATGAAAGGAAATTGGCATAGTTTCTTGACGGAAAATAAGGAAATTAGGAACAAGCTGATAACTTCTGGTGAACAGGTGATAAACTCTATGGATAAAATCAACTCTGTCGCCAACATAGATTTACCAGACAACGACTGGTGTAACACTTGGCTTCCTGTGATGGATACTTTGCATGCAAATGAAGGAAAATTCGTGGATTGGTTCCAGTGGTGTAATGAGAGACGTGAAATTAATAATCTTGGTCTGACCACGGTCATAGATTACATTGTCAATGATAATGCCACTGGGGAGTATGCATCTGAAGCATTTGCAAAAGGGGTATATCATAAATTGATCATAACCATGATTAATAGTGTTGAAGAACTTAGATTTTTCAATGGATTGCTGTTTGAGGAAACAATTAATAAATATAAAACATTGACATCTAAGTTTCAGGAAATAAGCAAAAAAGAACTCTTCTGCAAGTTAGCAGCTCATATTCCGTCGATGACTATGGCTGCTTATGAGACTTCAGAAGTCGGTATTCTTAAAAGAAATATTAAGAATGGAGGGCGGGGTACATCAATACGCAAGATAATTGACCAGATACCTAATCTGCTGCCAAAGTTGTGCCCTTGTATGCTGATGAGCCCAATTTCTGTGGCTCAATATATAGATCTTGATAGCGAAAAATTCGACCTTGTTATCTTCGATGAAGCATCACAGATGCCAACAAGTGAGTCGGTTGGTGCTATCGCAAGAGGTAAATCTCTAGTTGTTGTTGGCGACCCAAAACAGATGCCGCCGACAAGTTTCTTCTCTACTTCACAGGTAGATGAGGATGAGGCTGATATTGATGACATGAACAGCATACTGGATGATTGTATATCGTTGTCTATGCCTTCCAGATATCTGGCTTGGCATTATCGAAGTAAACATGAAAGCTTGATATCGTTTAGTAATTCGCAATATTATGATGGCAAGTTGATAACATTCCCGTCCATTGACGACCAGGTATCAAAAGTAACATTGAGGAGAATAGATGGCGTTTACGACAAGGGAAGAACTCGCTCCAATATGGCTGAAGCTGAAGCAATTGTAGATGAGGTAAAGAAGAGACTGGCAGATCCGGATTCATCTAAATATTCCATTGGTATTGTTTCTTTTAGTAAAGTTCAGCAAAATCTCATTGAAGACTTATTATATGAAGAGCTGGCAAAAGATCCTAAGCTTGAGAGTTTGGCTTTTGACAGTACTGAACCTATATTCATTAAGAACCTTGAGAACGTTCAGGGAGATGAGCGTGATGTGATTTTGTTCTCTGTTGGATATGGTCCAGATAAATGCGGAAAAGTTTCCATGAATTTTGGACCTCTTAATAATGAAGGCGGTGAGAGACGGTTGAATGTAGCCGTCTCAAGAGCTAGATATGAAATGGTTGTATTCTCTATACTTCGTTCTGAACAGATTGATTTAAAGAGGACACAAGCTGCTGGTGTTGAGGGATTAAAAAAGTTTCTTGAATTTGCAGAAAAGGGTGTGGTTCCAGTAATGCTAGATAGTGTTCATCATGATGCTTCAAACAGCATCGCTTTGAATATTGCTGAAATGCTGAAGAAAAATGGTTATGATGTTAAGCAGAACGTGGGGCATTCCCAGTTTAAAGTTGATATTGCAGTCATAAATCCGAAGAATACTGAAGAGTATCTTCTCGGTATCCTATGTGACGGTGACAATTATTATGCTACGAAAACAGTAAGAGACAGAGAGATTGTTCAGCCTTCAGTTTTAAAACTATTACATTGGAATATAATTCATGTTTGGACACTTGACTGGTTTGAACGTCCAGAAGATGTCATTCATTCAATACTTCAGCGACTTGATAATATTACGAATGGTATTGTAATAGATGAAAAAAAACCAAAAGAGAATCATGTGATTAAAGAGAATATTGCTGAGGTTATATCAACTAACGAGCAAGATAAATCAATATCAAATCCTTTGTGCAAGGACTATCAATTCGCTGATTTTCAAGTTGAAAAAAGTTATAATGATGTTTATTTGTTGGGAGAACTGGAACGCAAAAATATCAAATATCAGCTTCAGCAACTTATTGACATTGAACAGCCAATAACAAACGGATTGTTATGTAAGAGAATAGTTAAAATATGGGGATTAACTAGGGTGACAAATCGTGTTCAGGCTCTTGTTGAAGATATTTTAGAAAGCCTCACTTACTATAAAACTGATAATGGTGACAATGGATTTGCTTGCTGGCATGATAAATATTGTGCCGAAGATTACATTCAATACAGAGTGAATTCGCAAAGAGATATCCTGGATATACCATATGTTGAAATTAAAAATGCAATGAAATATTCTTTAGCACAACAGATAGCTATTGAAAAAGATGATTTAAAGAGATTAACAGCTCAACAACTTGGATTTACTCGTAAGGGAAACAATATCAATAATGCTACAGAATATGCATTAAATGAACTTGTTAAAACAGACTTTGCATCATTGCAGGGAGGTAAAGTATGTAAAAACTAGCCTATGCCAACAAATAAAAATGCACAGATACGTTACCAGGCACTTGATAAGTGCTTGAGTAACTGGGGACGCCGATTCTATATTGAAGATTTGGTTGATGCCTGTAATGATGCACTCTATCTCTATAATGGTTCTTCTATAAAGGGGGAAGGTGTGAAAAAGCGCCAGGTGCAGACGGACCTTGACTTTTTGGAGAGTGAAGAGGGGTACAGAATGATGATTGATAGAATACGTGATGGACATCGGGTGTATTTTAGATATGCTCATCGTGGTGATTCTATCAATAACCAACCGCTGAACCAAGAGGAGATTGACCTCATGCATGACGCTTTGCTCTTACTGAAACGCTTCCAAGGGGTACCGCAGTTTGACTGGCTGGAAGATGTGGAGAACTGTCTCTATTCTACCAGCAAGTTGGGGGAAAATATTAAGTCGGTGGTTTCGTTCCAACATAATCCATATTTACGGGGGATGACCTCTTTCTATCAACTAGTCTTCGATGCAATCGTAAATAAGAGGGTGATTGAAATGGTGTATCATCCGTTTGGCAAGGAGGTGAGAACGGTGACGGTGAGTCCGTATTACTTGAAGCAATATAACAATCGGTGGTTCCTGATAGCCAAAAGGGATGATTTTGATTATCTTTCCAACTTTGCTATTGACCGTATTGAGGGAGTAAATGAAACGGCTAAGAGGTTTGAACCACTTGCTGATGATTTTGATTTCGATGAGTTCTTTGCGGATGTAGTAGGGGTGTCTGTTACGGGTGAGCCTCCGCTGGACATTGTTCTCAAGGTTAAGGATAGTGCTCTGGGGTATATCGTCACCAAACCACTACATGAATCTCAATCTTCTCATCCTAAACATCTTGCTGATGGTGACTGGGAAATCACTATAAAAGCTCAAGATAACTATGAACTTCAGTCTCTCCTCCGTTCTTTTGGTGAGCAGATAGAGGTGGTAGCTCCTGAATCGCTGAGGGAGAAGATGAAAGAGACAGCTCAAAAACTTTGCGAAGTTTATCATGATCATCATTGCACCAACATTTAAATAAATGAGTTGATATTATAATTCAATTGGATGAAAATATGTTTTTATTCGCTTCTCTTAATCGAATTTTTGTGCTACCTTTGCAGATAGAAAAGAAAATATATGTAAATGACTAGACATTTACATTAAAATATCGGGAATGAAAGAGAAACTTTGGAATATGAATTATCTGAAAGTGATGACTGCCAATTTTATGCTTTACTTCGCTTTCTATATACTTACACCGCTTCTGCCTCTGTATCTTAGTGAGCGGTTCGGAACTACAAAGGATGTGATAGGTATCGTGTTGTCCGGCTATACGGTGGCGGCACTGGTGTTTCGCCCGTTCAGCGGATATGTGGTGGACAGCTTTTCACGGAAGAAAGTGCTGATGGTGTGCTTTGCTGTATTCTTCGTATTCTTCTTCGGCTATATTGCCGCTGGCACGCTGCTCATGTTTGCTATTGTGAGAACGCTTCATGGTGCGCCTTTCGGGGCAGTGACTGTGGCAAACAGTACTGTGGCGATAGATGTGCTACCTGCCAGCAGACGTAATGAGGGCATCGGTTATTATGGACTGAGCAACAATCTGGCAATGGCGGTGGCACCATCCGTGGGTATCTATATATATAAGTACACGGGCGACTTCACTTTACTTTTCTGGATAGCACTGGTACTGGCTGCGTTAGCACTGATATCGGCTTCTGCTATACAGTTGCCTGCCAAACAGATTGTAAAGAACAAGGAGAAGATATCGCTGGACCGCTTCTTTCTGACGAAGGCATGGGTACTGGCTATCAATATCCTGTTCATCGGATTGTGCTGGGGGGTACTCAGTAATTATCTAGCTATTTACAGCAAGGAGAAACTGGGAATAACCGGCGGTACGGGTACCTATTTTATGTTGCTCTCCATCGGTCTGTTTATGTCGAGACTGCAAGGTGCAAAGGCACTCAGGGCAGGTAAACTGACCCAGAATGCAGCTGAAGGCATCATCCTGTCACTGATAGGATATACGCTCTTCGTGGCATGCCCGAATATGGTGGGTTATTATCTCTCTGCTATCTTCATCGGACTGGGAAACGGCCATGTATATCCCGCATTCCTCAATATGTTTATTAGTATTGCCAATCATAATGAGCGCGGTACTGCCAACAGTTCTATCCTTACTTCATGGGATGCAGGGCAGGGGATAGGTGTACTGATAGGTGGTATCATTGCTGAGCATACAGGCTATGTGTCGATGTTCTGGACGGTGGTGGGCATCAATCTGATAGGTGTACTGATGTTTTTCACGGTGACCAGACAATTTTATGAACGCAAAAAAATACGTGAATAAAGAAAAAAAGAAAAAGCTCCCGAATCCAATCGGGAGCTTTCTTTCTTAATAGTGGTTCAGTTAACTTTTATAACGTGAAATATACTGTTTTACAGAATAGTCTTCACGGCTTCCAACATGCCTTTTGCCTGGATGAGGTCGAGATATTCCTTGACCTGTGCAGTGAGACCTTCAATCTTGTTGAGGTCTTCGTTCCAGATGCTTGTAGCTCCGAGAACACCCTCTGTAATCATCAGTGTATCGCCTGTGGCCCAGAGATTCTTGAGTAGGTCCATGATTTCCGGTGCATCATTAGGTACAATCTCTGTACCGTCTTCACGCTTACCACCTTTATAATAGGTGATGATAGCTGCAAGTCCGAATACAAGTCCCTTAGGCAGCTCACCCTTGCGCTCCAGATAGGTCTTCAGTCCTGGAAGATCACGTGCACAGAACTTAGGGAATGAGTTCAGCATAATGCTGGTCACCTGATGATCTACATAAGGATTGTCGAAACGCTCCAATACATCGGCAGCAAACTTCTGCAGTTCGTCCATTGGGAGGTCGAGGGTCTGCATCAATTCGTCAAACTGTACCTTATGGATGTACTTACCGATTACCTCGTGCTGGCAGGCATCGCGTACGATGTTTACACCACTCAGGAATGCAACAGGTGACAGTACGGTGTGAGGGCCATTCAGCAAGGTAACCTTACGCTTGTGGTATGGTTCCTCTGAAGGTACGAACAATACATGCAAACCAGCTTTGTCTGCAGGGAATTCCTTTTCAATATCTTTTGGTGCCTCAATAACCCACAAGTGGAAGTTCTCTGCCTGTACGACGAGGTTGTCACGATATGAAATCTTCTCCTGAATTTCCTTGATATCCTTGCGTGGGAATCCAGGTACGATACGGTCTACGAGGGTAGCGTAAACTCCACAGCTCTGCTCAAACCATTTCTTGAATGTATCTGGCAGGTTCCAGAGTTCGATATACTTATAGATACAGTCTTTCAGTACGTGACCGTTGAGGAATATGAGCTCACATGGGAAGATGATAAGTCCTTTGGTGGGGTCACCGTTGAATGTCTGGAAACGGCGGTACAGCAACTGTACGAGTTTGCCTGGATAAGAGCTGGCTGGAGCATCTTCCAGTTTGCAGGCTGGGTCAAAGGCGATACCGGCTTCTGTGGTATTGGAAATGACGAAGCGAATCTCTGGCTGGTCTGCCAATGCCATGAAGGCCTGGTTTTGTGAGTATGGATTCAATGCACGGCTGATCACGTCGATGCGCTCGATGGTGTTAACTGGTTTTCCGTTTTCACGACCCTGAAGATTTACGTGATAGAGGCAGTCCTGACCGTTGAGCCATTCTGCCATACCGCGATCGATAGGCTGAACTACGACTACGGAACCGTTGAAGTCTGTCTTCTGGTCCATATTCCAAATAATCCAATCTACAAATGCGCGAAGGAAGTTGCCTTCACCAAACTGAATCACCTTCTCGGGCATAACGCTCTTAGGTGCAAAATGCTTGTTTAATGGTTTCATGATTTATATACGTTTTTTAGTATGTTGCTTTTAACTACTGCAAAGGTAGGGATTTTTTCAATATGTATAGCTGTTCTGAACGAAATTTATCACGTTAACGTTTACGGCTAGTGCAATTGAAAAAGGGGTACGGCCGTTATGGCTGTACCCCTGATAGAATATTTGACTGTCTGAATGATTACAGACGGTTCTTGATTTTGTCTACATACGCATCGATGACTGCCACGGCAGTGATATTCACGATGTCGCGAACAGATGACCCGAAGTCAGTGAAATGGATAGGCTTATTGAGTCCCATCTGGATAGGGCCGATGATTTCCACATCGGGATCAAGTATCTGAAGCAACTTGTAGGATGAACGGGCACTGGTAAGGTTAGGGAATATCAGTGTGTTGACATCCTTGCCCTTCAACTTATTGAACGGATACTGGGTATCACGCAGTTCTTTGTCGAGTGCGAAACCTATCTGCATCTCACCTTCCACTGCCATATCAGGAACAGTATCCTGCAGGATTTTCACAGCATCTCTTACCTTCTGTGTACCTTCTGTAATGGCACTACCGAAGTTGGAGTGTGAAATCATGGCCAGCGTTGGTTTCTCATTGAAGAAACGTACGGCTGTGGCACTCAGTTTGGCGAGGTCTACCAGCTCTTCTGTCTTTGGATTGTTATTGATCAATGTATCAGCCAGGAACAGGGTGCCTCTGCTGGAGTTAATGATGTGCATGGTGCCGAAATGCTTGTATTCCGGACGGATACCGATAATTTCCTTTGCTACCTTGATGGTATTGGAGTATTTGGTGTACAGACCGGTGATGAATGCATCGGCGTCGCCGGTTTCCACCATCATCATACCAAAGTAGTTGCGCTCGAACATCTTATCATTGGCTTCCTCAAATGTGTAGCCATCACGGCCGTGCTTTTCGGTCAGGATATGCGCATAACGTTCGCGGCGATCAGACTCTTTGGGGTGACGGAGATTTACAATCTCTATACCGTCAAGATTGAGGTCCAACTGTTTGGCCAGTTTGGAAATAGTCTCATCATTGCCCAGCAGGACTGGTTCGCAGATACCTTCTGCCTTAGCCTGTACAGCAGCTTTCAGCATGGTAGGGTGGATAGCCTCAGCAAATACCACGCGCTGAGGATGGTTGCGGGCTGTATCAAACAACTTCTGTGTAAGTGTAGTCTCCTGACCGAGCAACTGGCGGAGCTGACTCTTATAAGCTGCCCAGTCTGTAATCTGTTTGCGGGCTACACCACTTTCGATAGCAGCTTTGGCAACAGCAGCACTTACCTCGGTGATAAGGCGTGGGTCAACTGGTTTCGGAATGAAATACAGTGGACCGAAGGTGAGGTTGTTTACATGATAGACATCATTTACCACATCCGGTACGGGCTGTTTGGCGAGGTCGGCAATGGCATTTACGGCTGCCATTTTCATTGCCTCATTGATGGCTGATGCATGTACGTCCAGTGCACCTCGGAATATATAAGGGAATCCGATGACATTATTAATCTGGTTAGGATAATCAGAGCGACCAGTGGACATCAATACGTCTGGACGGCTTTCCATAGCATCCTCATAAGAAATTTCCGGTACAGGATTGGCCAATGCAAAGACGATAGGGTCCTTAGCCATGGAGCGAACCATATCCTGAGTGAGTACATTACCCTTGCTCAGTCCTACGAATACGTCTGCACCGTTCACTGCCTCTGCCAAAGTATGGACATCGCGGCGGTCGGTGGCAAACTGTTTTTTCTGTTCTGTAAGTTTTTCGCGGTCACTTGTGATGACACCTTTGGAGTCCAGCATGACGATATTCTCTTTTCTGGCTCCCAGGGCTACATAGAGCTTCGTACAACTGATGGCTGCTGCACCGGCACCATTCACGACAATCTTCACCTTGGAGATGTCCTTTCCGTTTACTTCCAGTGCATTCTTCAGTCCGGCAGCAGAGATAATAGCTGTACCGTGCTGATCATCATGCATAACAGGAATATCGAGTGTACGCTTCAGACGTTCTTCAATATAAAAACACTCAGGTGCCTTGATATCCTCCAGATTGATACCACCGAAAGTAGGAGCGATACGCTCTACAGCTTCGCAGAATTTCTCTGGGTCCTTCTCTGCCACTTCTATATCAAATACATCAATACCTCCGTAAATCTTAAACAGAAGGCCTTTACCTTCCATTACTGGTTTACCACTCATGGCTCCGATGTCACCAAGACCCAGCACTGCGGTACCGTTACTGATTACAGCTACCAGATTACCCTTATCCGTATATCTATACGCATCGTTAGGATTCTGCTGAATCTCCAAACAGGGATAAGCTACGCCAGGGGAATACGCCAAACTTAAATCAGTCTGAGTACGATAAGCTTTCGTAGGCTTCACTTCGATTTTTCCAGGTCGACCGTTCTCATGATATAACAGAGCGGCCTCTTTTGATATCTTCACCATAAGTTTTAATGTATTATATAATATTGAGTTTTTGTAATGTCGGACAAAGGTAATAAAAACTCTCCTAAAATGATTGGGTTTTTAATATTTTTTGTAACTTTGCAGCCGCAATCGTTTTCATTATAACTTTAATTTGTATAAATATACGAATATGGTGAATGTAATTAAGGAACACAAAGAAGGGGTGAGGAGTAAAATCCTCAAGGCAGCTATGCGATTATTCGTGAAGCGTGGTATCCGTGCCGTTAAAATGTATGATGTGGCTGCCGAACTTCAGATGTCCAAGCGTACTCTTTATGAAATTTATAATAATAAAGAGGATTTGCTGGTGGAAGGGGTACTTAAATCCTTTGAGCAGGGTGACTTGGAAATCCAGAAATTTGCTAATGATGGGCATAATGTGCTGGAAGTGATTGTCGAGGCTTGCAGGCAGAAAATCAGTTTTTATAATAGTGCCAATCCTTTATTTTTTGAGGATGCTGCCAAATATGAGAAATTGCATCAGGCCATTGAAGAAACCAAAAAGAAAAATAATCAGAGCTTTCTGGAATTCATGCAACATGGCGTGACTGAAGGATATTTCCGTGAAGATATCAATTTTGAGCTGGTTTCTAAGTTGCTGGAGTACTTCGGAAGGTATATGATGGAAAATAAGATGTATCGTGATTATCCTATCAAGGAAATATTCAAGAACTCCATTTACGTATCCATCCGCGGACTGTGTACGCTGAAGGGTGTGGAAACACTGGACAACTTGATAGAACAAGTATTATGATGAACAATTCGGGAATTTGTGTCCTGATGATAAAGAAAGGAGTATGACAATGAAGAATATATGTATTGTTGTGGGTGCCAGACCTAATTTCATGAAGGTAGCACCTATCGTAAGAGCGGTGAATGAGCAAAAAGCTCAAGGTACTGATATTACTTATACCTTAGTATATGCCGGCCGCGAGGATGACCCTACGCTGGAACAGAATCTGTTTGATGATCTCGAGATGCCACAACCCGATGTATATCTGGGCGTAGACTGCGTGAGTCTGAACGAACTCACCGGTAAGGTGATGGCTGCCTTCGAGGCTTATCTGCAACAGCATGCTACCGATGTGGTGATCGTTGTGGATGATTTGGCTTCTACCATGGCTGCTGCTATTGTCACCAAGAAGCAGGGTATCAAGTTGGCACATCTCGTGGCTGGTACACGTAGTTTCGATATCAAAATGCCTAAGGAAATCAATCGTCTGGTAATAGACGGACTGAGTGACCTGCTCTTTACTGCCGGTGCAGGAAGCAACAGCATCGTGACACGCGAAGGAGCTGAGATGAGTCAGATATATATGGTGGGAAATATTCTGATGGATACTTTACGCCATAACCATAACCGACTTCGCAAACCTGCCATGATGGACGAACATCATCTGAAAGACGGTGAATTCCTGGTGTTTACTCTCAACAGAAAAGCATTGATGGCAGACAAGGATAATCTGAGGAAGATGGTGGACGAGATGCTGAATGCTGCTCAGGGTATGCCAGTCGTGGCTCCTTTACGCGGACTGGCTTATGAGGCTCTGAAAGAGTATGCCGATAAACTATGTATCGTGGGACCACAGAGTTATCTGGAGTTTGGCTATCTTACGGCTCATGCCCGTGGTATCATTACGGACAGCGGCAATGTGGCCGAGGAGGCTACATTCAATAATGTACCTTGTGCCACACTCAACAGTTACACGGAACATATTGAAACCGTAAAAGTGGGCAGTAACATACTCGTCGGCGAGGATGCCGGAAGGTTGGGTGCTGCTGTGAGTGATATGATAGCAGGACGATGGAAAAAGTGTGCACTGCCTGACAGATGGGACGGACGAACAGCGGAACGTATCGTCAGTATATTGATGACTGATTGCTAGGCTGATGAGGAAATGGATATCAATGACCATCATCGCCTGGTGGTTCGTGGCACTTAACGGCTATGCTGAAGAACATCATAGCAGGATGGATAGTATCCAGCACGTACAGGAGGTGGTGATCATGTCTAGGCCGACTTATAGGGAGGTGATTCCATCACAGCAACTGAACGGCAAGGTACTGGAGAGACTGAGTTCGCTCTCCGTAGCTGATGCCCTGAGATATTTTGCCGGACTGCAGATTAAGGACTACGGCGGAGTAGGTGGCATCAAAACTGTAAATATCAGGAGCATGGGCTCCAATCACCTTGGCATATACTATGATGGCATAGAACTGGGAAACGCACAAAACGGACAGATAGACTTAGGTCAGTTTTCTCTGGACAATGTAGAGGAAATTACTTTATATAATGGTCAGAAAAGTGCTATATTCCAACCGGCAAGTGACTTTGCACATGCAGGTAGCGTATATATCCGGACAAAGACACCACGATTCACCGTGGGGAAACCTTATAACTTGATTGCAAGAGCAAAATACGGTTCGAGCGATATGCTCCAACTGTCAGGCCTCTATGAATATAGGATCTCTCCCGAACTGAGTGCATCCGTATCCCTCGGCGGACTGTCGTCAAGTGGAAAGTATCACTTTAGATACAGAAGATTAAATGCCGACCATACAGTGGCTTATGATACAACTGCTGTGCGGCAGAATGGCGATATATGGGCAGTGAGAGCAGAAGGAAATCTATATGGTCTGTTTAATCATGGTAGCTGGAATGCCAAACTATATACTTATCATTCTGAACGTGGCATCCCTGGTGCCATTGTCAATAATGTGTGGCGCAGAGGGGAGCGGCAGGCTGACCACAATACTTTTGCGCAGGCACTGATACAGAAGAGCATAGGCGACAGGTTCAGTACACAATGGCTCATGAAATATGCTTACTATCAGACGCATTATGCCAATCATGATTC
>DAIOSW010000052.1:0-14542 GCA_036752365.1 Prevotella sp.
GCGACCGATATAATTGAAGATAGGTTTAATGTCACTGGGGCGAATAGAAATAGACTTAGTAGAACCAACTAACTCACCGTCCACATACATGTCCACCTCAGTAGGACTCATGGTGATGGCTACGTGCTTCCAGGCCAGTCGTGTTAGATAGGTCTGACCTTCAAGAGTCATCTCTTCACCATTATTTTTAATTGCAAATCGCATTTTTGAACTTGTTGCCCTTGGGGTAAGGAACATATATTCAGTATCACTGTTTCCGAAGTCAAATATCCGTTGCCATGCCGATGCTCCTCTCCAATATACCCATGCTGCAATCGTGATCGATTCATGGTTGGCAACTGTGTAAGGCAACTGAGCGAAAGAAGAACTGCCGTTAAGAGATAGGGCTTTAGCTCCAAACTTTCCTGCGGTATAGGTTGGGGTACTATTAAAAACACAGTCATACATGTTAATAGAATTATCTTTCGTGCTGTCTTCGAAATTGTATTCGGCCACAAGAGCATTGGTGCCTGTGACAGTTGCAGAGACAGGATCTGAACACACAGATCTATTCAATGAGTTGTCCTCACTTCTTACCTTATAATAATAGGTCTTGCCGTCAGAGGCGGTGTTGTCTAAAAATGATGTCGTGGTAACATATCTGGCAATCGTGTTGTATCCCTTATCCACAGAGTCTGAACGCAGAATCTCATATCCTTTGATGTCAGTAGCTATAGCTCCAGTCCAGTTGAGCTCGATAGACGCCGCATTGGCTTTGGCAGAAAGATTGGTTGGTGCATCAGGAGCCGTGAATTCAACAGTAGCGCTACCTGGCACAAGACGCCATTGTTGTGATGGAATGTTACTCTTTGTGTATTGTACTACAGCTGCTGTGGCAGATGTGCTGCTACCTGAGATCTGTAGACATTTTCCACTATGTCTGTTGCGGATATAGAAGTATCCGTCTCCGGCATACTCAAAGAACCATTGTTGATTGTTGCCTGCAACAAGATCATAGATGACGGCACTGGTATTATCGTCAAGAGACCAGTTGAGGTTATCAAAAGATTTACCTGTACTCACATTTGTGATTGTGAAATAACTGAAATCACCACCGATAGTTGTGCTCACCGGGGTTATCTGCCACTGCTGGTTCACCTTGCCCGTGCTGCGGTATTGGTTTAGTGTAGTTCCATTAGTACTCCCAATGGCATTAATCACAAATCCGCTGTTACGGTTTACAATATAGTAGTTGCCTCCTATAACGGGTTGTATATCATCTCCGTAAGTGATATTGACCATTCCCTCTGCGTTAGTCTGTCCTTTTTGGTATCCCGTACCTCCCGGCAGCGTCATTGTATATTCGCGAGTAGGTCCGTAGCCGTCATAATAGACATCGCGGTCTTTGGATACAAATTTATATGTGGTCGTGACAGCTTGACGTTCCGATGTACCTCCGAAGGCTTGAACCGCTCCTTGGGGATTGCGGTATACTGAAGCTGCTGTCCAGTTGTTCCGGTTTTCGGCATATCCCAGACGTGTACCCTTACTTGCCTTTACGAATTCACCGCGTGTGCGTTCAGCTGTTCCCCACCAGATGCCTTCCTGCATACCGTATTCCACTCCGACCATCGGTTCCATCACGTTATGTAATTCGTCACCGGTAGCAAACTTCCCGTCAGCCTTTACCTGTTGGTAGAAACTTGCAAAGTTGTCAAATGAACCGGCAAGCTGATGGGTGTTACCTTCATCGAGATAATTTTTAAGAGTATTATACCATGGCAGAGCCTGGTCATCATTCAATGTATTACCTCCACATATCCGTATAGTGTCGAAACGTGGGTTTGTCTTCAGTGCCGCTGCTATATTGTAGAAATCGGTTATCGTTCCTTGACCCCATCCATAGTCAGGTTCATTAAATGGAGCAACTGATACAACTGGGTGTCCGCTATTCTGCACTCTCTTCGTGTAAACATCAATCAACTGTGCCCATCTGTCAGCATTATCTTTGTACCAGGAGTCCACACTGAGAGGATCATCGTTGAGTGCCACCTTCACGTTTTTCCCAATAAGATTGATGAGTCTCAGTCTGATGTTGAGAGAGTCAATCTGCTTCTGTTGCAAATCCCCGTTCAATAATGGGTGGGTCGGTTGAAACGAAGCTCTCACGATATCTATGTTTTCGGTACCCATGTATGTAATACCTCTTTTGATATTCTCCTCACTTGGCCATGCCGTATCAAGACCGAAAAGCAAATGCTTGGCAACACCCGAGTCACCAACATTATACAATACTGTTTCGTCAGTTGCGGCAGTAACTTTCAGGTTGTTACTTGTACTGGTTGAAGTCTGAGCGTGTATCTCTGAATCTATTAAACCGATAATTGCTAATGTTATTAGTAGTTTCTTTGTAATCATGTCGAAATGAAAAATGCAGTTAGTAATAAATTGCTACAAAGTTAATACGTTTTTATCGAAATAGCTGAATATCAGTTGTAATTAATGTTAAAGCTTTAGTTAATGCCGCTCGTTTGTCATCAAATAAATAGCATAAAAATATTAAAGCGCATTAAACTTTCTTCGAGATAAAACGTCTAATTAATCGTATGAATCGATTAATATTTTTTGTGCTGTTGCTTATAGGTGCGGTGACAGCTAACGCTCAAGGTAGTGTAAGGGGTAAGATTGCGGATAAGGCCAATAATGAACCTTTGGAGTTTGTCAATGTAAGTGTATTACAACCGTCAACAGATAAACTCGTTAAGGGAGCTATAACCGATGGTACGGGTTCCTTTAATATCAAGGGATTACCAAATGGCAATTATGTGCTAAGTGTTTCGTTTGTAGGTTATAAAACCGTGAAACGAGACTTTGTTATTTCCGATACAAAGAAAGATGTTCATTATACTGTGATATATCTCAGTGACGATACTCATTCGCTGAAAGAAGTACAGGTGGTAGGTCAGAAATCGACGATGAAACTAGAAGTCGATAAAAAATCATTCAATGTAGATCAGGCTATTGCCGCTTCTGGAGGCTCCGCATCCGATGTGCTTCAGAGTATTCCTTCTGTTGATGTGGATAATGAAGGTACTGTCTCCCTCCGTGGAAATACCAGCGTGGAGGTTTGGATTAACGGCAAAGCAAGCGGACTCACCAGTGATAACCGTGGTGAAATCTTACAACAGATGCCTGCAGAGAGCATCGAACGGATTGAAGTGATTACGAACCCTTCTTCAAAATATAGTGCTGAGGGTAGTTCTGGCATTATAAACATTGTGCTCAAACGTGACCGTAAGGCCGGTTATTATGGTAGCCTTCAGGCCGGTGGTGATGATAAAGGAGGTTATAACCTCAGTGGAAATCTTAATTATAGCAGCGGTCTGTTTGATGCTTACGCTAATGTGGGTTTTCGTCATCGTGAACATGATGGAGGTGCATGGAGCAGGCAGGTCTATACCTCGACAAAAAAATATCAGAATTATGACACCAAAAATGACAATGACGGTTCTAACTTCTTTAGTCGTGCAGGTGTGACATGGCATGCCACCCGGAAAGA
This sequence comes from Prevotella sp., assembly GCA_036752365.1. Taxonomy (GTDB): domain Bacteria; phylum Bacteroidota; class Bacteroidia; order Bacteroidales; family Bacteroidaceae; genus Prevotella. The sequence continues at coordinate 3,539 of DAIOSW010000052.1, forward strand.
TGATATCACACTCAGTGGAATGGCAATGATAGGTTCTCACGATAACAGTAGTAACACACCTTACTATTATGGAACAGTAGGTGCCGGACAAGATTCATGCAAGTCTCGTAAGACAATAAGCAATTCAGATATGCGTATGTTCTACGGGGAACTGAATTACCGTCATAACTTCTCAGGCAAGCATTATCTCGACTTTACACTCTCGCGCAGCCAATGGCGTATGAATAATGATAATTACTATCAGGACAGCACCACTTTTTATGATCAGGTCACTCCTTCATCTTACGATTATCTGTATCGTCCGATGCACATACGTAATAATTCGTGGGAGGTAAAGCTTGATTATGAGAATGAGTTCAGTGAGAAACTAAAGTTGCAGGCAGGATATAACGGTGAGTTCAATCATGAGAATTCTCCTCAGGAATCGTTTGCCGACAGTAGTGATTTCAACGGAAAGACCCTTGTTGAGGATAAAACCTATTTCAATAGATTTATTTATGACCAGGATATTCATGCGCTCTATGCGACAGTTACCTCCCGTTTCGGAAAACTCGGTGTACAGGCTGGTCTCCGTGGAGAATACTGGAAAGTCAACACAGAAAGTTATGACTATGATCAGGAACATGATGCTGCTTTACGGAATCCTAAATTCAGTAAAGACTACTTCCAACTATTCCCTAGTCTGTTTGTGTCTTATTCATTGACCAAGACTCAGGAGATACAAATCAATTATACCCGTCGTCTACAGCGTCCGTGGGGTGGTCAGCTCAATAATTTTAAGAATACCAGTGATGCCTCAATCGTATCGTTCGGTAATCCTCAATTGACACCAGAGTATACCAATGCCTTTGAGATGAATTATATCAAGAACTGGGATAATCACACACTTTCATTAAGTGCTTATTATCGTCCTACTTCTGACGTTATACAACAAATCAGATATCGTAAAGGCAATCTTATGTATTCCACCAGTGAGAATGTATCTAACAGTCTTAGCACGGGACTGGAGATGGTGTTGAAAGATAAATTATTCAGGATTCTCGACTTGACAACAACAGCCAATTTATTTTATTATAAACTTGATGGGTTTGACTATATCATCGATGGTCAGAATGTTACAGGAAAATCAGATGACAATTTTTCTTGGAATGCTCGTATGATGGCCAATCTGATTCTGCCTTATGCCTTGTCATTCCAGCTTACGGGCAATTATAATGCCCGTCAGGTGGTCAGTCAGGGTTATCGTAAATCCAATTACAGTGTAGACTTGGGATTAAGAAAGACTTTCCTTGATAAGAAATATGCAATTGCAATAACAGCCCGTGACCTCCTAAACTCGCGAAGCTGGCAAACGGTAACTAGTGGCGATGGGTTTACTCGTGACCAGAAGAACTGGCGTAGTGGACGTACTGTTAACCTGACATTTACCTATAGTTTTGGAAATATGAAGTCTAAGAAACCGCAGAAATCCCAGAACCAGAGACAACAGAATGAGGGTGAAGATGAACAACCGATGAACGGTTATGGCAATGATATGTAGATTTTTACAACTCCTATCATAATACACATGATGCCCTGAATGATGACATGCCATTATTTAGGGCTTTTTTTACGTTCATTCTGAATTAATTTCTTAACTTTGCACCATTTAATAATAAGAAATCATATAAATCAAAAACAATGAAAAAGATAGTTAGCATAATCTGTTTTACATTCCTCTGTTTCATCTTTGCATCGGCACAGAGTTCCAAGTCTGTATCAATCCTCGGAGATTCTTATTCTACCTATGAGGGTTATCTTACTCCCGACACCAATTTCATCTGGTATAATGCCGTCCCTGACATGAAACGTACTGACGTTACTTCTGTAACAGAGACATGGTGGTACAAATATATTAAGGAAAATGGTTATCGTCTTTGTGTAAACAACTCTTTCTCAGGTGCCACAATATGTAATACCGGTTATCGCAAGGAGGATTACAGCGACCGTTCGTTCGTTACCCGCCTCAATAAACTGGGATGTCCCGATCTTATTTTTATCTTTGGCGCCACTAACGACAGTTGGGCTAACTCTCCTATTGGTGAATACAAGTATGGGGAATGGACAAAACAGGATCTTTATTCCTTCCGTCCTGCAATGGCATGCCTCCTTAGTAGGATGAAAGAAAGATATGTCAATACTCAGTTGTACTTTATTCTTAATGACGGACTGAGTGCCGCTATTACCTCTTCATGTAAAGAGATTTGCAAACATTACGATGTAAAATGTATTGAGCTCAAAGGCATTGATAAGAAAAACGGTCACCCTACAGTGAAGGGTATGAGTCAGATTGACGAACAGGTGAAGGCTGCATTGGGGAAGAGATAAATTGTTCCTATTGCTGTCGGTTCTTTTAGAAAGAACCGGAACCTATTTTTATGAATTTACTAACTAACTATGCGAAATTTTATACAAAAGAGATCTGTCAAGGGAATATTGAAAAATATTCTCTATATCATGTTATTGTCACTTTCGACAACGAAGTTATATGCGTTTGACTCGAATCTGGTGACAAAGGAGGGTGCCTGGTGTTGGTTTGCCGACCCCCGTTCCCTGCATTATGAGAATACGTCAGGCACAATCAATTCCACTTATATCGGTTACATAGATGTTCATGGTGCCATCAAGGCCACACAGATGAATTTCATTACCAGGAAAAGATCAGAAGTACTGATACGCAGTTATTTCCAGCCCGATGATCATGATAATCCGTCCTTCCTTGTACTCCCTGACGAACGAATCATGATATGGTACGGTCGTCATACCGATGAGCCCAAGTGGTATTACCGTATATCCCGGAAGGCCGGAGACATTACCACCTTAGGTGCGGAACATTCCATCACCCTCTCTGCCAACGTCACTTATCCCTCTCCGTTTATCATGAGTGCCGATCCAGATCATATATACATGGGGTGGCGTGGTATCAACTGGCATCCCACTTTGGCACAGTTCTCCATGCCCGATGCAAATGATAATATCACTGTCACCTGGGGGCCATATCAGGCAGTTCAGAGTACAGGTGCACGTCCTTATGTAAAATACTGGAGTAATAAGAGAGATAAGATATTCATGACGTTTACCACCGGCCATCCTGACAATGAATATCCTAACTGGCTCTATTATGTCTATTTCGATGTGAATGACAAGAAACTCCATGATATCAAAGGCAATGTCCTTTCGACCGTTGCTGCAGGTGTGTTTAAAGTAAATAAGACAGATGATTTTAAAACCTCACATCCTGATGTGGTGGTTGATGCCACTGAAAATAGCAGGAACTGGGGCTGGCAGTTGGTTACCGACAAGGCTGAAACTCCGTATATAGCCATGGTCGGTATTGATAGTACCAAAACCAAACATCAATATTATTATTTAAAATGGAACGGCAGTGGATGGACCAAGACATTTCTTGCCGATGGCGGTGCTCATTTTATCCAGACCGACGGTCTTGAACTCTGCTATAGCGGCGGAATCATTCTCGATCCTGACGATCCTCATAAGGTCGTTTGTTCTGTTCCAACAGTAGGAGCCTGTGGCACTGTTTATGAACTGTATCGTTATACCCTGAGTGATGACGGAAAGAGGGTGGTATCTACCGAACAGTTGACAAAGGATTCGAAGTATAACAATTCCCGTCCATACATCATCGCAAATACAAGGAAATCTCCGTTGAGGATGGTCTGGATGAATGGAATCTATCATGATTGGATTGTAAGTAAGGTCCATCCTCAGGGGTATCCTACGTCAGTGTATAGCGATTATGCACTTCCTGTTAAATCCGTAAACTTAAGAAAAGGGCTTATTACTCAAAAAAAGAACCCTACTGTCGGTAGTCTGATCAAGGTAAGACATGCTGGAGTTATCAACAGATTCTCCATAGCCATAACTCCTACCATCAGCAGTAACGCTTATGATGGAACACTCCTCAAGAGCGGTCGGTTGAGTGTGGAGATCGGCACTGACGGTAAGCCTGTTGTCAAGATCGGAAACAAAAGTTATGTCAGTTCAAACATACTTGGCAATAGCGATGTCTGGCAGAGTCAGCCGAGGGCAACAGACGGTCACTGGCCGGCATATACCAAACTCGATTCTTTCAGTTATATCATCATTTACGACGGTAAAGCTGTCCGAACTTTTGTCAATGGACTCAACGATCAGTACATTCCTTTCAAAGGACTGACTGTGACTGATGTTAAGATAGGCGATTTCGCAGGATCAATGCGCAACTGCTCTATCTATAAGCGTGTGTTGAACGCAGATGAGGTGAAAGCTTACTCGGTTACCCTATATCATTGAAGCAACTCAACTTGTTGGATAGGATTTCTTTGATGTGATCATATCGTTAACAAAATACAAAATAAAAATACTTTTTATTTTGTATTTTGCTTGCTTTCCACTACCTTTGTCGGATAAAAACTAAAGAATATGCAGAATAATTGTCATTTCTCGGTTCTAATACATGAACAAGCACGGATTTATGGAGACAAGACAGCGTTAAGCTATCGTGACTACAAGAGAGGAGAGTGGATTCCGGTGTCATGGAATCAGTTTTCAATGACAGTGAAAAAAGTTTCAAATGCCTTTCTCAAACTGGGTGTTCAGGTGCAAGAGAACATAGGTGTGTTCTCTCAGAATATGCCGGAAATTTTATTTTGTGATTTCGGCGCATTCGGAATTAGGGCAGTAACAGTACCTCTTTATGCTACAAGCAGTGAGGCTCAGGTGCAGTATGTTATCAATGATGCCCATATCCGTTATCTGTTCGTAGGCGAGCAGGAGCAGTATGATAAGGCTCACCGTATATTTGCCCTTTGTCCATCCCTCGAACGGATCATCATTTACAACAATGATGTACGTATCAGCAGCCATGATCCTAATGCGATGATGTTCGAAGACTTTGTTAAGTTAGGTGAGGATTTCTCAAAACAGGCGCAGGTTGAAGAACTGAGTCGTCAGGCCAATGAAGACGATCTGGCTAATATTCTGTATACCAGTGGTACCACTGGCGAAAGTAAGGGTGTAATGTTGTCTCATGGAAATTATCATGAAGCTTTACGCATTAATTATCTTGTAGTACCTATCGGGGAAAACGATGTCATCATGGACTTCCTCCCTTTCACCCATATCTTTGAACGTGCCTGGGCATATCTCTGTCTCTCTGTCGGTGCCCAACTGGCCATCAATCTGTACCCAAATGATATTCAGATGACGATGCGTGAGGTGCGCCCTACCTGCATGTCGTCTGTACCCAGATTCTGGGAGAAGGTTTACCATGCTGTTAATGAACGGATTGAAGCTGCCGGACTTGTTCAGCGCAAGATCTTTAAGGAAGCTCTTTCCGTGGGACGCAAATATAATATTGATTATAAGAGCAAAGGAATCAACCCTCCACTAAGTCTTAAGATGAAGTACGCTATTTTTAATCGTACAGTCTTCAGTCTTGTTCGTAATGAGTTAGGTCTTGACCATCCAAATATATTTCCTACAGCAGGAGCTGCCATAGCACCCGCAGTCGAGGAGTTTATCCATACCATCGGTATTAATATGATCGTTGGTTATGGCCTTACCGAAAGTTTGGCAACGGTGTCATGTAACGATATTACCAAACCTTATACGATTGGTTCAGTAGGACGTCTGGTTGACGGACTTGAGATCAAGATTATCGAAAATGATGAGATTCTGCTCAGGGGTAAGACGATTACAAAAGGATACTACAATAAGGAGGCTCTTACCGCAGCAGCTATCGATAAAGACGGATGGTTCCATACAGGTGATGCCGGTTATATAAAAGACGGTGAACTCTTTCTTAAAGAGCGTATCAAAGATCTGTTTAAGACCTCAAATGGCAAATATATTGCGCCACAGCTGATTGAAACGAAACTTCTTGTTGACCGTTATATTGACCAGATAGCCGTCATAGCCGATGAACGTCAGTTTGTTTCTGCTCTCATCATACCGGAATACCGACTCTTGGAAGAGTATGCTCAAAAGCATCACATAGCTTATGCCAGTCGTGAGGATCTCTGTGCTAATGAAGAAATCCATGAGATGATGATGGAGCGTATCGAGACCCTTCAGCAGCAACTGGCACATTATGAAAAGGTAAAGCGTTTTACTCTTCTGCCTCATCATTTCAGTCTTGAAAAAGGTGAATTGACCAATACTCTAAAGATCAAGAGAGGTGTGCTTAATAAAAATTATGCGGCAGAGATAGAAAAAATGTATAAGGTATAAGAAAAAATTATATCTTTGCATATTACAAAATAAGAGGATTAAAATTTTTATGATAACAAGTGATCAACTCAAGGATGTGATGGAGCGTTCAGAAGCTTTACATCGTTACCTTGAAATAGACAAAAAGAAAATAGAATTCGAGGAAGAAGATCTCCGGACACAAGCTCCGGACTTTTGGGACGATCCCAAACGTGCAGAGGAGCAGATGAAAAAGGTGAAGACTATCCAGAAATGGCTGGATGGGTATAAGGAGGTGCGTACGCATGCCGATGAATTGCAGCTGGCTTTCGATTTCTATAAAGATGAAATGGTCACGGAAGAGGAGGTTGATGACGATTATGCGAAGGCGATCAAAGCCATCGAAGATCTGGAACTTAAAAATATGCTCCGTCAGGAGGAAGATCCGATGGACTGTATACTCAAGGTAAACAGTGGTGCCGGAGGTACGGAAAGTCAGGACTGGGCGTCAATGCTGATGCGTATGTACATGCGTTGGGCTGAGTCTCATGGTTATAAGTGTACCATCAGTAATCTTCAGGAGGGTGATGAGGCTGGTATCAAGAGCGTTACGATGGAGATAGAGGGTGGTGAATATGCCTATGGATTCCTGAAGAGTGAAAATGGCGTACACCGTCTTGTGCGTGTTTCGCCCTTTAATGCTCAGGGAAAACGTATGACGAGTTTCGCCAGCGTGTTTGTTTCTCCACTTGTTGATGATACGATTGAGGTGTATGTAGACCCGGCCCGTGTAAGTTGGGATTTGTTCCGTTCAGGAGGTGCCGGTGGACAGAATGTAAATAAGGTAGAGACGGGTGTCCGATTGAGATACCAATATGTCGATCCCGATACCGGCGAGGAAGAAGAAATACTTGTTGAGAATACGGAAAGCCGTAAGCAGCTTGAAAATAAGAATAATGCAATGCGTCTGTTGAAGTCACAGCTTTATGACCGCGCGATGAAAAAACGTCTTGAGGCAAAAGCAAAGATCGAAGCAGGCAAGAAAAAGATAGAGTGGGGAAGTCAGATACGAAGTTATGTGTTTGACGACCGGCGTGTAAAAGATCATCGTACCAATTACCAGACCAGTGATGTCGATGGTGTCATGGACGGAAAAATCGATGATTTTATTAAAGCCTATCTGATGGAGTTTCCTGTGAATGATGAACAATAATCTTAAAAATATAATACAGATATGAGTCAAAACAGCAAAATTCACCGTGCTCAACGTGACGCACGTCAGAGAAAACAGGCAAAGAATGTTATTAACTGGATCTTTATCGGATTGATACTTCTTGCGGTCATATTCCTTGTCGTCTATATGATTCAATACATGTAATGGCGATAGAGACCGAAAGAAAATTCTTAGTCCGTGGTGACTATAAGAGTCAGGCGTACTCAAGCAGTCGAATTAAACAGGGGTATATCTGCAGCGGACACGGACGTACTGTGCGTGTCCGCCTGCGTGATGATCAGGGTTATCTTACCATTAAAGGGCCTTCCGACCTGAAAGGCATGAGCCGTTATGAGTTTGAGAAGGAGATTACCTATCATGAGGCTGAAGAACTGATGCGTTTATGTGAACCGGGTATCATCGACAAGACACGCTATCTTGTGAAAAGTGGTGACCATACGTTTGAGGTTGATGAATTCTATGGTGAGAATGAAGGGCTTGTCATTGCAGAAGTAGAACTGGGTTCTGAGGATGAACCTTACGAAAAGCCGGATTTCATTGCTGAGGAAGTAACAGGTGACCGTCGTTATTATAATTCACATCTCCGTAAGAATCCTTTTAGCGTCTGGGGACAGCCTTCCAAATCAAAAGACCAATAGCTGCAGCCAACACCACTCCTGTGGCATTTGCCGCCAAGTCCATCCAGTCACCACTGCGTCGCCCGTTGGTGCAATATTCCTGTAGCAGTTCTATCATTCCGCTCATCAGTATAGGTGCTATGACCCCCAATAACAACAGTTTGGTGGTATTGAGTCTTTTGTGATGACGGATGTACTCAATCCAAACAGTTAGGCTCGTTCCTCCGTACATGGCAATGTGTACCCATTTATCTATAAATGGAACATTGTCCAGTTCAGTCTTCGGAGGGGTAAAGAATGAAAGGTACCATATAACGATGAAAAAGAATACCGATACGGGGTATTTGACTAATAAATGATAGATGTACTTCACGTTTCCTTTATTTTTTGATGCAAAAGTAAGATATTTTTTATACTTTTGTGCATCGTGAATAGAAAATATTGTTAATAAAGGAATATCCGGATACGTGGATCATGTAAAACATAGATAGTCGTGTGGTTTAAAGATTTATTTTATCTGCGAAAATCAGATCGTTCTGTTATTCTTGTCCTGATGGTGATGATCGTCGTGGCGGTGGGGTTGATCGTATTTGTTGGAGGTAACAACAGGCAAACTTCCTCTGTCACCGGTGACTCTCTTTCATCCGGCAGAATTGGAAACGGATATTCTCATCGTTCAGACAGCCGTTTCTACTATGCCGAGGAGGGACGTAAAATAGAGCTCTTCGATTTTGATCCAAATACCGCTGACAGTACACAGCTTCTCAGGCTGGGTTTGTCACCGTGGCAGGTACGCAGCATCTATCATTACCGGGCAAAGGGAGGCATCTATCGTTCTGCCGATGATTTCTCGCGTTTATATGGCCTTACCAAAGGCCAGTATGCAAGATTAAAGCCCCATATTCATATATCTGACGAGTTTCAACCTGTTGTCCCTGCCTCACGCCAAGGATTTTCCAGGGATACGCTGAAGTATCCTGTGAAAATCAAACCGACAGAGAGAGTCGTATTGAACAGGGCCGATACCAATCAGTTGAAGACTGTTCCCGGCATAGGCTCGGGTTATGCGCGTGCCATTGTCAATTATGGTAATCGTCTTGGAGGTTATTACAGTGTAGATCAACTGCGTGAGATTCCTGATTTTCCAGAAGATGCAATCACCTATTTTGTTATTCAGAATCCTGAAATAAAGAAGATCAATATTAACAAACTCACCCTTAACCAACTTCGCCGCCATCCTTACATCAACTTTTATCAGGCCAAGGCGATTGTTGATTATCATCGAATTCACGGACCATTGAAGAGTCTGAATGAGATGAGACTGCTGAAAGATTTTCCTCCCGATGCCATTCGCCGTCTGGAACCGTATGTGGAGTACTAAAAAGAAAAAGCGGCAACAGGAAAGGTTCCTTTGCCGCCTATCGGTCGGGATGAGGCGATTCGAACGCCCGACCCCTACGTCCCGAACGTAGTACGCTACCAACTGCGCTACATCCCGATTTTGCGAATGCAAAGGTACTGCAAAAAACTGAATTACGAGCATTTTTTTGCAGAAAAGTAACTGAAAATTTGCGTAGACAATAAAAAACACCTATCTTTGTAGCCGGTTACAGTAAAAGAGATGGTGCCATAGCTCAGTTGGTAGAGCAAAGGACTGAAAATCCTTGTGTCACTGGTTCGATTCCCGTTGGCACCACAAAAACAGAAGAAAGAGAGATCCTGATTCCTATATGGAATTAGGATTTTTAGCTTTTCGGATATTACAAGAATTATCGTTGGATGGTCTGCATAACCTGAATCTTGTATTGGTTAGATTCGGAAAAGATTGTTCGTTTATACAGAAAATTCCATCAGAAACTTGTAAAATCGGAATTAAATATTAATTTTGTAACCTTCACACAAAACATAAGAAAAATACAAAACGGAAAAAGTAGACGGGTAATGGATAAAGAATCTCAGAAAATAGAATTCAAAGAAAGTTGGCGTGACGAATATCTGAAATGGATATGTGGTTTTGCCAATGCACAAGGTGGCTCACTCTTTGTCGGCATACGGGACAATGGTGATGTATGCGGAGTGGAGGATGCTAAAAAGTTGATGGAGGACATTCCCAATAAGGTACGCGACTTAATGGGTATTCTCGTAGAGGTCAATCTATCTCAGAAAGAGGATAAGAACATTCTGGAAATCAAAACAGACTCTTATCCTTACCCCATCAGTTATAAAGGTAAGTATTATCAACGTAGTGGAGCCACCAATCAAGAATTGAAAGGTGCTGCGCTTGACCGCTTTATGCTTCGCAAGCAGGGCAAGACATGGGATGGTGTACCTGTGCCCTATCTAAATGCGGAAGATTTAGACAATTCTACTTTCGACCTGTTCCGCAAATATGCCAAACGAAGCGGACGAATGGATGAGGCTGATTTAATGGATGATAATAACGGATTGCTTGACAAACTACGCCTAATGGCAGGCAAATATATGAAACGAGCAGCAGCTCTACTGTTTCATCCTGACCCGGAGCAGTTTGTTACGGGGCTTTCATCAAGATTGGCTATTTTAAAGAAAGTGCAAACTTAGTCTATCAGGATGAAGTTCACGGCAATCTATTTCAGCAAGTAAAGACTGTATTGGATATACTAGTCACCAAATATCTTCGTGCTTTAATCAGCTATGAGGGTATTCAGCGGATAGAATCTTTGCCCATGCCTCGGGAGGCTTTGCGTGAAGCACTCTTGAATTGTGTGGTACATAAAGCATACGAATCTTTGACGCCAATACAGATAGCCGTATATGATAACAAGTTGGAGATATGGAATTGTGGAGTTCTTCCAGAAGATTGGACGATTGATAATCTATTGGGAAACCATCGAAGCCGTCCTTACAATCCCGATATTGCCAATGCTTTCTTCCGTGCAGGTGAAA
>DAIOSW010000053.1:0-14277 GCA_036752365.1 Prevotella sp.
TTCATTCTTCAGCGGCAGAACATCGTTCCGGAAACTGATATTTTTCATCCTCTCTATTTATAAGACGATTGGGAATAAAGAAAGTTACAGGGAAAAACTATTTTTTTATTTTAATACATAAACACTATAAGGATAATTGGACTAATCAACTGAGATATAGCTACAAAAATTATCTTTATAGTGTTTAATTTTCTATTTAATTACGGTTCCATGATTGCCATCAATGGCCGTGGCAAGCGTTATGATGACTTGCTTCACTCCGGCATGAATAGCACCAAAAGCATTATCAAGTTTTGGTATCATACCGCCGCTTATCGTTCCATCAGCTTTATATTGGGCATAATCATGTGCGGTTATCACTGGAATCATACTGCTATCATCATCAGGATTGCGCATCACACCAGGTTTTTCGAAACTATAGATAAGAGTAACGTCATAAAAATCCGCAAGAGCCTTAGCAACCTCTGCAGCGATAGTATCCGCATTGGTATTTAGTATCAGTCCTTTTCCATCATGAGTTAAAGGAGCCATTACCGGAACTATCTCATGTTCTATGAGATTACTCAATTGTTTTCCGTTCACCTTATCTATATCACCAGCATAACCGTAATCGATATCCTTCACAATACGTTTATGCGACAGGATAGCATTCATGTCAGCACCAGTAAGTCCCAAAGCATTGACTCCATTAGCCTGAAGCTGCGCCACAACATTCTTGTTAACCAGACCGCCATAGACCATCGTGACCACAGTGAGCATTTCCTCATCAGTGATTCTTCGGCCGTTGATCATCTTACTTTCGATACCAAGCTTTGCAGCGATATCCGTAGCTCGTCGACCTCCGCCATGAACTAATATTTTGCGTCCATCAATAGCACTGAAATCCTTTAAAAGTCGGTCAAGCTGGTCATCATTTTCCACAACAGCACCGCCCACCTTGACAATCGTAAGTTTCTCTTTCATCATCAACAATAAAATTTACTCAAGATATGTGTATCCGTAAAGTCCGGAACGGTAATTCGACAAGAATTCCTTTCCCTCTTCAAGGGTGATCTTACCCTGTTTTACACTTTTTGCCACCCATGTTTCCAAGGTTCTTACTAACTTTTTCGGATCATATTGTACATAATCAAGAACCTCTGCCACGGTTTCACCATCAAAGATTTGGTCAATATGATAATTATTATCGTCAGATACAGAAATATGCACCGCATTCGTATCTCCAAAGAGATTATGCAGGTCACCCAGTATTTCCTGATAAGCACCCACTAGAAATACTCCGAGGAAATAAGGTTCACTTCTCTTGAGCGTATGCACAGGCAATATATGTGATATGCTACTGTTGGCAACATAATTTGTTATTTTTCCATCACTGTCACACGTTATGTCTTGAAGAGTTGCACTTCGTGTTGGGCGTTCGGTGAGTCTTTGTATTGGCATAATCGGAAAGAGCTGATCGACAGCCCATGAGTCAGGGAGAGACTGGAATAGAGAAAAGTTACAGAAATATTTATCTGCAAGCAACTTATCCAACCCTTTCAGCTCTTCAGGAACATGCTTCTGCCGTTTAGCCAGAGAGTTTATCTCACGGCATACACTCCAGTACATGCTTTCAATCTCTGCACGAGTTCGAAGATCCACAATACCATGACTGAATAATTCCAAAGCCTCTTCACGTATTTGTTCTGCATCATGGAAATCTTCCATCATGGTTTTCTGATTGAGATGATCCCAGATCTCATACAGATCCTTCACTAGTTGGTGACTTTCTTCTGTTGGTTCCCATGCCTCATCCATCTCTGGCAAAGAAGCTGTTTCAAGCACATCTATTATCAATACAGAGTGATGGGCTGCAAGTGAGCGTCCGCTCTCTGTAATAATATTTGGATGTGGTATGCTGTTTTTCTCTGAAGCCTCCACAAAAGTGTAGATACAGTCATTTACATACTCCTGAATGGAGTAGTTCACTGAGCTCTCGCTGTTGGAGGAACGAGTACCGTCATAGTCGACACCAAGACCACCACCACAATCCACATATTCGACGTTGTATCCCATCTGATGTAGTTGAACATAGAATTGAGAGGCCTCTCTAAGAGCTGTCTGTATACGACGTATCTTTGTAATCTGGCTACCAATATGGAAATGTATCAGTTTAAGACAGTCATTCATGTCTTTCTTATCGAGAGTATCAAGAGCCTCAAGCAGTTCACTACTGGTCAGGCCGAATTTACTTGCGTCTCCGCCACTCTCCTCCCATTTACCACTACCCGAAGAAGCCAGTTTAATACGTATACCGAGATTCGGTTTTACACCTAGCTTCTTTGCAGCTTTAGCAATGATATCAAGTTCGTTAAGTTTCTCGATGACAATAAAGATGCGCTTGCCCATCTTCTGAGCAAGCAATGCAAGTTCTATATAACTCTGGTCTTTATATCCGTTACAGATAATTAGCGAGTCGCTCTGACACTGTACCGCAATAACAGCGTGAAGTTCAGGTTTAGAACCGGCTTCAAGACCGAGATTGAATTTACGTCCATGGCTGATAATCTCCTCCACCACGGGCTGCATTTGATTTACTTTGATCGGATAAATAATGAAGTTCTCACCTTTGAAGTTATATTCCTTCGAAGCCCTTTCAAAACAGCTGCTCGTCTTCTCTATTCGGTTATCCAGAATATCCGGGAAACGTAGCAGAACAGGCGGTGTGACATCTCTCAAAGCTAGTTCATCCATGACATGACGCAGATCTATCTGCGCATTATTTTTACATGGAGAAACATAGACGTCACCTTCGTCGTTAATACCAAAGTAAGAGGTACCCCATCCATTGATGTTATAGAGTTCCTTTGAATCCTCAATACTCCATTTTTTCATTATTTCCTTTTAATTGTATGATTATATATTTAATAGTTCCCGTATCTTATCTACGGATATTTTGATTTTTTCATAATTGTCCATCAAATCGACGTTCAGCGTATACCTTGCTTTCGAATAAAAAGGCTCACGTTTCACAAGTTGTTCCTTAATATATTCCATCATTTGTTCAGGCGACTTACCTTTCAGCAGAGGCCGTTCTGTCTTTCCGATGATGAGATGACCATAAAGTACTTCAGGCGATGCCTTAAGGTAAACCGTTATTCCCTGTTCGTTCAGATAATCCATATTATTAAAAAAACATGGAGTACCACCACCACAACTCAGAATGACATCCTCAAATTCAGCAACTTCGTGTAACATATTGTGTTCCACAAGTCTGAAGCCATCCTCACCACGTTCGGTAAAGATCTGTGGCACGGTTTTGTGCATGCGGCTTTCTATATACCAGTCAAGATCATAAAAGGGAATTCCGAGCTCCTTCGATAAGGCTTTCCCTACTGTGGTCTTGCCCGAACCCATAAAACCGACAATGATTATGCGTACCATCTATCTTTGATTACCGTTCTTATCTTATTTCTTTTTTGTTGTTGTATTGACCACCTTCATACACTCTTCCAGAGTGAGTTCGGCCGCCCTTTCATGTAAAGCCTTCGGCAAACGGTAATTTGTTCCATCATAAGCTATATAAGGACCGTATCTTCCATTGAGCACCGACAGTTTAGGCTCTTCGGCAAACTGTTTCAGATTACGGTTGTTTTCTTGTTGGCGTTTTTTCTCAATGAGAGAGATGGCTGTATCAAGTGTAACCGTCATGGGGTCTTCCTCTTTGGGAAGCGATACATATTTCTTGTTATGTAACACATAAGGACCGAAACGTCCTGCACCGATAACCACCTTGCTATTTTCATACAGACCGATCTCACGAGGCAGTTTAAACAGTTCTAGTGCCTCATTAAGCGTGATCTCCTCCATGCTTTTTCCTGAAGGCAACTGAGAGAAACGTGGTTTTTCCTCGTCCTCAGCAGAACCGATCTGAATAACCGGACCGAAACGGCCTATTTTAACGAACACAGGCTTACCACTCTTCGGATCAATTCCAAGTTCACGTTCGCCCACCTTATGTTCTGCTTTTATATTCATGGTAGACTCCACCGTAGGTTCAAATCCTTTATAGAATTTCTTCAGCATAGAAGTCCATTCTGCCCTACCCTCAGCGATCTCATCAAACTTCTTTTCCACATTAGCTGTGAAATTGTAATCCATGATACTCGGGAAATATTCCATCAGGAAATCATTTACCACGATTCCCACATCCGATGGAATCAGTTTACCCTTCTCACTACCGGTGACCTCGGTTTTCTGTTTGCTTATGATTTTAATACCTTTCAGCGTATCTACTACATATAGTCTTTCTTCACCCTTTTTATCACCTTTTGCAACATATTCGCGCTGTTGTATTGTGCTGATGGTAGGAGCATAAGTTGAAGGGCGCCCAATACCAAGTTCTTCGAGCTTATGTACCAGACTTGCTTCAGTATAACGCATCGGTCCGGTGGTGAATCTCTCTGTCGATGTTACATCTCGTCTCTGCAACTGTTGTCCGTCCTTCAGAGGAGGTAATATGCGTGAACCCTCATCATTACTATCATCATCGTCGGTAGATTCGTGATAAACTTTCATAAAACCGTCGAACTTCACTACCTCGCCGGTAGCTACGAACATCTCTTCTGCTGTACTTACTTTGATATTCACTGTGGTTTTCTCGAGTTCAGCATCAGCCATCTGACATGCAGCAGTACGCTTCCATATCAGGTCATACAGACGTTTCTCCTGTTGGGTACCTTCGATATTTACGGCGTTCATGTTTGTTGGGCGGATAGCCTCGTGAGCTTCCTGCGCCCCTTTAGAGTGAGTATGATATTGACGTGGTTTGCTATATTCCTCTCCATAGAGAGTTGTTATCTCCTGCTTACTGGCGTCGATACAGAGTGACGACAGATTCACAGAGTCAGTACGCATATAGGTGATAAGTCCGTTTTCGTACAGATGCTGAGCCACCATCATGGTCTGCGACACGGTAAAACCGAGTTTGCGTGCAGCCTCCTGTTGCAGAGTACTGGTTGTGAATGGTGGTGCAGGAGTACGTCTAAGCGGTTTCTTATTTACTGAATCAATGACAAAAGTAGCCTCCTTACATTTCTCGAGGAAAGCAACAGCAGCATCATGATTCTTAAATTTAGTACTTAGTTCGGCTTTTAGTTCCGTGGCTGAACCATCGGCATTCATGATGGCAAAGATTCCATTCACACGATAGAACGGTTCTGAAACAAAATTTTGGATCTCACGTTCGCGTTCTACGATAAGACGTACCGCTACACTCTGAACACGACCTGCCGACAGAGCCGGCTTCACCTTACGCCATAATACGGGAGACAACTTGAAACCCACCAGACGGTCGAGAACACGACGTGCTTGTTGGGCATTAACAAGATTCATATCGAGATGGCGCGGAGTTTTTATAGCTTCAAGGATGGCTCCTTTCGTGATTTCGTGAAATACGATGCGGCTAGTCTTAGCCTCGTCTAGTCCGAGAACCTCACACAGATGCCAAGATATTGCCTCTCCTTCACGGTCCTCATCGGATGCGAGCCATATCTTCTCAGCGTTCTTTGCTTGGCTCTTGAGTTCACTTACAAGTTTAGTTTTTTCAGCAGGAATCTCATAATCAGGCTCTAGGGTCTTTGTATCAATACTTAATTCCTTCTTCTTCAAATCGCGAATATGTCCGTAACTGGACATAACCTTATAATCGTCACCTAAAAATTTCTCTATTGTCTTAGCCTTTGCAGGCGACTCGACAATTACCAGATTTTTCTGCATAATCTACACTTTCTTTATTTCAGAGCGCAAAAGTAAGCAAAACTTTCCCTTACACCTTATATATAAGATAATATTTCTATTTTTTTAATGTTTTTCTTGATGTAGTTTATTTCGGTTGTTATAATGCTCTATAAATATACAGAGTCCTTGACGTATCGAACCCAGACCGAATTGCGTAATATCGATGTCATCAAGAGCAATCCATAAGCATTCAGCAGCATCATCCATTGCTTTTATCTCGTTGACATTCTTGACTTTGCATTCGTAGAACATATCGAGAGTATGTATATGAAGACCAGAATAGAGATAGATATTAGGAATACTGAAAAGATATTTAGAATCTATCACTTCCAGTCCGGTCTCCTCTTTCACTTCACGTGCAATACCCTCCTCGGCACTTTCAGCTATATCGCAAAAACCTCCAGTCAGATCGAGCGTACCTTTTTCCGGCTCTTTTGCCCGACGTATCACCAGTAGCTCACCCTTATCGTTCAGAATAAAAGCCACTGTTGCCGAGCTTGGATTCATATAATATACGAATCCGCAGTCATTACAAATTCTACTTTTTTCGTCATTTATTTCAAAATGTGAACTTCCACATAATGGACAGTATCTAAATTTTTCTAATGGATGTGTCATTTAAATCCTTTAATATATAGCCTCTCAGAGGTTTACCAGTTATCTGTTCTGAATGGGAACAAGGGTAGTCCGCCCATATTTCCAAGATTACCCAGTTTGAAATTACGGAAGCAATAACGCACCGCCACAGGTTTTTTCACTTCCGGCGATGTGATGATGATCCCTTTTGTCCAGTTATATGTCGCTGTTACCGGATGGAATACTTTATCCGCGCCTGCTACCTCAAATCCTTGTATATCCTCATATCGTGTAATGCCTCCGGCATCATCCTGAAGACGCACGAACACACTGTCATTACTGATTCGCATCTCCTTAAAAGAAGGTCCCTTTGCTATCATATTATCCATACCGTAGGTATAGCGCAGGGCATAGAATCCTAACCGTTCACCAACCTTTTGTTTCTGAGTGGGATGAATCTGTTGAGTCTCGTATGGATACACCGCATCATTTGTCCCAATAATTCCGCTGTTAGGGATAAGGCTTACCGCCTTATACTGTTGTTCGCGCAGGTAAGCGGCACCCGTACCGTTGACATCGTCATAAAAATAGGGAGCTATCTGTACTTCGTAGAATGGAATATCACCAAGACCAAAATCATCACGCATCTGCTTTACAAGTAAAGCCAGGCGTTCAGCATATTGATCGGTATGATAGCCTACATTAGAACATCCCTGATACCAGATGATGCCCTTTACTGTATAATTGACGATTGGATGAAAAGTACCATTTCCCCATACCAACGGACGATAGAAGTCATATCGTAAACGGTTGAAATGATTTTCATTAAGATCCTCATCAGTATATTTCTTCAGATTTTCCTCGTTGAGCCAACTCTCCACGCGCGTACCGCCTTTATTCGCTTCGATGATTCCAACAGGAATGTTTAAGGTCTTACTGACAAGACGTGCAAAGAAGAAAGCTGTGGCACTTGCATCGCCAACGGTCTTCTGGCTGCACACTTTCCATTGACACACACATGTATCCAGAGGAGTCATGCTCATCACACTTGGCACCTTGCAATAATGTATCCCGCTGTAATCATTTCCGTTGGCAATAATCTGATTATAACCTTCCACAGGACAGTTGGAGAATCCCTTGATAGGCATCTCCATGTTACTCTGACCGGCACCGACCCATACTTCGCCTGAAACTACGCCATTGACTGTTACCGGTTCTCCGTCATCGAATGTGATAGAATAAGGAGTAAAACCAGCTGCGGGGGTTTTAACCTTAACGAGCCATTTCCCATTCTTATCTGCCGTACAATGATAGGTTGAGCCAGACCATGACACGGTCACTTTTATATTTTTCCCCGGTGTATCTGTTCCCCACAGACGGGCATCGGTATTTTGTTGAATGACCATATTATCACTGACAAGATGTGATAACTTTACTTTAGCTTGACCGGGACTTGCTGCAAATGCAAGTGCCATCAATATGAAAAGATGTGCTTTCATTTTGAATTGATTAATTAAAACGGTGTGCAATATTACAAAAAAAATTGCATATAGCCATTACCGTGGGGCATTTTTATCTTATGAACTGTTTTTATTTAGTTCACTGTAAGCAATTTGTACCACTTTACGATAGTTCCTGAGGCGTGATTTGAGTTTTTTCACTATTTAGGTTTGCCGATTACACATAAAATAGTTAATTTTGCGGTCATCATGAAAATAATGAAATCGATTATAACCCTCAGCTTGCTTGCCGTTTGCATGTCTGCATCAGCTCAGCAGACTATTGAGATGAACCTTTGGAGCAACGGCGCACCAAACAGTAACGGAGACAGCACAGACAGTGCAAAGATCCGTATATTCCTTCCTGATGTAAAAAAAGCTACCGGCCGTGCAGTTGTCATCTGCCCGGGAGGGGGGTATGCCCATCTGGCGATGGATCATGAGGGGTACGACTGGGCTCCATTCTTCAATAAGATGGGCATTGCCGCCATCGTTTTAAAATACCGCATGCCAAGAGGAAACTGCCAAGTGCCGGAGAGTGATGCAGAAGAGGCTATCCGTCAGATTCGCAATAATGCTACCGGCTGGCATATCGATATCAACCAAGTGGGTATTATGGGTTTCTCTGCCGGAGGCCATCTTGCTTCCACTGTTGCTACACACGCAGCAAAAGAGGTCCGTCCCGATTTTCAAATACTTTTCTATCCCGTCATCACGATGAATCCCGATTTTTCACATAAGGGCTCACACGACAACCTGCTCGGGAAAAATCCAAAGAAGAGTTTAGAAGAATTATACTCCAGTGACCGACAGATAACCCGTACCACTCCACCGGCCTTTATCGCACTTAGCGACGATGACAACGGGGTGTCACCAGCCAACGGTGTCAACTATTATATGGAGCTCTTCAGACATGGCATCCCCGCCACGCTTCATGTTTATCCCAGTGGTGGGCATGGATGGGGAATGCGTGAAAGTTTCTTATACCACAACGAAATGGAAGACGAGCTGGCTGCCTGGCTCAGAAGTTTTTAGAGATTGAGAATAAAATACTTACAGCAGATCATCAAACCAGTTCTGCCGCATCAGATTAGCCGAGTTCTTATCACTGAGAATCCTGATAAATTCTTTAGCTGCCTTCTTCACGTATAATCCTTTCACGAAATGGAAACATCCCTCCATATCGTTATTGACTACATCAATAGGGATAGCAGTCAGGCTCTCATAATCAGTAAGTGACGCCTTTGACAACACCGTAGCCAACTGACTACGGCTCACGAGATCAAGCAATATACTGACTT
The DNA here is from genome assembly GCA_036752365.1 of Prevotella sp. GTDB lineage: Bacteria > Bacteroidota > Bacteroidia > Bacteroidales > Bacteroidaceae > Prevotella. The sequence goes on from DAIOSW010000053.1 coordinate 9,155, forward strand.
CATTAATTTCAAGTCTTACGTCAAATTTATAATCTTTATCGCTGATAATATGATCAAACGTGTTACGGGCTTGCAAGCCATTTGACGGCAATGCCAGCTTGAAGGGTTCCAATTCGGCAAGTGTTATCGTTTTTTTCGATTGCAACGGATGGTTTTCTGAAACAATGACACATAATTTATTATCGAAAAGCACATGCGATTCTATATTCTCGAACGTAACATAAGGCTTATACGACAAGACGAAGTCAACCTCCTGATGCTGAAGTAGCACCATTAACTCCTCCATTGACTTACAAACAACATTAAGTTTCACATTCGGGAACTGCTGCATATATGACAGCACAGACTCCCTAAGTATGGGACTGAAGGTATAAGTACAACCGATGTTAAGCGTTCCTATCCGCAGATTCTGCACATCCGTAATCCGGCTGATACACAAATTGGCCTGTTGTATCGTGCGTTTTGCGTCTTCCAAAAAATAATTCCCGGCATCCGTCAGCATCACATTATGACTGTTGCGTATCAGCAACTTACATTTGAGTTCATTCTCCAGCTGTTTGATCTGCTGCGACAGTGTGCTCTGTGATATATACAGAGCCTTTGCTGCCTCCGAATAGTTGAGCAACTCGCCCACCTTAACGAAATATCTCAGTTGTCTTAACTCCATCCCCTCTACATTTTTGTGACCTTGAATGATAACGTTTTAAAGATGAATATAGGCACAGTGACACCTATAACCATTATCGTTATAACGCTAAGGGTGGTCAATCCATTGTATGCGAGGAGATAAAAATAATGCATAAAATGACTTTCGTCCTTATTTAGTAAGCAAAACATGAGCGACTGTATCGTGCGGTAAGCATACATACCGGGAATCATGGGCAGCAAAGAAGGAAAAGAGAAAGTCTCTGCCGGACAGTGGATATACTTTGCCATGGGTATCGAAAGCAACCCGATACTCAGTGAGGCAAACAGACATGCCATTACGATATTCATTCCCACGAGGTTACTCATCAGGATAAACCGTATGCTATGACCGACAGCGGCTAGGAGTGCACATACAGGATATGCCTTCATCGGCGGTTGACTGATACACGAGAACCCAATGGCAGCTATAGCTGCAAAAAAACCGTCTTGTAATATTTCTATGATCATAATTTCTATACATTTATATTCATTACCATCAGCCCCAGGCAGAGTCCGATAGAAAGACATATCGTAAGCACCGATGCCTGGATGAGTCGGCTAAGGAAACAGATATTATGACCATAGATGAGGTCACTTATCGAATTGATGAACGGAATACCCGGCACAAGAAACAGCACACTTGTACCTACAGCCAGTTCGGGAGTGTTGCCCATATGATATACGTAACAAGAGCTTCCCACCACCGTAGCGCAGAATGCAGAGATGATGAACACCATTCGGGTATCCCAGTGGTGCTGCAACAATTTTATCTTTACGCAGTAACCTATCCATGTGGCTATCAGCACCACAAGCATCGCCCAAGGGTCACCTCCGAAGAGCCGGCAGAACGATGCATTCGCAAATCCCACAAGAAGCATCACCAGCCAGGGATTATTCTCACCCTTTGAGATAATCTTCTCATATTTTTTACGGGCTTCATCGAATCCTAACACACCTTCGTTTATTTGCCAACTGAGCTGGCTCAGTTCGGTATTACGATAAAAACTGATGGCATGATGACGTATCTTCGCCACTGAACTATAAGCATGTTCGGTCTCCTTATCTGTCGTGGTGATAATGATATGATTTGGTAATATTGTTATCTCCACACTCGCCCCGAACGAATCGGCTATTCTCTCCACGTTCTTTTCAATACGTGCAGCCGTTGCTCCCGACGCCAAAAGTTCTGTAGCATAGTCGGATATAAACTTATTCACGCGTTTAATTTCGTTGTGTTCCATCGTCGTTATTCTTCGTCGTAATCGTAAATATCCGGAGTGTCTAAATGATTCCAACCAATCACATGATGTTGATCATTGAATTCCATTAAGAAGTTTGCAACTTGATGTCCGAAACTACCGATAATAACTACCGCAATTACGGTCCAGATTATCAGAGCATTGAATGCCTCATTTCCATAAAGACTGATAAATAATTCCTTCATTTTATCCTGCTGTTTGATTTTTGCGGTGCAAAGGTATTTCAAGTTCTATCATTCTGCAAGCATTTGCTATCGTTTGTTTCGATAGCAACTATAGAAAATATTATTGTTTTATACAATATAAATTCAGCAATCATCTTTCATAGATATAAAAATGTTCTATTTATCACCTAAGTAAAGAGATTTGAGACACAATCTAATTTTTATGAAACACGATTTCATCATTATATATAAAAATATTTGTATCTTTGTCCACGTTAAAGAATTACAAAAACTAATAATAAACTTATGAAAACAAAAAAATTAATATTCAGTATAATCATACTGATGTTAACTTGCGTCATTGAGGCATCAGCACAAACGGTATGGCTCGATGAACTAAATCTCAGTAATGCCACGCAAGGTTACGGAGTGCCCATGAAAAACAAATCACTTGATGGCAAACCCATGACAATAGCTGGGAAGACATTCTCAAGGGGTTTCGGCACTCATGCGGAAAGTTCACTTACAATACTGCTTAATGGAAAGGCTAAAACATTTACAGCAACCGTAGGTCTCGACGATGAAGTGAATGGGCACAATCCTGAAGTGGAATTTGTTGTGAATGGCGACGGAAAAACACTCTGGAAAAGCGGACTTATGCACCAGGGAGATACAGCAAGAGCTTGCAAGGTCTCTGTTGCAAACATCAAAAAGTTGGAATTGATGGTAACAGAAGGAACCAATGGCAACTATTATGACCATGCAGACTGGGCTGATGCTAAATTCGAAACCATCGGTGTGACATCACTGGAGACTTACAGTCCAATATCAAATGTACCATACATCCTCACACCAGCCGCTCCGGCCACTCCAAGAATAAACGGAGCACGCGTCTTCGGTGTACGTCCGGGTTCTCCATTCTTATTCACTATCGCAGCTACCGGAGATCGCCCCATGACTTTCTCTGCAAAGAATCTGCCGAACGGCTTAAAACTTGATTCACATACAGGTATCATAAGCGGAAAATTAAATAAACAAGGGACTTATGTCATCAGATTATGTGCAAAGAACAATAAAGGAACAGCAGAAAAGGATTTACGCGTTATCTGTGGCGACCGTATCGCTTTGACACCACCTATGGGATGGAACAGTTGGAACTGTTTTGCCGGTGAAGTATCTGCCGATAAGGTGAAACGTGCTGCCGACGCAATGATAAAAAGTGGTCTGATCAATCATGGATGGACCTATATCAACATTGACGACTTCTGGCAGAACCATCGTGACTCAAAAGATAAGAATCTACAGGGAGACTTCAGGGATAAGAATGGAAACATTGTTGCAAACGCAAGATTTGTGGATATGAAGGCTCTCTCTGATTATGTTCACAACCTAGGATTGAAAATCGGTCTTTATTCAAGTCCCGGACCATGGACCTGTGGTGGATGTGCCGGAAGTTTTGGGCATGAGAAACAGGATGCGGAATCTTATGCAAAATGGGGCTTCGATTATCTTAAATATGACTGGTGTAGCTATGGGGATGTTGCTGACAGTCTTTCTAATAAAGATCCTCACAAAGCTTCTTCTTTCTCAACCAGAGGTGGAAATGAACTGAAAACGGCTATGAAACCTTATAAGCTCATGGGTGAATACCTGCGTCAGCAGCCACGTGACATTGTTTACAGTCTGTGCCAATACGGAATGTCGGATGTATGGAAATGGGGCGGTTCATTAAATGGTAACTGCTGGCGCACGACCAATGACATTACAGACACATGGTCAAGCGTTGAAAATATCGCTTTGGCTCAGGATAAGGCTGCTCCGTATGCAAAACCGGGAAACTGGAATGACCCGGATATGTTGGTAATCGGTACTGTTGGATGGGGAAATCCTCACCAGAGCAAACTGAAACCGGACGAGCAATATCTTCATGTCAGTTTGTGGAGTCTGTTTGCTTCACCACTGTTAATCGGTTGCGATATGGAGAAACTGGATGCTTTCACCTTAAACCTTCTTACAAACGACGAGGTGATAGCCATCAACCAGGATCCACTTGGAAAAGAGGCTGCATGCGTCCAGACCATTGGTAAGATGCGCGTGTATGTGAAACAACTTGAAGATGGTAGTCGTGCTGTAGGATTCTGTAATTTCGGTACCGACGAAGCAATTCTCTCATACAAGGACTTCAGCAAGTTAGGCATCACTGGCGTACAGAACGTAAGAGATTTGTGGAGACAAAAGAATATCTCTAAGGTCAACACCGCAACGGGGGCTCTATCTATCAAGGTTCCAGCTCACGGAGTGCTTCTTTACAAGTTTACAAAAGTAAAATAAAGAAATAAGAACAGATAAAAAGAATCAGTCGTTCATTTATAGTGAACGACTGATTCTTTTTTGTGCCAACCTATTATCTAACAGATTAGTCTTCAGGGACTTTGCTTAGCATCACTTAACGATCTTGAGGGTACGTAATGTACCGTCTGTCATCTGTTCATGGCGCAGATAGATTCCTTTTACCATAGGAGCATTGTTACCGAGTGAATTTCCACTGATATCATAATAAGTAACACGGGCTACGCTTGCTTTGCTATTCGATGTCAAGTCGTTTACGGAAGTGACAAGGCTATCTCGGAGCTGTGATACACTCACAGGTGTGATGCCGGTGCGTGTGGGTGTCACCTTATTGATCTTGCCGTTAGCATCAAAGGTAAGTTTGTCACAACATACCTCACGGTGATAACCCGGACCGTTGTTGAGATAAGCCTTATTGATACGATGATAGATGATATACCAGTCGTCAGTGCCAGGTACATTCACTATTGAGTTGTGACCTGTACCGTAAATACCTAATGAGGCATTCTGAATAATAACGATAGGCTGAGGAGCCACTGTTATAGGACCTGTAGGGGAAGTACTAGTGCCATAAGCTACGTGATAATTGGTGCTACCCGTATCATCTACACTCCAGAGAAAGTAATAGATGCCGTTGCGATAGAACACATAAGTACCTTCACGG
>DAIOSW010000054.1:0-14011 GCA_036752365.1 Prevotella sp.
GCCCTTCAGTAATATCTGAAAGCGGGTGCAAAGGTATGTGATTTATTTTAAACCGCCAAACTTTTGCCCCGTTTTTTTATTTAATTTACCAAAATAATTTCTTTTAGAGTTTATAAAGATCACTTGCAGCAATGAGATCCACCTTCTTTTCTGATAGAATCCTCTCGCAGTTCTCGATGTCGGACGGACGGATAATGACGTTAGCCACATCGCCGTTGGCGAAAGAGTACATATACTCGATGAACACACCATTATCGGAGAGGTACTTCAGCACCATGGCCAAAGAACCGGATGTGTTTGGACAACTGAACCCGATGACGTCTGTAATCTTAACTGCGAAATGAGCATCTTTCAATGCCTTGTAAGCCAAGTCAGGATCAGACACGATACAACGCATAATACCGAAATCTGAGTTGTCGGCGATACTAAGAGCAGACAGGTTGATTCCATGATTACCTAATACCTGAGTTACTTCTGTCAGTCTTCCGGATTTATTTTCCAGAAAGACGGAGAGCTGTTTTGCTACCATAATATATTCTATTATAAGATTAAAGTTTTCTATTATCTATCACATGTTTTGCCTTCCCCGTACTACGTTCTATACTCTGAGGTTCAGCCAGCTTGACATTAAATCCAAGTCCGATGACACTGCGGAGCTCATTAACAAGCTTTTTCTGCAAAGCCACCATCTGGCTCATCTCATCCGTATAATATTCCTCACGCACTTCCACTTTCAATTCCATGGTGTCGGTGCTATTCTCACGATCAACGGTAAGCAGATAATGTGGTTCAAATTCTTTCAGACTGAGAATAACGGCCTCAATCTGAGTCGGGAATACATTGACACCTCTGATGATAAGCATATCGTCACAGCGGCCGAGGATTCTGTCCATACGCACAAAGGTACGTCCGCATTCACACTTGTCATAATGCAAAGAAGTAAGGTCGTGGGTACGGTAACGCAACAAAGGCATTCCCTCCTTCGTAAGGTGAGTGAAACAAAGTTCACCAAGAGTACCTTCGGGAAGCGGTTCACCTGTTTTAGGATCAACAATCTACGGATAATAATAATCCTCATTTAAGTGGGTTCCGTTCTGGCATTCGCATTCGTATCCGACGCCAGGACCTGCCACTTCGCTAAGTCCGTAGATATCATAAGCTTTGATACCCAGATTCTGTTCCAGTTCCTTGCGCATATTCTCTGTCCATGGCTCTGCACCGAAACAACCCCGTTTGAGTTTAAACTCATCACGTTTGTATCCGGATTCCTTCAAAGCCTCAGCCAGAAAGAGTGCATACGAAGGGGTGCAGCACAATGTAGTTGCCTCAAAATCGTGCATCAGGGTAATCTGTTTCTGAGTATTACCACTCGAGATCGGTATGACCGATGCTCCGATATTTGTAGCACCGTCGTGGGCACCAAGTCCGCCGGTAAACAAGCCATATCCATAAGATATCTGGAAGATATCTGTCTTGTCTGCACCGTATGCAGTAAAAGCACGGGAGATACTCTCTGTCCAAGTTGCCAAGTCCTTACGGGTGTAGAGAACAACCACAGGTTTGCCTGTGGTACCCGAAGACGCATGAATACGTACAATCTGACTCATTGGTACTGCAGCTAAGCCGAACGGATAATTATCACGCAAGTCTAATTTGTTGGTAAACGGAAGTTTAGAGATATCATCTATATCCTTAATATCAGCAGGATGAAGATCCATCTCTTGAAACTTCTTACGATAGAACGGTGTGTTGTGATACACATAGTCTACAATTTTTCTCAGTCGGATGCTCTGAATCTCACGAAGCTGTTCGCGATCCATGCATTCCATGTTTTCATTCCAAATCATTTTCGTTAATCAATTATTGAACTTAGCGATGCAAACTTACATAAAATTTTCTAGATTTAATATCATTCTGACAAAAATAGAGACCATTTTCCTCAAAATTATCACAAAATAGGCTTTCTAACCCAACAATTTTATAAAACAGACAACAAGTTTAGATATAAGATAAAAGAGAGAAAAAGCTTTTTATCACAAAAATACCATATTTGTGGGAGTGGATATAACCTATAGAGGTTATTGCTACACATCAAAGAATCATCTAACTTTGCAAAAAATATCAAACAGATCAAATTAACAGTAAGGATTATGGAAGAGAAAAAACATCATACAATATTAGAGAACATCAAAATTCTATCTGAAGTGACGCCTCAGGAGAGACGCACCCTACCCCACAACGATTCACCTTTACCGTCAATAGAATCGCTCAGGAAAATTGTTGAATTGGTAAAAGCCATTGTTTTCCCGGGATTTTTTGAAGACGAGCAAGTCAGCGAAAGGGTTCGTTCCTATTATATCGGTGTGAATATGGAAGAACTCTACACACTTCTCAAAAAACAAATTGCACGAGGCTTTGTTTTCTGTAGTGAAACAGATGAAGGAGAAGTGCTTAGAGAATCCGGTCTGCTTGCGGAGCAGTTTATCGACCGCATACCGGAAATTAAACGACTGCTGTACACTGACGTAGAAGCAATTTACGAGAATGACCCTGCCGTAAGCAACCATGGTGAAGTGATATTTTGCTACCCTGTAGTGCAGGCTATGGCACATTACAGGATCGCACACGAACTCCGGCTGATGAGCATACCGATCATTCCCCGTATCATCACAGAAATGGCGCATTCTTCTACAGGCATTGATATTCATCCAGAGGCACAAATCGGTGAATATTTCAGTATTGATCATGGTACCGGAGTTGTCATCGGCGAGACCTGCATCATAGGTAATCACGTAACATTATATCAGGGAGTGACACTTGGAGCAGAAAGTTTTAAACTGGGTAAAACAGAAAAACCGACCACCACAGCCCGTCATCCTATCTTAGAGGACAATGTGACGGTTTACTCCAACTCTACGATACTTGGCAGAGTCACCATCGGACATGACTCGGTGATTGGCGGTAACGTTTGGCTCACCAACAGCCTTCCTCCTTACTCGAAACTAACACAGAGCAAATATATTTCTACACCGTTCACCGGTGGACTTGGGATATAAATATATAAAACAATAAGCGCATGGCAATATTTATCATAGCCGACAATCAGGAACTGACATGTTTTGGTTTAGAACGTTTGGTTGATCCATCAGGTGAAGGACATATTCTTCATGCTCCGGATAAAACCGAGCTGGTGGAACTGTTGAAAGTACACGAGGACAGTGTGGTTCTGGTCGATTACACTTTATTTGATTTTACAGATATAGACAATCTGCTCATCATCAACCAACGTTTCTCGAAAGCATCATGGGTTCTGATCAGTGAAGATCTTACGGAGCCGTTTTTGAAGAGAGTGATTTATTCAAGTCGCAACATCAGTATTGTGTTCAAGGATTCTCCTCTAAATGAGATCAAGGAGACCATCTCCTACGCCAGCAAAGGTGAGCGGTACATTTGTCAGCGTGTAACTGAAATTCTGCTCACACAAAAACAGAAAGAGAACGAAACATTATCACCCCTGACTTTCACAGAGGTAGAGATTCTCAGAGCTATTGCCCAAGGTAAAACAACCAAGGATATAGCCACAGAACGGTTTTCAAGCATACACACGATAAACACTCATCGGAAAAATATATTCAGGAAACTTGGTGTCAATACAGCACACGAAGCTGTGAAGGCCGGCGTACTGGCGGGACTTATCGATACCGCTGAATATTATATCTAACTCTCCTATTTATCATATCCTTATAGCAAACATTTGGTATTTTAGTACCATACTCTAGCGAATAAGAATACCACTAAAAGGCGATTGTAAGGGATAAAAAGAGTCAGTACCTTTGCACTATGAATTTTAACCAAATTAAGATGATGAATTTATACAAAGAATGTCCTATCAAACGAATGTGTTGCCACAGGCAACATTGTAATTATTTTATGTATTAGAGATTGGAAAATGAATAAAATATTTAAAGAAAAAGGACATTATAATGAAAAAGAAAGTAATAATATGGATAGCAGCAATATTGATTGTATTAAATGCCTCGGCTCAAAATACAGATATCTATTATATCAATGCCCCGCGTTTTACTCATCCTTTATTAGAAAAATGGATTCAGGAATATAAGAAAGTAAAACCTGAGGTTAATCTGACAATAGCAAAATCAGCTTCAGATAAAAAAAACAGTTCACTTGACATTCAACTATTTGAAGAAAATCCTGTTTCAAAGACAGGACTTAAAACTGTCTATTTCGGGGCTTATGCCATTCTGCCGGTAACAACAAGAAACTCTGAGGCAGATAAGATCTTAGCTAAAAAAGAACTGAATAAGGAGAGACTAAAAAAACTATTGTTTGTCAATGATGATTTTGAGGAACATCCCGTCAAGAAAGACAATACAGATGATAAAATCATTATCTATACCGGTAATAGTAATTTATCAGTCTCTATTCCCTATGCCTCTTATTTTGGGAAGGAGGCATCAAGCTTCAAAGGTAGAAGAATCGTCGGAGACGATGTTTTTCTTAACATCGCAATCCAGAAAGATCCGAAGGGATTGACACTTAATGCCATTCCGAATCTTTACGATATTCAAAGCCGTCGACTCAAAAACGATCTAAGCATAATTCCTCTGGGCTTAAACAAAGACCAGCAAACTGCGTTATCGTCACTTGATGCGTTATTGAACATATTAGAGAATACAAATGTAGAAGGAATTCCTGTAGAGAAGATCGGTTTTACTTATAAGAACGACAATGATGCGCTGAATAAATTCGTTGCATGGATACTTGAAATTGGGGAGGCATATAATCACCAATATGGACTTCTTCAATTAAAAGCCAAGGACGTAAGCAAAGAAACGAGTAAAACAAAAAATCTCTTGACAGCAGAGAAATAACGCCCAATACTTATATTGGATAATAATTTTTAGGAAATCTTTACGAAAAAGGATTCCCTAGGGGTTACTTAACCATCAAAATGAATGTGTGAAATGAAGAAATTCTCAAAATTCTTATTAATTATTTTATTAGTATCATTCCCCGAGATTACTCCGGCCCAGAATATAATCAGTGGCCATGTTAGTGATGTTCAAACAGGAGAGCCACTCATTGGAGTGTCTGTAATAGCAAAAGGTGATAATACTCCCGGAGTGATAACTGACATAAACGGAGACTTCAAATTAAAGACTAATAGTGAAGTTCCACTTTCCATAAAAATAGAATATGTAGGCTATCGGGCACAACAGATAGAGGTATATGATCCGGAGGAACCTATATCCATAAAACTGAGAGAAAGTTCTAAATTACTGAGCGGTATAGTGGTTGTTGGATATGGTAGTCAGAAGCGGGAGCAACTGACAGGTAGTGTGGCTACAATAGGTAATGATATCTTTGCCACATCTCCATCGCCAACACTTGATGTAGCTCTAGGAGGTCAAGTGGCAGGTCTTAACGTAACCGCATCTTCGGGGCAACCGGGATCGGCTTCACAAATCAGGATACGAGGAGGTAATTCTGTAAATGCCAGTAATGAGCCACTGTATGTGATTGATGGATTCATCTATTATAAAGATGCAAGTTCCAATAAGACCGGCCTGGGTGCTGTAGGTAGCAGTATTAATCCTCTAGCATCCATCAATCCCCAGGATATCGAGTCTGTCGAAGTTTTAAAGGATATTTCCGCGACAGCGATTTATGGTTCTCGGGGTGCAAATGGTGTCATTATTGTTACGACAAAAAAAGGCAGCAACAAAAAAACAAATATTAGCTATCGTTATACAGCAGGCTTTGATATCCTGTCGAAAAAACTAAACCTGCTAAATGCGGAAGAATGGGCTCGTCTGGAAAAGGATAAGTTCTACAACAAAGGTGGATATTCTGATGATCAGATTGCGGCTTTAGGAGAGGGTACCGACTGGCAGGATGCCGTAACACGTACTGCTTTACACCAATCACACGAGATTTCCATCAACGGAGGTAACGACAAAGAGCATTTCGCTTTCAGTGCGAACTACACTGATCAAGACGGAATCATTCTTAATTCTGGTTTCAATCGATATAATTTTCATATCAACTACGATAGAGAATTGTTAAAGGGGTTATCTTTGGGCATTAATGCATCTTATGGTAGAAGCAAGCAAAACGGACTCTCAACAACAGAATCGGTAAATTACAATTCTTCTCCCTATTCTGCTGGCATTAGAAATAGTTTTGTCTATGCACTACTGATGCCACCTGTCGTTTCTGTATATAATAGTAATGGCAAGTTTAACTATAGTAATCCTTATGAATATGCTTACTTCGCCATAGGCAACCAGACGGCGAACCCTGTATCTGATTTAACAAACAGTGTGGCGGAAAGTATCAATCAGTATCTGCTGGCTAACACCTATCTAAAATATAAGTTCGGTGATTTTACAGCAAAAGCAAGTCTGGGACTGAGTAATGAACATATTACACAAAATTATTTCTCACCCTCATATACTGCATTAGGACTATCTAACAAAGGCGTTGGAGGAATAGGAAACAAGACGAATAATATCGTTCAACAAGAGTACACGATAGACTATACGAAATCCATCCATGGGAACCATTTTATTAATGCTTTGGCCGGATACACAGTACAGAAGAGCAACACTGCATATAACAGTATTTTGGTTACCCACTTCACAAACGAAGATCTGAAACAGAATAATCTGGCAGACGGAAGTCAGATCTACCCTCCAGCTTCAGGGGCAAGTGAAAGTACACTTAAGAGTATTATAGGGCGTGTCAACTACACCTATCTGAGACGTTACAACACGACATTAACCTTCAGAGCTGACAACTCTTCCCGTTTTGCAACCAATCACCGTTGGGGATATTTCCCATCTGTAGGATTATCCTGGAATGTCAATGAGGAGAAGTTTCTCAAGGAGATCAAATTCATCGACAACCTGAAAGTTCGCCTTAGTGCAGGAACTGTGGGCAATCAGGAGATTGGAGATTATGAGTATGCTCAGTCTTACACGGCCTCACGCTATAACGGGACATCTTCATACACGAAGACAAATCTCAGTAATGACAAGCTGAAGTGGGAAACCACAGCCTCTTACAATGTTGGTATAGATGCAGATTTTCTGGATAACCGCCTAAGTGTAACGGCAGATGCCTACTATAAAAAGACTTCTGATCTACTACTGGAGGTAGCTGTAGGATCGTTTGGTGGAGTGAATACTCAATTACAAAATGTAGGTAATGTAGTGAATAAGGGTATTGAACTAACTGTTAATGCAGAACTGATTAACAAGAAAGACTTTAACTGGAATCTATCAGCAAATATTGCTCACAACAAGAATGAAATAACTGATATGGGAGGAAATACAAGTCTGATATTTGGTGATAAGAGCGAATTGATATTAGCCAAAGGTGAACCTCTGGGTACCTTTTATGGATTGGTATATGAGGGCATCGGTGCTGATGGTAGTATAATCTATAAAGATATAGATAACAACAAAACGATAAATGGCAACGACCGACAGGTTCTGGGTAATATCCAGCCTCGTTTCACGTATGGTATATCCTCGTCATGGCAATATCATCACTTTGACGCAAGCATTGTTTTTAGCGGTTCACAAGGAAACAAACTTTATAACGGATTGCGACAAACACTGGAACATGCCAATGATTCATATAATGTATTGTCTACATACGTTGTTTCCAATAAAACCACATCTTATATAGACAGTCGCTATGTTGAAGATGCTTCCTATCTAAAACTTAAAAATATTACATTGGGATATAGCTTTCACGCCAAATCAATACCATTTATTGAGAACATTAGATTTTTTGCTACAGCACAAAATCTTATAACCATAAGCAAGTACAAAGGTTATGATCCTGAAGTAGCAAGTGGAAGTGATTACGGAGCTTATCCATCTGCGCGTAGTTTCACTTTTGGTATAGAGGTCAAACTTTAATAGACATTGAAATTAACAATACACAAAACAAGAAAGGGAAAAAACATGGAAAAAAGAAACATTTTAGGAACTGGCTTTGCTATAGTTCTATCGGTTGTGCTGGCTTCGTGCAGCAGTTCAAATGACAATGGAACAGGTAACGTGATCACCAATGTGGTTAAAAGTGATGCGGAAGCCGTAGCTCTGGCAAATGGAGCTTATGGACCACTTCAAACATTGAGCTCGTCATTTTCATTTATCATAGAAAATCAAACAGACTTGGTCAGCTCTTTTGAGGGGACGGAAGATCAGCCAGGTCCCGTTGTCAGTCGTTTTGAACAAGGACCAAACACTTGGTATCCCGTAAAGGTATTCAATCGTCTTTACGAGTCGATTGCTGATGACAATGATGCAATAAAAAATATCTCCGCTTCGACTGCAGTTTCTCAAGCGACTAAAAACAGTACCATTGGTAAAGCAAAATTACTGAGAGGCTTGGCTTATCTTTATCTTGTTCAACTATGGGGGGAAGTTCCTATTGTGACGGAAACCGACTCTACCAACTTAACACGACAGAGCATTAATAATGTATTTGATCAGATTGTGAGCGACTTGACGGACGCAGAAACATTGTTGCCTGATTATGATGCGAGTCCGATAAACCCAAGTAAAGGTGCCGCTGAAGCCTTACTAGCCAGGGCTTATCTTGTATGGGGTGACGTACCATTAAGCCAGTCTGAGGTTGATGCAATTAAAGATTCTAAAACTGATCCAGCCTTCCGTAAGGATGATACAAAACTGGAAAAGGCTGTTGAGTGGGCCAACAAAGTCATAGATAGTGGTAATTACAATCTATTGAGCGATTATACTCATCTTTTCGGCCGTACTTATGAAAGTAAAGCTCCTGAACATATTCTCACGATCCGTCATGACGGAGATGCTTATGACACTCAGGGAAACCACCAAACCCATTGTGGATGGACATTCCCCTTCCAACAGCAGACTGACAACCATTTGGAAGTATCAGACGATAATCCTTATACAGAATGGTTAGCTAGTGATCCCGCAGACTCAGTCCGTCGGAATTGGACGTATGCTACTAAATTATTCAATCCTGAAAATGACAGCACCTATACATATTTATCACCTATATACACTCCTATCCTAGGTAAGGCTGTAGACCGTTCTTGGACTAACAGCATCAATTAGGAGATCAAGCTCAATGACAATGATCGTATTGAGATACGTTATGCAGAAGTCTTACTTATTAAGGCTGAGGCGCTAGTCCAATTAGGCAGAAACAGCGAAGCTGCTGCACCTTTGAATCTGATTCGAGAACGTGCTTATGGAAATGCCAATCACAACATTACCAGTCCGACATTGGCTGATATAAAGACAGAATGGAATCATGAGTTCGGCTACGAACAAAAACATTTGCTCAACTTATACCGTTGGAAGGATCTGATATCTACGGTACAACGTGTAAAGGATTTCAAGCATTTCGACAACAGCTATGCCACAGCCGGTGCGACTGGTAAGGACGGATATGTGGTTTCCTCTTTCTTTGCCAAGATACATAAGCATCTCTTAGCAAAATATAATAATGTAAAGGGTAAATTCTATCGTCAGCCAATCCCAACAGGACTGAGCGGTGAAGATCTTGGTATTACCCCACAAAACCCTGGTTATTAAATAATAAAAAGACAATGAAGAATATTAAGATATACACTTTTTTAATTGCTCTACTGGCATTTTCCTGGACTTTCACATCTTGTGGAAGTTCTCAGGAAGATACCTCCACAATAAACATCCCAAATGAAGATATAGAATGCTGCGATGAGAATCAGGAATATAAGACGGCATCCTATTTACATAGTTTAAAGGAATTGGCTACTTATGAGAGTAATCAATCTAAGTATGTAATAAAAGTATATACAAACGATAGCTTGCATATTGGATATAACGATTTGTATTATGCCATAGAGAAAATCTCTAACGGTAAACATGTTAAGGATTTTAATATTTCAGGAATTACACCAATAATGACAATGGGCAGTATGAACAACATGCAGCATTCTACACCGATTGGTAATATTGAGAAAATTGAAGGAGTACCAGTATATCATTCATGGATCTCGTTTCTAATGCCTACAAATACGGGGAGTAACAATACATGGAGTTTATCATTCAACTATCAGATTCGCGACAGTGTAGGAACGATTGGCAATAAGCCTCTTTATGTAAAAGCACTATCCTCAGGATTATCAAACCTGAAGTCGTTTAAGTACAATGGTGATACTTACTTTCTATCTTTGGTTAATCCTAATAACTTTATCACAGGGGTAAATACCATTAAGGCATATATATCAAAGAAGAGTTCTGTTATTACTACTCCTTACGCATTAGCATCTGAACAATTTGTAGTAGCAATTACGCCTACAATGCCTGATATGGGTAATCATACTTCGCCAAATAATGAGGCTCTAACGCTGAATACAGACAGCACTTATACTGGAAAGATAAACCTTACAATGACAGGAGTCTGGAATATCCATCTTGTTGTGAAGACACCAGATGGAACTGTTATTGCCGGTGGTGACAATGATGATTCGGGTTATAGTAATCTCTACTGGACAGTTAATATATAGATGAGACAAAATTTCATTTTAATATTGAGTTTTTCGTTTGGGCCGATACATCTTGTTTCGGCCCAAACTGATAGTGTCCTGCAGAGAAACCTCAATGAGGTTATCGTTACTTCTGCCATCAGTGATAAGCAAAGAAAACCATCGAAGGGAAATGGGGCTTCTATTGATGAACATCTGTTACAGTTCTCTAATGTCAATATGATAAGACGTGGAGGCTACGCATGGGAACCGGTTATCAACAATATGTCGACAGAAAGAATATCAACAACAATAGATGGAATGAAGATTTTTTATGCTTGCACGGATAAGATGGATCCGATAACCTCGTACGTAGAAACAGGCAACCTGCAACGTATCAGTCTGAATTCAGGTCTCGACGGTAACCCTCAGGCTACAGGCAATATCGGGGGAAGTCTGGATTTAAAACTCCGTAGAATAGGATTTGACAATAGACCATCTTCTGAATATCATCTGTCAACAGGTTATGAGTCGAATGGAAATATTCAGGTGTATGGGACTGATGCCCAATTCTATGACAGCCATTTTTATACGAACTTTGGTCTGTTCTTCCGTCATGCCGACAACTATAAGGCCGGTGACAATGAGACGGTTGCTTTTTCCCAGTTTCAGAAGATAAATACTTATTTGAATCTGGGCTTTCAACCTTCGAAGAATCATATATTTGAAGCAACATTTATTTATGACTTAGCTACAAATATTGGATATCCTGCTCTTAATATGGATGTGAAGAAGGCTGAAGGTATTATTGGTGCTGTAACGTATCGTCATGAAAGCATGGAGGGACTCTTCAGCAGATGGGAAACGAAGTTATATACGAACCGTATTGTCCATTTCATGGATGACACGAAACGTCCTAATGTGGAAATTCACATGGATATGCCGGGAAAGAGCCATACGAGTGGACTATATAGTTTATTGGAAGGCTCACAGGGCATCCATCAATACAAGTTCAATTACGATTTGTATTACAATAATCTCTTTGCCGATATGACGATGTATCCGGAGGATAATCCACCAATGTACATGTTGACATGGCCAGACGTAGGTACATGGAATACCGGAGCAGCGATGTCGGATGATATTATTCTTTCAGACCGGCATTCACTACGTGTGTCATTGAAAGGGGCATGGCAACATCAGAAGATTCAAAGTGATAATGGTTTTCATGCTCTGAGTATTTATTTCCCCACTCTGGAAAGGACAAAGAGCGACTTTATCTGGCGTAGTGCTTTAAGCTATCAGTACAAAGATCACTACCTGAATTTCTCTTTAGGCCTTGGGTATGGAAATCGTGCCCCAAGTGTGACCGAGTCGTTTGGTTATTTTCTAAATAACACCTTCGACAAATATGATTATATAGGTAATCCCAATCTTAAAAAAGAATCAGCCTTGGAAATAAACGGAATGGTAAAATGGAACAATCATAACGTTGACCTGAAGGTTGAGAGCAATGTGTTCTTTCTCCAAAATTATATTATAGGGAGACCTGACAGTAGACTCTCGGCTATGACAATAGGTGCAGCAGGAGTAAAAGTTTACCAGAATCTGAACAATGCACGTATAGTAAATGTTACTTTTCAGGGAACTTGGTACATTCTAAGTTGGCTACAATTAGAAAATCGTCTTTCTTATAGTCAAGGTGTTGAGAGCACCAAAGCCCATTTGCCACTTATAGCTCCTTTGAATGATCGTGGGTCATTAAAGGCAATTTTCGATCATTGGGAAATTGAGATGGGAATGGAATGTGCCGGTAAACATTCCAAATACAGTAAAAAGTATGGCGAAACTGAAACATCTGATTATGAGGTATTTCATTTCAGTGCAGGGCATCATCTAAAGTTTAAAGAATTTTCTGTTGATCTTCATGCAGGAATAGAGAACATTCTTGATCGTAAGTACACTACTTACTCTGATTGGAATCATATTCTAAAGAAAGGTAGGAACATCTTTATAAACGCTTCATTTACGTTATAGTTTCGACTTATTAATAATCTATTTCAATCATTAAGAATAATAAAAAGAGAGGATTATTTGCCAGACATCTGGAAAAACTAGTGCTATGGTAATCCTTTCATACATGAATAAATATAATAAAAACCCATCAGTAATATTAAATATGCACTAATTTAATTTTCAAAAGGGTTAGCTTTTTTGTATATGAGTAATAAAATCGAAAACAAATCGAAAGAATCGTTCGGAATGAACAGGCAAAAGCTACAGTTGGTACTTTGGATTGGAGCACTTATTGTTGGTGCACTCTTAGGGCTACTTAAAATAGAAGCATTAAACAGTTTAATGAACTTCATTGCTGCAATCTATACCCGGCTATTCCAATTACTGGCAGTACCAACAATAGCATTAGCCATTACCACCACCCTATCATCATTTGGCAATCAGAAAGATACCGGGCGTATATTTAAACATGCTGTGACTTATACCTTACTCACAACAATCATGGCAGCTGCAGTAGGATTACTTCTCTATATTGTAATAGCTCCAGGTAATTTACCTGCATCTGTCGTAGAAAAAGGAGTAGCTAATGTTCCACAAGATCTGGGAGAACTATCTTACTATGACCATATTTTAAGTGTAGTTCCGAATAATATTGTGAAGCCTCTATTAGAAGGTAATGTACTTTCTATACTATTGCTGGCTTTTTCTATTGGAATAGCACTAGCAAAACTGCCTGAAACGGAACAGAAGACTATCATCATGAAAGGTATTGATGGTTTACAAGACTTACTATTTCTACTTATCCGAGGATTAATATGGACCTTACCTTTAGGTATCATCGCTTTTTCTGCGCAACTTTCAGCTCAGGTAAGTGCCGGTATAGTGATGGTATCACTTGGCAAATATGTCGCCATCATATTAGGAGGGAATTTGATACAGTTCTTTATCGTACTGCCACTGTTCCTTCTTGCTCGTGGCATTAATCCAATACGAACGCTGGGAAAGATGATGCCTGCCGTACTGATGGCTCTCTTCACCAAAAGTTCAGCAGCAACATTGCCTGTTACCATGTCGACAGCCGAAGAACGATTAGGTATATCGAGAAAAGTATCACGATTCTTACTGCCAATCTGTACAACTATTAACATGAACGGTTGTGCAGCTTTTATCTTGGTAACATCGCTCTTTGTGATGCAAAATGGAGGAACGCATCTGACGTTGCCCACTATGTTGCTATGGCTTTTAATTGCTGTTATCTCGGCAGTAGGAAATGCTGGGGTTCCAATGGGATGTTATTTCCTGACCCTTTCACTGATGGCGGGTGTAAATGCTCCAGTAGGTATCATGGGTATTATCCTACCTATTTATACAATTATTGATATGATAGAAACGGCGGAGAATGTATGGTCAGATTCTTGTGTATGTGTAATGACCCAACATGATATAGATTTATTATCT
>DAIOSW010000055.1:0-13797 GCA_036752365.1 Prevotella sp.
TCACGGTAGGTGTAGCCTTCCAGCCGAAGCAGTTGTAATGAATCTGGTATTTACCGGCCTTGAGTGAAAGCTTATGGTCATCTTTCAGACCGTATTCAGCATATCCGCAACGGATGTACAGAGCAAGAGAAACATCGCCACCGTCACCGAACTTGAACAGACGAGGACCAAATCCCGGTTGTGTACCTGCATTCAGTGTTGAGTTGTCAGCACTGTTGACCATAGTCCATCCCTGAGCTGGAATGTATCCGTCCCCTTTTACGTTGAAACTGTCCTTCCAAGCTACATAAGCAGTGTCATTAGGATCAGCGATTTTTGTACCGATATTGTAGGTGAGGTTTACAGTGTTGAACAGGTCGTCACCATAAGAGAGCTTGCCGAGGATGTTGGTCATGTTGACAGTATATTCAGCAGTACCCAGATCGCCTGTACCTGTACGTGTCAGTGTAACGCTCTGAGCGAAGCCTGTAGAAGGCGTGAAAGTAAGTTTTTCACCTTTGATGGAACCTCCTGTGAGGGTAGCAGATGCTTTGTCCAGATTGACAGGTTTGTCAAAGTTCAAAGTAAATGAGTTTGTTGAAGCAGGCAGGTCGAAAGATCCGTCCTCAGGAACAGAAGTCACAAGGGTAGGAGGTTCATAAGCAATAGAAGAGACGTTGATGTTCTCATCGAGTTCACCTACCTCGCCGGTGAAGCTGATCACAGCTTTGTCAGCGTTTGCAGAGTTAGGACGAAGACTTGATGTGTAGAACAGCTCGTTAGCATCTGTAGGATTGGTGAAGCTTACCGTTACTTTGTCCTCACCTGATTGTGGGAAGTCCTTACCCAGGAATATGTAGAGGAAACCGTCGCTCTGTACTTCTACAGAAGCCACTTCCACCTGGTTCCCGTTAAGGGTCACGGTGACACAGTTGTTTGGCAACTGCAATTTGCCGGCTTTGACTGTTTTTGCGAGGGTAGCTACATTCGTTGCATATCCGAAATCAACTTTGATCATATCCTGATTAAAGGTGACACCGGCGATGGTTGATTCTGTCATGCTCACATCATCCAGGAAATAATCACCAGGATTATAGAGATAGATAGAAGCGAAATTATTATCCTTCAGTATCTGGTCAGGAGAAGTCGCACTTTTATGATTTCCAAAATATTGTGCCTGGATGTCATAACCTAAGTAATAGAACATAAAGTTATACTTTTTCCAGTCTCCGGCCACAGTTGTTGTGTAGTCGAACTTTGTACTGTCAGCAGCGAGCAGCTGAACATCTGCATTTTCGCGACCTGTCATCACAGAAGCGCGAACATTTGAGCTTTTGTTTGTTGTACCGTCCATGGTGTACTGGCTGTCACCTTTGAGCCAGAAAGAGAGACGATATGATGTGTTGGCTTTCAGAGGCAGGTTACGGAACTTGATAGCTCGCAACCAAGCAGAACCTTCAGTGGCTGCATCATTGTGAAACCAACAACTTTTCGTGCTGGTGCTGCCCCCGTAATAATCACCCGTATAGAGTGAGTCGCGGGTATCACCTGCCTGAGTGTTGATGAACTGGAACCAACCGAGAGCGGTCGTGTCCGTTCCTTGCACATTCTCGAATCCGTTGTAGAACACTTGGTTCTGCGCGTGACCAGATAAACATGCTAGGAATAATCCGAGGAATAGTAATCCTTTTCTTTTCATAATTAAGTGGTTAAAAAATTTAAAGTAAATAATCAAAAAATCTGACCGCAAAGTTACGAAAAATCCCTATTAATCGTGTTTCCGTTTATTTCAAGGGTGTGTCTATTTATCTATTCCCTGTTGTGATTTGTGTCATTATCGTTGTGTTTTGTCCCAACTATTCCGTTTGTTTATGCTTTTCAATATATTCTTTAGGTGACATGCCGTAATGCTTGCGGAACACCGTTGAGAAGTGCGTCTGGTTATTAAACCCTACCGTATATGCCACCTGAGTGACGTTCACTTTGTTCTCACGTAATAGCTTTGCAGCCTGTTCCAGTCTGAGGTTTCGGATGAATTCTCCCACAGGGATACCCGTCATCTCTTTCATCTTCCTGTGCAACTGAGCTCTGCTGAGACCCACCTCTTCAGAAAGCATCTTCACGTCGAAGTCGGAATTAGACAAGTTCTTATTCACCGATTTCACGATGCGCTGCATTAACTGATCGTCATTGCTCACCACATCCTTCGTCACATCCGTAATCTTGCCATCCTGCTTCTGAGCCCCTGAGAACTTACCTTTCAGTCGCAGCATGCTGTTGATCAGGTTGTTCATGACCACATGCAGCTCTTCCATATCAAACGGTTTGGCAATATATGCATCCGCACCTTTCTCAAATCCCGTCATACGATTGTCGATATCCGACTTCGATGTCAGCAGAATGACAGGGATATGACTGATGAGGCTGTTTGACTTCACCTTCTTGACAAAGGTGAATCCGTCCATCTCCGGCATCATCACGTCAGAGATGACCAGGTTATACTCATTTTTCAGAAGTTCAGCGAGTCCCTCTTTACCGTTGTGGCAAGTCTTAAACTTAAAGAATTCGCCCAGTTCACCGCTGATATAGTCGCCTATCTCCTTATCGTCGTCGACGATGAGAATTTTGTGGCGTGAGTTATTCCATTTCTTCTTGTTGCCGTTCTCCTCCTTCATATCTTCGGGATGAAGCAGTTCCTCCTCCTTCAGGTGTGTACATCCCAACGGAATCCTCACCGTCATGCAGGTACCCTGGCAGTCAGTGCGGTTTTCAGCCTCGATAGTACCATGATGCAGATCCACGATCATCTTACAGAGGTTCAGTCCGATACCCGTACCGTCAATATGGATGGATCTTCCGTTGCTGCCTTGGTAGAACCGTTCGAAAATCCTGTCCGTGCGGGCCTCTTTCAGTCCAATGCCGTTGTCGATAATCTGTATCTGCAGGTATTTTTTTAGAGCCGGATCCGCTTTGTCATTCACGCCGGTGGTTGCCTTGATAGTGATGTTACCTCCGTCGAACGTATATTTGAAAGCATTCGACAACAAGTTGGATATCACCTTGTCGAAGTTGATACGGTCAATCCATGCACAGAGCGGTTTGTCACCATGCTCGAAGGAGAATTCGATACCGCACTCTTTCGCGCGGAACTCAAAGTTCTTATAGATACCCTCTATGAAACCTACCATATCCGTCTCCGTGCAGTGCATGCTCATCTGGTTCTTATCCAGTTTTCGGATGTCTAGAATCTGGTTAACCAGTTGCAGAATCCTTTTCGCATTCCTTTCAATCACGTTCAGTTCTCCCTTTGTCTCCTCGTCGAAATCCTTTTTCATCAGTTTGTGCAAGGGGCCCATGATCAGTGTCAGCGGAGAACGGATATCGTGAGTGGCGTTGATGAGGAATTTCATCTTCTCTTCGTACAGCTCCTCGCGACGTCTTTGGTTATATTGATAGAAGATATAGATAGTCAGAGAGATTCCTAAGATGAAGTAGAGTAGATAAGCTGTAGTGCTCAGATACCAGGGTGGGGTGATGTTGATGTAGTACGTCTTTGTCGCGGAGTACGCCCCATTGACGCAAGCCCTCACCTCGAGCGTGTAAGAGCCCGGTTGCAGATGGCTGAACGTGATGGCGTTTTTACCCTCCTCGGTAGCAGTCCATTCACCATTGTCGTTCATTCTATATTCGTAAATCACGTTTTGCGCATAACCATATTCCATCAGCGAGAATTCCATGGAGAACGTATTCTCTATATAAGAAATGGTGAAGTGGTCCGACTTCTCCACAGCTGTGGCTGTGATCAGTCGACCGTTAGAGAGTGTAGTGCAGTTCACCGGTTTGATACCGATAAAGAGGTTTGTCAGCATCAGCTCGCTCTTGATCTTCTCACTGTTTTTTAACGCATCGGGATAAAAAGTAGTGATTCCATCGCCATTACCGTAATAGATTCTGTCATCCGAAGCATGCATATAAGAGCCTATCCCATATTCGTGTGTCACCAGTCCGTTGCCATTCACGAATCCCGTATATTTCTTTTTCTCTTTGCTGTACTGCCATATTCCCATGGAGGTGCTGAACCAGATATCACCCGCATGATCCTTCACGATGCTGTTGATCACTTTATTCCGTAAGATGTCAGCTCCCTGATAGGGGCGAGCTTCGTTTCTCTTTCTGTCGAAGAGGTATAACCCCGCGATAGTACCGATCATCATGTTCCCGTCAGCCATCTCGTAGAAGGAGTTACAGGTGGAATGCTCCAGGAAGCTGCCACCATAGGTAGGGAAGAAGGTGTTTGTCTTTGGAGCGAACATCATCAGTCCTGCGGTGTTACCAATCCAGAGCATACCTTGACGGTCGTAGTAAAGCGTCATGATCCAGTTGTTGTTTAGATGGCCGTGCTTGGGATCGTTCATAAACATGTTATAAGTGTTTACGGAACCGCTTTTCGAGTCGAAAATCTTCATTCCCTTGCCAAAGTCGGATACGAACAACTTGCCGTTTCCGTCATCAGTGATGGCGTTGACCGTCTCACCGTTAATCTTCATCTCAAACTTGAAACTGCCCGAATAGGGGTTATAGCTGAACAGACCGTTGTCTGTACCAATCCAGAATCGACTCTGACGGTCCCTGTAGATAATGTTTGTACCCGCAGGTGCTTTCGGGTGAGCGCAAATCTTCCCGTTGCTGTCAAACCCATATACGCCGTTGTTCTGTACAGCGCACCAGGTGATACCATCCTCGCCCTTACAGATGGAGGTCACCGACCCGCCTATGTTCGTGTTCTGTTGAGAGAAGTTCCATGTTGTGAATTTCGCCTTTCTGCTGGGCATAAAGAGTAGCCCTTTCTTGTTGCAGCCCACCCAGAGGTTGTTCTCTTTGTCTTCGCAGAGCGCCCTGATGCTTGTGCTAGTCAGGTCGAGCCCTTTGATGTCACTCCCCACGGTGGTCAGCAAATTCGTTCCTTTACGAATGCAGAACACGCCGTTGCCCTTGGTGCCAATGAAGATGTCTCCCCGACGGCTGATAATACCACAGTCCATCATGAGCGCGTTGACGTCAAACGGTCCGTAGTTGATGTTCATCACCACCATTCTGTCGTTTCGTTCATCATATCTCATCAGTCCGTGCTGGCATATCACGATGATGGTGCCGTCGGCAGTGGTAATAAACTCCTGAGGAATGCCCACCTGCGAGAAATAATTTTTAGCCAGTCCCGGTCTGACTTTGCAGTTCTTGTATTTCGACACAAATGGTTCATTGCCTATTTTCCACAAGTCATTGTTGCGGTCGAGGTAGATGCTGTTGTAGAAGTTTTCAGTATTGTTGGGTCTGATCTCACCAAACGGGATGAGTGTTGTCGTTTCAATATTGACAGCGAATAAACCAAATCCGGCAGTACATGCAAGTAATTTGTTGTCAGGTAATTGTACGAAATGGCTAAAGTGAGGCTTTGGATTGTTTCTGCTTCTTAGAACATGAAAACAGTTTTTGTCGTAATCATATACGCTTGCACCCTGACTGGAGCCGACGACGAGGTTGCCATTGCGGTCGACAAAGAGGCTGGTGATTGAGTTATCGTGAACGGTGGTCGTGTCAGCGTCATCATGCAGATAGGTGGTAAAGCGGTAGCCGTCAAACTTATTCAGTCCATATTCAGTGCCTATCCAGAGGTATCCTGCCTTATCCTGACAGATGCAGGTGATCAGGTTGCTTGAGAGTCGGTCAGAGGTAAACAGTCGTGGTATTTGTGAAAAACAAGTACCGGAACCGATTATCAAGGTGACACAGAAAATAAACAAAAGTCGTTTCATATTCGTATTACATTAAAATTTGTTGCGAAGATAATAAATAATCTTTGATGCAACAAATTTTAATGAGACGATGCGACAAAATGAAACGACTTTGCGATATTTCTATTTAGTATTTCTCTTGTTTGTAGTTGAAATAATCTACATCCACATAGCCGCCATTGCTCTTTGTGGCATAGTTGAATATGGCGAAACGAGTACCCATAAAGAAGCGTCTGAAGTCAAATTGCATTCTGTATGGCTGTCCAATCTCCTTCCAGTTCTTATTGTCAGTGCTGTAACTGAATGTAGCCAAGTCTTGATGGAGGTTGAAGTCAGTATTGATGCGCAGGTACACCACCTTCGTGTTGATTTCCACTTTAGCAATCTCTTTCTCATCCACGTTGGTTACCTTTTTCGTTCTGTCGTCCATGTCAACCACAGCATTGGTCAGATAGAGGTAAGTCTTGTTGTCCTCCTTCTTCAGGGCCATGATGGCAGAATGTCCGTTGAATGCGCTCAGGCCGGCTACGTCACCGTCTTTCATTTTAGAGATGTCCATGCATACCGTACCGGTTGACTTCGGTCCCGTCATACGCTGTGAGATGGTATTTAGAGCCTCGTAGAGGTTAGTGACGATTCTAGAAGTCTTCAATCTCAGGAAACCCTTTCTCTCGCTCAGCGACCATGCGCTGTCCACCGGGTTATGGTTCCACTGCCATACCAGGCTGAGTTTCTTTGCGTTGAAATCATCGCTTCCAACAATCTTTCTGCCCGTATCGTAGCTCTTAAAAGGAGTTGTCCATGTAGTAGGCACCTTTCCGTCCTTGTCGCCCAGCATAGGCCAGCCGTCAACCCATCTTACAGGCATCAGTAGCGGCACTCTTCCGATAGCCCCACGGTCTTGGAAGATCACTCCGTACCAGTTGCCGTTAGCATCATCCACGATGGTACCCTGTCCGCAGTAAGGGAATCCGGCGTAATTGTCTTCCAGAATTACCTTTTTCTCATAAGGTCCGGCCACGTTATCCGCTCTGTAGCATACCTGTCTGCGTTTGGCGTTTCTCGGCCATGAAATCATCAACAAATAATATTTGCCGTCATGCTTGATCACCCTGCTGCCCTCCAACAAACCGTTTTCAGTAGAGTCACGCTGGAACAGTGTCTTGTTCAGTCCACCTTCTTTCACGCCGCTCAGGTCGCTGTTCATCTCAGTGATCTGTCCGGTTCCGGAGTACATATAAGCCTTACCGTCATCGTCGAGCAACAAGGAGTTGTCGTGGAAATGGGGTGTGCGTGAAAGCACCTTCCAAGGACCTTTGGCACTGGTTGCAGTGAAGATATAAGATTTGTAAGGTGCGTCGTTAGGACTGAACACGATATAGAACTTACCATCTCTATATCTGATCGAGGTAGCCCACTGCCCGCGTCCGTAAACGGTACCCTCGTTCATATCATATTTAGGTGTGTCTTTCAGTTTGTCAAACACATAACTGACGGTCTCCCAGTGTACCAGGTCCTTTGAAGCCATGATGGGAGCACCCGGCATGAGGTGCATCGTCGTGCTGACCATGTAAAAGGTATCACCCACGCGAATCACATCAGGATCAGGAACGTCAGCCCATATCATTGGGTTAGTAAACGTAGTTTTGTTGCTATTACCCACTTTTTTGCCCTCTTTGGCAGAAGCTGTAACAGAGGTCAGCATCATCAGTGCTGAAAGGCCCAGAATCAAAAATCTTTCTCTCTTCATATTTTTATAACATTTTGTTGACTGCAAAGTTATGAATAGTTCTTTTTATTGACGTTACTTATTGTTTCAATATCATTTCTTTTTATGTAATCATTTAAAATCGTATATTTCAAAATGTTGTATTTATGATTAAATCGAAAACATCGGCAAAAAAAGTCTAAAAATAATGTCGGAATAATAAAAAAAATGAAATATAAATGTTAACTTTGTCGCAGATAAAAATTGTAATAATACTCATCATGTAATTATGGTTAGGACTTTAACGAACTGTTTTCTGTTTTTTCTTTTATTTATTACGATAAGCTCCGCACAAGCTCAGACGAAATGTGGCAAGCCCGATAATACAATCCTTATTATATCATCGTATAATCCCGACACGCGTACAACCGCAGAGACGCTCTCCGAGTTCATGCGTGAATACAGCACCATCGGAGGAACATATAATGTAGCTATCGAGAGTATGAACTGCCGTAATCTGCCCGAGTCGAAGCAGTGGCGTTCTCGCATGACCAATATCCTGAAGAAATATTGCAATGGTACCACCCAGCCATCTCTTGTCATCCTGCTCGGTGTCGAGGCCGGCTCTGCGTTCTTTTCCTTAGACGAGGAGGTAGTCCATCGACTACCGGTCATGCTTGGCATGAGGAATCGAAATGTCATTATGCTTCCTCCATCTGGTGTCAATATCAAGGAATGGAATCCGGAATCACAGGATATTCTTAAGGACTTTAAAAATTTTAATATCGTAGGCGGAATCATTTACCAATATGATGTCGATAAAAATATAAAACTGATCAAGTCTTTATATCCCCGGACACGTAACGTTGCCTTTCTCTCTGATAACACGTTTGGAGGACTGACTATGCAGGCTTATGTCAAAAAGAAGATGAAGAGATACCCCGATCTTAAACTTCAGCTGATAGATGGTCGTAAACTTTCGTTTATTAAAGTGAATGACATGGTGAGTAAGATGTCTGACAGAACAACTGTATTAGTTGGCACATGGCGTATCGACTGTTCCGACAATTACGTACTTGGCAGTACCACCCACATGCTCTGTGCCACCAATCGCAAGCTTCATGTCTTTACCATGTCATCTGTCGGAATGGATAGTTGGGCTATCGGCGGCTATAGTCCCGATTACCGTAATGTAGGTAAAGAGCTGGCTGACTACAGTTACAGCTATCTGAAGACACGCCGCAAGCCCGGAGTGACCGTTCTTAACGGAATATACCAGTTTGATTACAATCGTCTGAAGGATTTTCATATTGATCCCTCCCGACTTCCTGCCGACTCGCATCTCATCAATGAACCTCCGTCGTTCTATCATCAGAATGAACATCTGGTGATAGGCATCTCCATCTTTATCATCTTCCTCATCATCTGTTTGGGTATAGCGTTCTATTATATTGTCCACATGAACAGAATGAAAAAGATTCTTCAGGTAAAGAGTGAAGAACTGAAACTGGCCAAGGAGGAGGCAGAAGAAGCCAATAGGATGAAGACCTCGTTTCTGGCGAATATGAGTCACGAGATCCGTACCCCGTTGAATGCCATTGTAGGATTCTCGAATGTCATTACCGATCCGAATATGGAAGTCTCTGAAGAGGAGAGGCGCAACTTCGGCGATATCATCCAGCAGAATTCATTATTGCTCCTTCATTTGATCAATGACATCCTCGACCTCTCCAGTATCGAGTCGGGTAGGCTGGCGATGCAGTTTGGCGATTATGATATTATCGCCTTATGCCGTACTGTGATCAGCACCACAGAGTCGTTACACCGTACGAAAGCCGATTTTCTGTTTGATCCGCCTGTAGAGACCTTCATTCTTCGTACCGACGAGCAGCGTCTGAGTCAGGTCCTCATCAATCTGCTCACCAATGCCAGCAAGTTTACCGAGAAGGGTTTCATCCGTCTTGCCATCAATATTGACGAAGCCAACAATATCGTACAGTTCTCCGTCACCGACACCGGTTGTGGAATCCCTGCAGATAAGATAGAAGCCGTGTTCGAACGATTTGAGAAGTTGAATAACTTTGCCCAAGGCACGGGCTTGGGACTCTCTATTAGTCGAATGATTGTCGAGGGGTGTGGCGGACGTATCTGGGTTGACCCTACCTACAAAGAGGGAGCGCGTTTTATCTTCACGCACCCCATCAAGATGTCATCATCAAAATAAGTTTATTTCCTATTTTTCTCCACCAGGTTCGAATCCTCATCCTTATATTCCTTCTTTGAGAAGAATATACGGCCTATGCTCATGGAGTATTTCTTGATTCTGAACCAGAAACTCTGCCAGAAGGTGCCGTCACCATCCATCGTCCCGTAGCCTGTAACAGCTCTCGCTCTACGTTTCCTTACGAAGACAATCCTTCCGAAATTCTTGAGTTGAAGAGCCAGATATCCGTCTTCGCCTCTGATGATGTCAGTTCTGATACCCACCTGCCGTCCCAGTTCAGCGTCAAAGGCGAACACCAGTCCCCTCACACTCAGTTCCGGACGTTTGAAGTGTTGGATCCATATATGAGTGTCCCTCATCAACTCAAACAGTCTCACGCCCCAGGCGGGATGCTTCTCGTCAGGTATATAGCTCCAGAGAGAGCTGGCGCCCACCACACCATCCTTACCGAGAGCATCCACCATCGTCTCCACGTAGTGAGGAGGATACATCGTGTCGGCGTCAATGTTAATATGGTATTTTCCGCGAGCGTTGTTCAGTCCGCATAAGCGTGCGAACCCACAGCTGTGCTTATCTTCGTTAAAGAATCTCACGCCGCAGCGTTCAAAGATCTCAGCCGTCCTGTCTTTCGAGTCATTGTTCACCCCGATGATCTCCAACGGATATTTACAAATCATATCGCTGAGAGCCCATAGGCAAGCCAGCAGATGTCGTTCTTCATTGTACGCAATCACGCTCACGGTCACCACTGGGTTCTCCGTCTGTAGCTTTCCTATCTGCTTCTTCACCACCTTACAGATAGCATCCTGCTCGTCAGTGAACGGCTTATTGTATACTTCCAGATATTTGCTGTACCATCTCATGTAGTTTCTATTTTGACCACAAATATATGAATAGTTTTTGATTTAAGTTCCAAAAGTCAAAATAATTTGTTAATACATGTCTCATTTTTCGTTAATACAAGAAATTCTTATATTCCTCAAATAAGATAAATTATGTTGCATGGTGTATTTCCTGATCATAATTTCTTGTTTATTGGAATTTTGTATATATTTGTACTCAGAATATGATCATCGGAATATTCCTTCCGTGATATTGATCTAATAAATCATACATAACTATGAAAAAAGAAACAAAATAACTCAAAATAATAATAATGATGGAGATCGCAAACAACCGTAAAATTGAGGTCTATGGAGTCATTTTCCATGGCATCGACGAGATCAAGAGGCATGCACTAACCGGTACTCCCAAGGAGGGAGTGTATGTAGGAGAGGACAGTGAGCCCTATCCCCGTTTTGACAGTTCCGATTACGAATATGAGGACAGGTATTATTGGAACTTTGTCTTTGCCCGTAGCAAAGACGAGCTCGATCAGAAATTATCCCGCTTGAGGACGATGAACCACAGTGGCAATTATCGCAAGCTGACCCACCAGCTATCACCGATGGCCTATTTCCAGGGCGACCGCCATGATCCCCTAGAGGTGACCGACGATCCTGATCTGCTCATTTTGTAAAACTCTTATTAGGAGAGAATCATTTGATAGGAGAGTAGTGCGTGTTAACTTTTTTGCAAATCATTGAGTTACTCCGTTTGATGAAGGAAATATTCATTTCCTTTCTGCATTAGTTTTTGGGTTGAGACAACTCCTGTTCATCCCAAGTCAAACTTTGGTAAAATAATTAGAGTCAAGAATTAATTAAGGTTAAATTATTTATTTTGTGCCTAAAAGATCTATAACGTCAAATATTTTATTTATATTTGTAAGCTTTTTAAAAATAATAAAAGATGCGATTTAAGTTAACTTTAAAGATAAATAGAGAAAAGAAGATTCCAAGCAATAATAACTTAATCAATTCTTAAAATATTACGAAACAATGGAAAAATCACATTTAATATTGAGAAATCCTATTTCTAGAGGTGAAGGTGTACGTTTGAATTGTAAAGTCAATCAATATAAAGATAATAAGGATGATGAAGATAAAGATTATGATTTTCAGGTTCAAAAGATTCATGAATGTCAGGTGCAGTTCTACTCAGATAGAAGTAGGAGAGATGACAAAAGAGATAAGCAATTGCAAATACCTCATTACGATTATATAAGGATTCATTTCTTTAAACCTTATCGTGAATCGGTTTCCAGCTGGGGGTTAAAGGAAATAAGTGTAACAGATATGGGACTTTCAGTCTTATATTGGATAGAAGATGAAGAAAAATTTCAAGTCTTTATGACAAGGCTAAACGATATTGTAGAAAATATCGCCCTTATTCAATCTGGAAAAAAATATAAAGTACTCACCCTTATTGATTGTTTTGAATTATATGATTCAGATTCAATGGGAAATTTTCTTTCGAGTAGTTCAAAATCAATAGTAAAATTAACCCCAAAGAATAGTGTTCCCTCTTACCAACAAATAGTCGACGAGTTAAAGATATATCTTGGTGCTAATGAACTTAAAGAACTTTCGGAATCGGAAAGTGATAATAAAATATACGAAATAAACAATTTACCAGAGGAGAAAGTGAGATATATTAAGGATAATTTTGATGTAATTCAAACGATTCAATCTATACCATTATATAAAGTAAATCCTAATAGGTTTAACAGAACTCAATTTTCTGGTACTTTTAATGTTGATATGTTGAATATTGATGGTCTTCCAGTAGTCGGCTTAATTGATTCTGGTATTGATACGAGCCTTAATGCATTCAGTGGACTGATCGTAAAACAGGTCTCAATTATTGAAGAACCTGTGGTTATTGATGAGTATCATGGAACGTCTGTTGCTTCATTAATAATATATGGAAAACAAAACCTAACAGAACGATTAATACCTCAAGCAAAGATTTATTCGATACAAGTATATCGAAGGAATAATAACAAATTTTCATTGCTAGACCTCAAAAATGCAATTATCACAGCGAATAGAGAATACAAGGTTAGAGTTTTCAATATATCGATGTCATCCGAATTGAGTAAAGGTATAAATTCGGACATATCTTTATATGCCCAGATGCTTGATGAATTGGCATTTAAGTATAATATTCTTTTTATCATAGCGACGGGTAATAGTGATGATATCAATGAGGATATCCCATATATTTATTATGATTATTCCGATCCTAACCAAACACAGGATAAAAATATAGGTGAACCTGGTGACTGTATGAATGGAATTACAGTTGGTGCTATGTTTGATAAAGCTCCAGCGTTATATACAAAAAAATCATATATTGATTATTCCATGATGGTGAATGATGCATATCTTGGTCAAGGCTCTGTCAACTGTAATCTTCACAAGCCAGATGTCCTAATTGATGGTGGTAAAGATTCTACCTCAAAAAATGGGATTCCTGTAATAGGTTTGGACAGGATTAGTCCTCTGGGATATAGTTGTGGTACAAGTTTGGCAACACCATATATAACCAATCTTTGTGCACGGATACTTCAACAACATCCGGATATATTTATGTCAACATTGAAAGCAATAATTATTAATTCCACAGAACCTTCTATATTATCAAAAAACAAAGATTTCGAAGAACTGATTGTAAAAAGAAATGCTGTGATAAAGAAAAATTCGTATTGTAAAGAGCATAACCTTCTTGATGCTAAAATGCTATGTCGTATGATTGAGGGACATGGAATTGTTGACGAAACCAAAGTCCTTTATTCAAATGAAAAGAGTGTAACAATTGTTTTAGAACAAGAAATAAAAAACAATGAAATTCTATTTATCAAGTTAAAGATTCCAGAGGTTTTAAAGGATGAACATATTAAGGGAAAAATAGTACAAATATATTCTACTCTATGCTTTACAACTCCTACAAATAGATTTATGGATCCAATTAATTATAATAGATATCATATTAGTTATAAATTTATCAATACGAACGAAATCAATGACAAAATCATAAAAAAAGAGATAGAATTCCACAAAGAAGATAATACCGATAATAAAGATAAAGGTATACACATAAAAGGAGCTCTTGACAGCTGGTCTGATAGCTTTAGATTTGTATCAAATAAAGCCTTTTCAAATGTGAATAACATTGCACCGTTTCTTATTAACAGAAATGATCTACTGACG
>DAIOSW010000056.1:0-13389 GCA_036752365.1 Prevotella sp.
TTATATCTCTTTTGTTAATGGTAATCTTGCCTGTACCTTCGCTGACGTAAACACGAGCGATAGCGCTTTTACGGCGGCCTATTGCATTAATTACTTCCATCCTCTTTTATTTATACTGGTTAATATCAATTGTTTTTGGAGTTTGTGCCTGTTTGTCATGCTCAGCACCTTCGAATATATAGAGGTTTTTAAGCAGACTGCGTCCTAAAGGACCTTTAGGGAGCATACCCTTAACGGCATGGCGAAGCATTTTATCAACACCACCGTCCTTCTTGCGGAGATCTGCTGGATTGTTGAAACGCTGACCGCCTGGGTAACCAGTATAGCGAGTGTAAATCTTATCTGTCTCTTTTTTGCCAGAGAAGACAACCTTTGCAGCGTTGATGATAATAACATTGTCTCCACAATCTACGTGAGGTGTGAAGCTTGGTTTGTACTTTCCGCGGATAAGTTTTGCAACTTTAGAGCAGAGGCGACCTACAATCTGATCGCTGGCGTCAACTACGACCCACTCTTTCTTTGCTGTTTCCTTGTTGACGGAAATGGTCTTGTAACTTAAAGTGTCCATTTTTAATTTTAATTGTTTAAACTACTAAAAAACTTTTTTCCTTGGATTCTGATTCACTAACCGCTATGCTCGGCCAAAAGCACAACTATTAACACATCATCCGTGAGGGTCTAAGCCACCCTCGATTTTAATAATCGGACTGCAAAGGTACTGCTTTTTATTGTTGTTTGAAAAAACACGAAATAGTTTTATAACATAATTAACATTATTTAGTTATAAAAGGCTCCTGCTGTCTGAATAACAGGTCGTTGTCTATTCAAAGTGACGCTTATACTATGGTTTTTAATCTTTTATATAATAGAAAACTGGAGATTCTACAAATCACATAAGAGTCTGTCTCTCAAATGTTTGTAAAATCTCCAGTTTTATGTTAAATAGGAAAACTAAATAGAGTATGACCTCCGTTTCTGTTCTTATTTCTTTTTTGTTGTCTTCTTGGTGGTCTTTTTAGTCGTCTTTTTCGTTGATTTCTTTGTCGAGGTCTTCGTTGTCGCCGATTTTACTGTTGTAGTAGTTGTAGTTGGTGGGGTTACAACAGGTGCAACGTACTTGCCAAAAGCAAGACCGGATTTCATTCCTTGATAGCTTCCTATGAGTGTGGATATAGTATTCAGACTACTGTTGTTGCTTATCTTGTTAATCTTGCCCATGACATCAAGAAGCTTGGAACTGTCGAATAAGATAGACAATACGTTATTTTTCATTTGGGCGTACCCTGAAATATTGGCAGTGCCTTCCAGATAGGAGAAAGTTATTTTCATTCCATTGATAGTGTAGGTTCCGGATGAACTCACATTGCCATCTTTAATAATGGAAAAAGTCCCGTCTGCACCGAATGTGATGAGAAACTTACCTTCAGTGATACCGACTTTTGCGAATTGGGCTGCCAGCTTATTTTCAACAACAGATGATACGACTTGTCCGCCGGCTGCTTTTAATACATCATTACTTTCGAATACAACAGATGGTCCCTGATAGCTCCATGTTCCTGCGATAGTTTCCTTCGTCACATTATTCTGTCCAGTGAGAACTGATGCGAGATCGCTCCCGACAGCACTGCTGATCACTTTGCCCAGATTGTTCAGGTCTATCTGTGCATTTACATTTAAAGTAATCATGAGTATTGCACTCATGATTACTCCTCTAAAAATATTCTTTTTCATTTTTCTTAAAGAATAGAAACTGCCTTACTAAAATTTATTGCTAAAATTATTGAGCACTCTGGTTTGAAAAAAACATACCAACACCCTCAACAAGTCCGTTATATGAAGTTTTGTAAGCAACAATAGTCAGGTTGTCTCCTTCCTTTACTCCTAAACTGCCAAATGCTTTCGATGGTCCATTCCAGCCAGCTGTTACACCGTAGATGTAAACAGAACCCGTTGCATCAGTCAAGGCGAGGTTACCATATGTTGTAAGGTCGTACTTCGTACCGGTTTCTGTGGGTTTACCTACCGTACCACTAATCATGTAGTAAGTGGTCTTGTCATCTGGTTTTGCACGGAACTGGTCGATAGTAACTGTCTGAACTGGTTTTACGTTCTCGAACGTTGGGCTCAGCATCTCAATAGTAGTACCATACGCTCCACGTTTACCTACGACAGTGACAATATCTCCAACTTTCAAACCTTTATCCAAGAATCCGGCCAAACCATATACGTAGGTTTCACCCGAGTAATCCTTAATGTAGAAGTTGCCATATTTATCACTCTTAACGCTACTGATGATACCTGTAATGCGATACTGTGTATTGCCTACTGCTGCTGCATTGAAATTAGCAATGTTGCCTTCGACGATAGCGCCTTTCTGGATGATCGTGGTTTGTGAAGTGTAATCCTTAGAACCATCAGTTGTATGGAAGGTAATAGTTGTATTTCTGTCCCCTCCTGTATTGGCAGCAGCTTTGAATGAGACAGTAGCTCCCGTGTTTGACGATTTGATTGAAGAGATAGATAGCCAATCTGTCGCGTCACTAGGGATATCTACAGTTACGCCTTGTCCTTTACACATGATATGAGCTGTAATATTACCACCTTCGAGAGGCAATGTATTTGTCTTTACGCCATTAACGTTTGTTGAGTCAACCTTAATAAGGGACTTCTCTATTTTGACAACAGTTGCGTTTACTAGTTCTACGGTCGTGCCGTAAGTGGTTTTAGGACCTTCTACCGTTATGATGTCACCCACTTCAATGCCAAGGCTGGCGAAGTTCTGTGTTGCACCTTTTGCATCAAGAGTTCCGTATATATAAATTTCACCAGTTTCATCTTTCAAATACCAGTTACCATAAGTGGTGTTTGCAATAGCTGTACAAGTTCCTTTGACACGGTAGGTCTTGCTGTCTGGACCTGCAATAACCTCAGCACAAGTAGCTTGAGAAACTACAGAAACTCCTTGGATGACATTAATGTGTTGAATCTTGTTACCACGTTTGAGTAACAACTCTGCACTACGGCCGTCAAGAGTAGATCCTGCAGAAAGATTAACTGTCGTTTCTCCGGGAGAACCCGATGTGACGGATAGTGTTAACCATTTGACTGAATCCTTTTTAGTCATTGTCTTTTCAAGAGTCCATGCTGAATCAGCTTGGATTGTGAATGAACTAGAACCACCAGTCATTGGTATAGATATATACGATGAGGAAACCTGGATCTCGCTTAGTTGAGTAATTGAATCGTCGTCAGAACAACTAAATAACATCGCGATAGCTGCAATGAATGCTGGAAGAAAATATTTAAGTTTCATAATTTTATACTGACTTTATATTAATTAAAAATATACTTTATACCAATAGATGCATACCAACACTGGTCAATAGAGTGGTATGGTACCCAAGTCTTAGTGCTACCACTGATTGAAGCTGGAGTAGAGTATGTAGAATAACCTTGGGCATCAACTCCTTCAAACTTAAGAATGCGTGCCTCGGAACCAATCTCCGGATTCAGGTATTTGGCTACTCCCCAACTTGAGTTGAATAAGTTCATAAGGTTCTTAATGTCGAAGCTAAGCTGAAGCGTGTGAGCTGTATTCGCAACATTAACTTTAAAGTCATGCTTGTAGCTGAAGTCGACACGGTGTACCCATGGTGAGTAAACGCTATAAGCTTCTGCATATTTGCCCTGGCGATTTTTCAGATAATCGTCTTTATGAACATAAGCCATGAAACGGGTCTTATCATCTTCGCTAACGAAACGGAATTCATTGTCGTTTACCTGTTTGTCTGTTGGTACATAGATGGCATCATAGTTGTAACCATCTCCGTTCATGTCATTAACCATCATATAAGAATAGTTATAACCGCCACGCCATGTTTCGTAAATCAAGCTAAAGTGATTGCCACTCTTATCATGGGCTGTAGCTGATGCTATGATACGATCGGGAGTAACATATTGAGAATTGTGTAATTTGATATTGTTCGGTCCTTCAACTGTAGGTACATAGGTAAATGCTGATTCAGCTGCAGAACCAGGCATACCTGTGATCTCCTTAGATACTGTGTGTGTGTAAGCTGCCATCAAAGAGAGCCAATCTGTTGGTTGTGCATTCAAGGTAACGTTGCCAGACCAACCGTATCCTTTGCTCGTGTTTTCGAGCATGAAAGCTTTTGTACCTGTTCGGAATCCTGAAGGGAATATTGGACGGTTGTCAACACCGTTGAAACGGGCAAAACCGCCTACAGAAGGAATACTCCAGTCTGACATGCATACTCCATTAATTGTCTTGTTAAAGATTCCTTCAACAGTAACAGAGAGAGGGAATGATACAGGAATAATATAGTCAACAGCGAGTGATGTCTTCCATACCTGTGGCATTTTGAAATCGGGATCGACAGCCGAGATTGATGATGGAACGGTACCGTCTTCAGGTTTTACTGTTGAAGGATAACCCAATGAAACGAGTTTGTCGTATAGGGCTGCAGTTGTTGCCTTGCCGTTTGCATCGGTTACCAAACCACCAGCGAATTTATCCATAGTGAATCCTTTCTTTTGAGCACTTGCTGCATTAATCTGGGCCTGATATTGAACCATACCGCCGTTTGTCGGCATGTTGGTGAAGAATACTAATGGGAGGCGACCAGAGAAAAGACCAGAACCACCACGTACCTTCAGTGTCTTATCACCGAATACATCGTATGTGAATCCAACACGTGGAGATATTATTAAGTTTGAATTTGGCCATTTACCAGTGTCAATATGGCGACCACTGTAGTCGAGATTGTAGATAGCTTGGTTTGTCATCAAGTCGCTATTATTAAAGAACAGACCGTCGAAGCGTACGCCATAAGTGAGTTTCAACTTGTCTGTAAGCTGCCAGTCGTCTTGTGCATAGATACCTGCCTTATTGAATTGTACACGTGCAGCAGGATTCGTCTCACCATTGTAACCATAAGTCAGACATACGATCTCTGGTGCAGCACCGGAAATGAAATCGTCAACGCTTGAATAGCGATAGTAACCTGTACCGTTACGCATATACTGGTTGTCAGCTATCTGGTGTTCGAAGCTCAATCCTCCAGTAATCTTGTGCTCGCCTAAATAGTAAGTAACATCATCTTTGATATTCCAAATAGTATTATGAACAGCATTATTCCATGTGAAAAGCTCATATCCCAATGCCATATAGTTACCTGTCGTATTTGTACCATCGAGGATGTCTATGAATGGGAATTCGCTTGAGTTTGTAAAACGAACATCATCGAGCTTAGAGAATGTAGCTAATAATTGGTTAGATAGTTTCTCAGACAAACGGCTGTTTAAATCGAGAGAGAAAGAGTGTACGAGGTTATCCATTGCATACATTGAG
The DNA here is from genome assembly GCA_036752365.1 of Prevotella sp. GTDB lineage: Bacteria > Bacteroidota > Bacteroidia > Bacteroidales > Bacteroidaceae > Prevotella. The sequence continues at coordinate 5,372 of DAIOSW010000056.1, forward strand.
TTTGCAAACGACATTGAGTATTGTGAAAGACGTGAATAGGCAGAACGCGTACCGCCATCCATAGAAGAAGCATTTGGTCCAAACCAACTGCGGTTCTTTGTAAAGTTGTAACGAAAGGCAAGATGATGCATGTCGGTTATGTTCCAGTCGAGACGTGCAAGAATCTTATAATTCTTTTCATCTGCAGGGAAACTATTGAATGAACCAGTATCGTAGCCATACTTTTCTTTTACAAAGTTGGAAACCCTTGTAAGGTCAGCAACTGTAGTGCGGGAGATGTAGTTCGTAGCATCAGCGACACCATCCTCAGAAGCTCTCCATCGGTTAGCGATGGTAGGTACATTTATCATTTCACCGCTTACGAAGAAGAATAGTTTGTTCTTAATGATTGGTCCGCCAAGGGTGAAGCCGTATGTAGTCTCACTGTCTTTATCACGTGCATTGGCAATTTGTGCATTTTCGATAGCGTCACCACGCATATTCTCATTTTTGTGGTAGATGTAAGCGCTACCCTTATATGTGTTTGTACCTGCTTTAGTGATTGCATTTATACCACCACCGATAAAGTCAGTCTGACGAACATCGAACGGAGAGATAACGACCTGCATTTCTTCAATAGCGTCGATAGATATTGGATTTCCACCACCAGGCAGCTTATCACTCAATCCGAAGTTGTTGTTGAAATTGGCACCATCAACCGTGAAATTGGCAGTACGACCGTCAGAACCTGCGAAACTCATACCATTACCACCATAAGGAGAGAGGCGGGAGATATCGGTGATATTACGATTAACAGTTGGTATATTCATAATCTGCGCATTCGAGATGTTGGTAGAAGCACCTGTCTTCTCTGCAGCAAACTTGGAATTCTTACCACTTATGACAATCTCACCAATCTCATTGATGTTCTCAGAGATGGACGCATTAAGGTGATAAGTCTCACCCAACTGTAGAGTAATGTCTTTATAAACCTTCGTCTTATATCCAATATAAGAGATGGTTACAGAATATGGACCACCGATACGCATACCCTGGATTGTGAACAATCCATCAGCATTGGTAACGGCTGCATACCGAGTACCTGATGGCTCGTGAACCACTTGTACTGTTGCTCCGATGACAGCCTCTTTCGTATCTGTCATTAACACTTTGCCTGCTAAAGCAGACGTTGTCACCTGTGCTACTGCAGTAGATAGCGTTAGTAAAGTGACGATAAATACAAAGATTTTTTTCGACATAAAAATACTTTTTTTTATTTAAGGTGTATAATTTTGTTTAAATTATAGTTAAGAATCTACGTGATCAAGTTGTTATCTGTTCTAATTAGAAATAATGCTTTTTGAGTTAATTGCTCTGAAAACAGTGCAAAGATAAATTAAATTTTTCATATTCTTGTTTCTTTTCCGTTACAAATTAAGTTTTTATGCAAAAAAAAATGTCTATTTTGATATCTAAAAGTTAAAATTGTTCTATTTTAAATAAAAAAATTATCTCTGTTGCAACTATCTGTATATTTTTGTCGTCAAATCTCTAGTTCTGAAAAATTAATAAGTCATGATGATACATTTAAAAGACATAAACAAGACCTATAATAGTGGTTCTCCACTTCATGTTCTCAAGGGTATTAATCTCGATATCGAACAAGGTGAGTTCGTGTCGATCATGGGTTCGTCAGGGTCAGGCAAGTCTACCTTATTAAATATATTAGGTATACTTGATAATTATGATACCGGAGAGTATATGCTGAATGGTACGCTCATACGCAACTTAAGCGAGACTCGTGCGGCAGAATACCGTAATAAGATGATTGGCTTCATCTTCCAGTCGTTTAACTTGATAAACTTTAAAACTGCTGTGGAAAACGTGGAGCTGCCTCTGTTCTATCAGGGTGTTAGCAGAAGAAAACGTCATACGATGGCTATGGAGTATCTCGAAAAGCTTGGGCTTACAGACTGGGCTGGCCATTATCCTAATGAAATGTCGGGCGGACAGAAACAACGTGTTGCCATTGCCCGTGCCCTAATTACCAAACCTCAGATAATCCTTGCAGATGAACCTACCGGAGCACTTGATTCTAAAACCAGTGTTGAGGTGATGGAACTGCTTAAACGGTTAAATCAGGATGAGGGTATGACTATCATCGTGGTTACTCATGAAAGCGGCGTTTCAAACGAGACGAATAAAATTGTACACATTAAGGACGGTATCATCGGGAAGATAGAAGAGAACTTCAACCATGAAGCATCACCGTTCGGCATTAACGGAATAATGAAATGAGAGATATTTTTCAAGAGATTTATAGCACCGTCAAGCACAATAAGTTGCGGACCTCTCTTACCGGTTTTGCTGTGGCATGGGGTATCTTCATGCTGATATTCCTTTTGGGTGCTGGTAACGGATTGATAAACGCAACGATGAGTAACTCCGGACGCTATCTGAAGAACTCAATGATGGTTGGTACAGGTCAGACATCCAAGGCTTATAACGGACTTAAAGAGGGACGACGAATCTCTCTTAATGATAAGGATATTAATCTGACTAATACTAATTTCCAGCAGAATATAGATGAGGTGGGGGCTGCTGTGCAACAGTCGGGTATAATCATCAGTCGGGGTAACCTGTATACGTCTTCTTCACTTTCTGGTGTCTATCCCAATAAAGCGAAGATAGACAAGACGGAGATGCTCTATGGACGTTTTATCAATCAGATAGACCTTCAAGAAAAGCGGAAGATCTTAGTCATTAGTGAAGATCAGGCTAAAGAACTTGAACAGAAGGATATTCGGAACCTTATTGGTAAAAACGTGAAGGTTGGCGATTTCTCATTTTGTATCGTTGGCATCTATAAGTCCGACCGTAGCGAAATGAATAATGACGCCTATACCTCATTTTCTGCCTTAAAGACCATATACAACAAAGGCGATAAGGCTGATAATATAGAATATACCTTTCATGGCTTGAGCAGTGAAAAGGAAAATACGGCATTCGAAGCCAGATATCGTGCACGTATCAATTCCAATCATGATGCTGCACCCGATGACGAGAGCGCATTGTGGATGTGGAACCGTTTCACTCAGAGCCTCCAGATGGAGACAGGTATGAGTGTGATACGTAAGGCACTCTGGGTTATAGGCCTGTTTACGTTACTTAGTGGTATTGTCGGAGTTTCCAATATTATGCTCATCACGGTGAAAGAACGTACCCGTGAATTCGGCATCCGTAAGGCGATAGGGGCAAAGCCGGCTTCAATACTTCGACTGATCATCATTGAGAGTATTATTATCACCACCTTCTTTGGATATGTGGGAATGGTGCTTGGAATAGCTGCCAACCAATATATGGATGCAACAATAGGCCACATGAAAGTGGATAGTGGACTTTTTCAGGCCACCATGTTCCTGAATCCGACGGTAGGGCTTGATGTGTGCATAGAGGCTACACTTACTCTTATCATTGCAGGTACGTTAGCCGGATTTATCCCTGCACGCAAGGCATCACGAATCAGACCTATTGAGGCATTGAAAGCCGAATAACAATATATAGATAATCATGAAAATAGATATAGACAGATACCGCGAGATACTCGACACGCTCACGCGCAACAAGAGCCGGAGTTTTCTGACAGGCTTCGGCGTGTTCTGGGGTGTGTTTATGTTAATCGCTCTCATTGGAGGAGGTCAGGGACTGAAGGAACTTCTTCAGAAGAACTTCGCCGGTTTTGCAACCAACTCCGGTATGATATGGGCACAACCGACAACAAAGGCCTATAAGGGATTCCATAAAGGCCGTGGCTGGTGCATGCTTTACAAGGATGTTGCACGGCTCCAACAGCAAGTTCCCGAGCTGGATGTTGTTTCTCCGATGATTTCCAGATGGGGAGGCTTTGCCGTGTGCGGTGATAAGAAAAGCCAGTGCAGTGTAAAAGGATTGCGGGCTGATTACGCAAAAGTGGAGGAGCCCAAGATTTATTATGGCCGTTACATTAATAATATGGATGTGCTACAGAAACGTAGGGTCTGTGTCATCGGTAAAAAGGTATATAAAGACTTGTTTCCTAAAGGAGGTGATCCTTGCGGTTCTTTTGTAAGACTTGATTCGGTTTATTATCAGGTTGTCGGTGTCGATTACAACACCGGAAATATGAGTATTAACGGTCGTGCAGAGGAGAGTGTTGTCATGCCAATCACGCTGATGCAGCAGACCTATAACAAGGGTGACAGTATTGACATGGTTTGCGTTACTGTGAAGAAAGGAATAACGATCAGTTCCGTCACCAACCGGATGCGTGAGGTCATTGCCCGTGCGCATATCATTGACCCAACTGACGAATCGGCTGTCAAGGTGTTTAATACGGAAGTCCTTTTCGGTATGCTCGACAGTCTTTTCAAGGGCGTAAACTTCCTTGTATGGCTTGTCGGAATAGGTACGTTGTTTGCCGGGGCCATCGGTGTCTCAAACATTATGATGGTTACGGTACGAGAACGAACGATAGAAATAGGTATTCGAAGGGCGATAGGTGCTACACCGAAGAATATCTTGTCACAGATCATATCCGAGAGCGTTGTACTGACGGCTGTCGCGGGAATGAGTGGTATTCTGTTCGCGGTACTGATACTTCAGGGACTGGAACTAGCCAATACCACAGATGGAATCTTGGAAGCTCATTTCCAGATCCATTTCTGGACAGCTATTTTCTCCGCCTTACTGCTGATGTTACTGGGTGTGCTCGCCGGACTGGCACCGGCACTGAGGGCCATGAGCATCAAACCGGTTGACGCCATGAGAGATGAATAGTGGATATAGTCATTTAATCATCATAAGTTCTTTTGTATTTAATCAAATTGAAGTAATCAAAAAATAAAATAATAACAATGAAGAAGTATTTTAAGTTCATTATTGCGGGTGTTATCATACTGATATTCATCGGCACTTTCGTATTTCTCTATCAGAAATCAAAACCCCAGGCGGTTGCTTATGAGGAATTCACACCTTCTTATGCCGACCTTCAGAAAACTACGATTGTCACAGGTAAGATAGAACCACGTAACGAGGTTAATATCAAGCCACAGATAAGTGGTATCATTACCGATCTGTATAAACAGGCAGGTGATGCTGTCAAGGAGGGGGATATCATTGCAAAGGTAAAGGTGATTCCCGACATGGGCTCACTCAGTTCCGCTCAGAGTCGTGTCCGTCTGGCTACTGTCAATCTGAAACAGGCAGAGATTGATTTCGCACGCGAGAAGAAACTGTTTGACCAGAAACTTGTCAGTGCAGATGAGTACGACAAGCAGAAGCTGTCGCTTGAACAGTCTCGTGAGGAGAAAATGGCTGCTGATGACGCTCTTGAAGTAGTACGTGACGGTATCTCAAAGAGTAATGCAAAGGCCACAACAACCCTCATACGTTCTACATCTACAGGTATCATTCTGAATGTGCCTGTAAAGGTTGGAAATACAGTCATCCTCAGTAATACCTTTAATGATGGTACCACCATTGCCAGTGTGGCAAATATGAACGATTTGATCTTCCGCGGAAATATTGATGAGACAGAGGTCGGTCGTCTTATCGAAGGCATGCCGATGAAGATAACCATCGGTGCACTTCAGGATCTTAAGTTTGATGCCTCTCTCGAATATATCTCTCCAAAGGCAGTAGAGAGCAATGGAGCCAATCAGTTTGAGATCAAGGCGGCAGTAACTCCACTGAAAGGCAGTAGAATCCGTTCCGGTTACAGTGCCAATGCGGAGATTGTGCTTCAGAGTGCCAGCCATGTGCTTGCTTTGCCTGAAAGTTCTATTGAGTTTAGTGGCGATTCCACGTTTGTCTATCTCATCAGTGGTCAGGGTGAAAAGAAAACTTACACTCGTAAACAGGTGGTTACAGGCTTAAGCGACGGAATAAAGATTCAGATAAAAAGCGGGGTAACTGTTAAGGACCGTGTCCGCGGACCTCAGATAGTAAAGGAGGATAAGAGTGATGAAAAGAAATAAACTGATATTCGCAGCGGCAGTGATCATATCCATGCCCACGATGTCACAGAGTCGTCAATGGTCACTCCGGGATTGCATTGATTATGCAGTCGAGCATAACCTGACAGTCAAGCAGCAGGATGACACTCGTCAGCAGCGTGAGATAGATCTGAGCACCTCCCGTAACAGTCGTCTCCCGAGTCTGTCAGGTAGTGCCTCGCAGAACTTCTCGTTCGGACGTGGTCTTACTTCAGAAAATACTTATGCAAATACTAATACCAGCAGTACTTCATTCAGTCTGGGTACCGAAGTTCCTTTGTTCACTGGTTTTCAAATCCCCAATAGGATCAAGTTGAATCAGTTGAATCTGAAAGCAGCCTTGGCTGATTTGGAGAAAGCAAAGAATGATATCAAGATGCAGGTGGCTGCCGCATACGTCGAAATCCTTTATGATATAGAGATTTCCGACGTCGCCAGACGGCAGATTAGTATCGATTCCATGCAGGTAGAACGTCTTCGGATCATGTTTGAAAATGGAAAGGCCAGTGAAGCCCAGGTCTCTCAGCAGAGATCAACATTGGCCCAAGACCGTCTGACATTCGTACAGGCTGACAACAACTACCGTCTTGCTATTCTGACATTGACTCAGTTGCTCGAACTTCCTTCACCCGAAGGGTTTAGCATCGTTGTGCCTGAGATTGCTGTAGAACAGACATTGTTAAGCACTCCCGATGAAGTATATGCCTCTGCCGTGGCCGTTAAACCAGAGATACAGGCAGAGCAATACCGTCTTCAGGGAACAGACAACAGCATCAAGATTGCGAAGAGTGGTCTTTATCCTACCTTGTCATTCTCAGCAGGTCTTGGATCTAATTATTATAAGACTTCCGGGTATAACACTGACGGTTTCTCAAAACAGTTGAAGAATAACTTCAGCCAGTATGTTGGCCTCTCATTGAATGTTCCTATCTTCAACCGTTTCGAAACACGTAACAGTATTCATAGCGCGGTGATCTCTCAGCATACCCAGCAACTGCAACTTGATAACACCAAGAAAACACTCTATAAGGATATTCAGCAGGTCTATTATAATGCAGTAGCTGCCCGTAGCAAATACGAGAGTAGTAATATGGCCATGAAGAGCAGTGAGGATGCATTCAAGTTGATGTCTGCAAAGTATGAGAGTGGCAAAGCAAATATCACGGAATTCAATGAGGCAAAGAATAGCTATCTCAAGTCTCAGAGTGACTGTGTGCAGGCGAAGTTCGAATATCTCTATCGAACTAAGATGCTAGACTTCTACAAAGGTAGTGAACTGAAATTCTGATATAAATAAAAAAGAGGAGGTTAACCTCCTCTTTTTTTTAGCCTTATATATGAATGAAATGAGGTGCCATCTCTATGATCTTATCCACCGTTTTGTCGATACCAAGCTTTGTTATGTCAAGGGTGAAATCGTAGTTTCTTGCATCACACCAGAATTTGTCCGTGTAGGCTTTTGTATACGATTCACGCACAGAGTCTATCTCCTTGATTCTCTTTTTAGCTTCCTCTTCAGTTATATTCTCCACTTCAATGATACGTTTGATACGTATGTCGTCAGAGCTGTGAATGAATACTTTTAGCGTGTTAGGCATATCCTTCAGAATGTCGAAAGCGCAACGGCCAATGATGACACATGATTCCATCTCAGCGATCTCTCTTATTATTTTAGCCTGGGCATAGAATAGTTGTCGTGTGGTTGGTGCAATCTGGTCGTATTTGTCTTCAATAGAGATGTTGTTAGTAGTAGTAGAGCAGAAGTTAACGAAGTCATCCCACCATGAGGGCTTCTTATTCGATAGCTTTTCTGCTACACTTTTGTCAATTTCGAGCAGTTTTGCTGCAGAATGAAGGATTTCCTTATCTACAAATCTTATGTTAAGACGCTCTGCCAATTGCTCACCGATAAAACGGCCACCCGTTCCGAACTGCCTGTTTATCGTAATTACAAATTTATCTTTTGTTTACATACCGTGTAATTATTTTAAGGTTTTGAATAACAAC
>DAIOSW010000057.1:0-13322 GCA_036752365.1 Prevotella sp.
CCTCCTTCTTGGGCAAAAGTTAGGGTCGTACCATCAGAAAGAGTATATGTTGACAGGGGTGTCGTGTTAGCGAGACCAAATGAAGACATTGCTACTGTGGTTGTGTTACCTGTGGTTTCACCTCCCGTGTTGCCACCTGTATTACCACCGGTTGAAGTTCCTTCTTTGATTATCAGGTTTTTAATGTCCCATGTACTAGAGCTACTTTCGCAAGCATAGTAGAGGGCAACAACCACATTTTTCTTTCCTACAAATGCAGCAGGTATACTCTGGTTGAAAGATGAGAATGTAGTCCAGTCCTTGCCTTCTGTCAGCATTCCGGTCATGTCTGTCCATGTGGTTGTGCTAGGATCGCCTGTATAGTTGTCTGTGATCAGCACTTTATCAGCAACCCCACTGACAGCAGTGCCATTGTTTGTAAAGTAACGAAGAATATAGCTGAATGCTACGGTCGCACCCTTTGATGCACTTAGATCCATTGCTGACGATACCAGATAACTTTCAGATGGTGTTGTCACCTTTGTACTGCTGTTGTATCCGGTAGCCTTTGCCGTGCTGTAATCGACAATCCATTCTGTTCCTTTTACTGTTTTGGCAGTGAATGAACCAAATGATGTGCCGAATGTTTCATTCGCATAGACTCCATCTGTAGGAGTTGGAGTAGGTGTGTCAGAAACTTTACCTTCTTTCAGTAATAGGTTTTTAACTTCGATTGTAGATGAGCTTGTCGCGTTACACTTATAAGACAAAGCCACCACAATATTGCTTTTCCCGATAAAGTTGGTTGGGATGTTCTTATTGTAAGTAGCGAATGTTGTCCAATCCGAACCTTCGGTGAGTGTTCCTGTAATGTCTGTCCATGTGGTCGTTGTAGGGTCGCCGGTGTAATTGTCAGTGATGAGTACTTTATTTGATGTATTGCTGGCGTTTACATACCTTAATATATAACTAAAAGAGAGGTAGGCGCCGTTTGATTTGGACAGGTCCATTGCTTTTGATACTATATAACTCTCAGACGCAGTCGTAACCTTTGAGGTATTGTCATATCCTGTTGCTTTTGCTGTACTATAATCGATAGCCCAAGGAGTACCGACAACGGTCTTTACTGTGAAAGCACCGAAACTAGATGCAAAAGATTCCTGAAGATAGATGCTGTCATTATCTACGATGACGGTGTCCCCACCGTTGTTTGGAATATCGTAAGGTGCAGGTACATCTGAGCAACTACTGAATGAAATGGCTACCATAGCCATTGCAAATACTGAATTAATTATCTTGTTCATATATTTTGTTTTTTTATTTATTTTACTACTTCAATGTCTGATTCCGAACGCATAAGTATCTGCCATGTGTTGTTAAATCTGGTGGCAATACCTGTGATGTTAACTTTACCTTTAGGCATTACCATGTTGGCAAAGTCTGCGTAAGTGCTGGTGCGTAATACAACTGTTGATCCCATCTCCTTGATGGCACGGTTTGCACAGTTGGCTGTCAGAGATACACTTCCGTCGTTTGGCGCGAATACAGCTTTGCCGTCGGCCTCAGTCAAAGTCACGTTCTTGAGTGTGACAAGGCGTCCGCAGTTGTCCGCAATATTAAGACTTGTGGTGAAATCAATAGGAGTTATTTCCGAGATATCCGGAGTCGAAATAATTTTGAAGTGTTTTTGCCAGATAAATTTGTTCATACGGCTTACGTAGGTACTGCCGCTACTGCTTGTGTACGGAGTTCCTATTTCGGCCTGTTTCCCATAACCACCTACATAAAGATCCTTAAGATCTATAAGGATCTCCTGACCAACAGGCAGATACCCGTAGATACCACTTTGACTGATACATACGATGATTGCGCCCGTCTCATCTTGTAGAGAGACTTCGTTATAGAGATTGCCACTGATGTCATTACCAGTTATACGACCTTTGATCTGAGTGTTTTCAGTCACTCTGGCTGTATCTCCACTGTTAATGGCACTGCTATATTTAGCTTTAAGCTGAGCTATAGTAATGACATTCGTTTCTGTTATCTGATTGTTACCATACGGAGCCTGAGAAGAGCTTGGGGCATCCCAGTCGCTATCCATACATGAAGCAAATAATCCGCAGACAAGTACTAATATTATATATTTTAAATTTTTCATAAAGGTTCAGTGTTTAGAATTTGTATGCGATATTAAGCATTCCGTTAAGACCTAGAGCGTAGTACTTCTTGGGGTTCTGTGAAAACTTGTAAGCACGTTCGTTGTTTAATGTACCTGATGTTGTTACAGTATAGTCGCTTCGGCTCTGTTCGTAACCGCCGGTACATATCTTAGTATTGTTTAGAAGGTTATTGACTGACAGATTGATTGACAGTGAACCTTTTCTCAGATTGATATTCTTGCCGATAGATGCATCAAGCATAAATCCGCCTTTACCTTTTGATTGTTCCGGAACGATCGCATTACCGTTATTATCGAAACTACTTGTTGTTACCAAAGTGCTGTAGTATCGGTAACTTGGAGAGTAAGACAGATAGATACGGTCGTAATAATTACCGTTCAGATCAATGTACCATCCTCCGGCGTGATAGCTTAGGCCGAGACTGTAAGCAGAGAGTGGTGTTCCTGATTCGCGCATACCTTTGTTCATACAGACATCATCGGTATATGTACCTTTGGTTGAGTTCATGTATCTAACACTGGAGTTGTTCATATTCTTAGCATCACTCCAAGTTCCGATGGCTTTTACATTGAAAGCAGAGTTGATTTTAAAATTCAGTCCCACTTCAACACCATAATATGCCTTTTTGATATTGTTCATAGATACATAAGAGAACGAGTTGATATCGTCGAAATAGAAATTCTGCCATTCGGTTCCGTCTTCCGTACGACTGTAGAATCCATTAATATTTGCGTGCAACCAAGATGTTTCAAGCTGATAACCGACTTCCGAGCTGAACACACGTTCACACTTCAGATTCTGAACGAAGTCATTATTGATTTCAGGTGATGCAAATGCTGTTGAGGCGAGTGGCGCGATCCATTCATAACCAGCACCGAGTACAATTGTGTTACCACGTCCCATGTTAATGTTCGTACCAATTTTTGCTCCGCCATCAAGGAAATGTGCCGTTCCACTCTTTCCATAAGAGTTGTTTACAGCAAGGCCGTTTTTCATTTTTCCTTCACGTTGCATGTCTGTACCTCCGATTTTTGCATTAATAAAAGAGTGGAAAATACCTTTATCTAATGTGTATCCCATCCATGCATTAGCTTTGTTCACGAAGATATTATAGTTGTATCCGAACTTGTCACCTTCCTTGATTACCTGATTCGGATGGTTCAGGTCATATTGTACCTCATTAGATGAAGATGCGTAGGTTCCCAGAGCATAAGTGTTGATATTGTGGAACGTAGATGCTCCGAGCAGATCTTCCATCGTCTGGTAGTGCAAACCTTTGTTTGTAGAGAGGTTAACACCTACATTGTATGTAGAGTTCTTTGTCAGGTTTACACGCAGTGATGACGTCAGGTTTATGGCCAACTGGTCATTGTGTTTCGCCTGAATATAATACATGGCATCACTACCTGTTTGCAGGTGTTGATTTACGTAATACAGTTTGTCCCATTGTATTTGTCTGTTGTATTCCGATGCTGTCATGTAATTGTAAGCCGTGTTCCAGTCTGCAAGATTCTGATCAGTACGGTTGCTGGCATCCTTTGTGTTCCATACATCATAGAAGCTGCTGGGTAGGTTTTTCCAGTAGTCCGGCTGGGGATTCTCACTGTTACTGTAGTTCAGCTTGGTGCTGCTGTACATTGCATATTTTCCAGACAGAGATGTTGTCAACTTCATGGTCTTGTTGATATTCCAATCCCATGTGAACAGGGCTGTAGGAGCAAAGTCGTTAACTACACGTGAGTTACGTATTTTCCCGTTCTGGTATCCCCAGTATGGGTTATAGTAGTTACTGTTGGCCAGCCAGTAGCTCTCGTCGGTAGCAGCGCCCTGCATTGAACGTTCTGTGGGGTTACCCCATGTAGCAAAAGAGATACTGTGTTTACTGTTGAATACCTTTTCTGCTCCAAAGAAGTAAGATAGAGAATTATAAAATGTACCTTTTACATATCCGCGGTCGGCCCAACGGTAAGAGACACTTCCGGAGAGTGCCCATCCGTTTTCCATCAGTCCTGTATTATATGTATACATGCCACGTAATGTATAACTTCGGTTTGCACCACTAACCGTTAGTCTGTTACCTGTTGCGAAATGGCTGGCGCGAAAGTTGTAATTGTCCGATCCACCAATTGATGACATGGTGAAGTTGTTACTCTCAAAGGGAAGTGAATTCTCAACGTCGCGTGTCTGATTGTTCAAACCGCCTACGATGCTGTAGTTGAATTGGCCTGTCTCAGCATTGTTCATTGGAGTTCCATTGATGTAAATACTATTGTATTTGGGACTGTAACCGCGATATTTGAATCTCATCGGGCTAAATAGGTATCCCACTTGATTTGCATATAGGTTATTGTTGGAGTTGACAATAGACACGTTCTGACTCATGTCGTCATCCTCACCTAATTGCGCTTCTGTGAATGTGAAAGCCGATTCTGAATCCCCGTTTGTTTTTGGCAAATCTTTCGAGTTATTTGTTTGAGCCAAAGCAAACGGAGCGTAAATTGCGGCAATCAATGCAAGTTTAAGCTTCTTCTGCATAAAAAAATTATTTAATGTTATTTTCGGCAAAGATAATGAATTTTATTCTGAAAAATTAAGTAAAACAGATTAAATTTTTAAGAAATATGCAATATTGATATCTGTTTTATCAGAAAATAGATTACTTTTGCAATCAAAAGACTATTTTAATATGAAAAGAAGTTTGTTATTTCTCATGGTGTTGCTCCTTATCGGGTCAGTATCATTGTTCGGTCAGCAGAAGAAATTCTCTCTTTATGCTGTAGGTTTCTACAATCAGGAAAATTTGTTTGATACCTGCCATGATGCCGGTAAGAACGATTATGAGTTTCTTCCAACAGGTTCTTATCATTGGAATGGTATGAAGTATACTCATAAACTTCATAATATGGCTCAGGTATTGGCAGAGATGGGTACAGATATTCTTCCTCAGAGTATAGGTTGTACACTGATTGGCCTGAGTGAAGTTGAGAATGACAGAGTACTTAACGATCTCGTGGCACAAGAACCATTGAAGACACGTGGTTATAAGTTCTGTCATATTGAAGGTCCTGACGTCAGAGGTGTTGATTGTGCACTTCTTTATAATCCGAAATTGTTTTCAGTACGAAATGTTAAGCTTATACCTTATATATATGAGCCCAAGGACAGTGCTCGTAAAACCCGTGGATTCCTCACAGTCAGTGGAACTCTTGCCGGTGAACATGTAACAGTCATTGTCAATCACTGGCCAAGTCGTTTTGCCGGCTCTTATTATCGTGAGCGTGCGGGACATCAGTGTAGGGCTGTGAAGGATTCTGTTTTGCGTGAGGATCCGTTATGTAAGGTGATCATCATGGGAGACATGAATGATGATCCTACCGATAAGAGTATGGCTGAAGCCCTTGGCGCACGTCAGGAGATAAAAGACGTGAAAGATGATGAACTGTACAATCCCTGGTGGAATACCCTTGTGAAAGACGGAACCGGCACACTTGCCTATAACGGCAGCTGGAATCTGTTTGACCAGATCGTCTTATCACCAGGATTACTCAATCGTGACGGATCTAAAGATTATAGTACCTTAAAGTATTATAAACATCAGATTTTCCGCAGAGACTATCTCTTCCAGACCGAAGGTAAGTATAAAGGTACGCCTAAGCGTACCACGGCCGGAGGAGTCTGGCTTGACGGATATAGCGACCACCTGCCAACAATCGTTTATATGATTAAAGAGCAGAAGTAAATCAGTGTCTCTTCATCTCCTTTTTCTTCGATATAGAATTTAATTTTGATTCCACGAAAACATTTATCTGTCTGATTTACAGGGGTGTTTCCGTGGAATTAAAATTTAAAGATACCAGAACTAAAATGATAGGATTATGCATGACTTGGTTCCCTTTTTGAATGCTTAATAATAGTTATAAATACTGTTTGGCTGTGACGGGTTTCTGATTCATTATTTAGTATAATCTGAGAACACATCATATCTTGCTCTATTTGAACGTGTTGACTCTCCAAAAGCTTACCTTCAGGTATTTTCCCCTATAGGGGAAAAGGTGTTCCCCTGTAGGGGAAAAGATCTACCCCTATAGGGGAAAATACATGGAGCTATCTTTTCAGACACCATGAGATATGCGGTTAGACATCATGATTTAATCTAAAGGTTTTGATAGGGACTGACTTGGTCAAGTCCTATCAAACGTTTGACGTTTAGTGAAAACAGATATAAAAAGTTGTCTCCACGCTTTAGCTTTTGATAATCAGAAGATTAAAGCTAATCGTGGAGACAATACGTCTAGAAAGATATTAATATATAATTGTTGTTCTCTTATTCTTTACTTGCCCGTATTTCCTTTCGGAGTCCAATGTATTGTAAACGGATGTCCATAATTTAATGATGGTAACGAGACAGAATGATTATCATCTGTTGTCCCTTCAAGAAAACACTCATTTACACGACTAGAATTGCATGAAGAAAAACTGTTCCTGCCTTCGGTTATCGGCAAGTGTAATTTTCTAACGTTTGTTTTTTCGAGATTAATATTTGAACCGATACGACTATTTGTTAAGTTCAGTTTATCGAAATCGCATGATAAGAAATAACTTCCGTTCATGTTGGATACCTTAAGACTGTCCTGCCGTATCTTATTGAATGATATTCCTATCTCAGACTGGTTGTCGATGGAGGAGAAGTTATTACCGATATTCATCTCCATCTTATAATTCTTGTAAACAATGTATCCATCAGAGCACATTTCATAAAGATGTCCATCAAATTTGATTCTATATTTGTCTCTCTTCTTCAGATCTTCATTAGAGCCTATTTCTTTGTATAGGTTTTCTGCAAAGTTTTTTGGGCATCCCAATTCTATATACAACGTGTCACCATGAAGATTAAATCGACTATTGTCCATCAGGTTCTGTGGCATTTCTATTTCATTTTCTTTTAATCCGGACACATAGGAAATTTCGATGTTATTCTCCATATTATTATTGTCCGACAAATAGAGATAGCCTTTGTACCATTCGTTAAAATGGTCCTTTATCACAATATGTGAGAATTTCGGTAATTTCTTTTTTACGTTTTTCTGATACTCAATGGAATAGGTGGGAATGTTATTACGTGCTTCCATCTGTCTTCCTAAGACGTATGACAAAATAAACAGTAGTGCGATGACCGTTAAAATGATATATGATGTTCTTTTCATAATGATAAAATTTAATGTTTGTCGGATTTTTGCTTGTCTATATCGTTGTATATCTCCACGATACGTCCGATAGGAATGTTCAGTGTGTGGAGCTGGTGGATAAATTCGTATACTTCCTCATTGAGGAAGGCTTTGCGACGGGATTCCAGAATATTATTGCGTGCACCCTGGGTGACAAAATAGCCCAATCCCCGTTTGTTGTATATAATATCTTGTGATTGCAGATAGTCGAATGAGCGCAGTGCTGTGTTTACAGTCACCTCCATCAGTGCGGCATATTCGCGCACAGAGGGCATCCGTTCCTCTTCGGTGTACTTTCCTTGCAGGATTTCATCGCAGAGTCTCTCGGCAATTTGAAGATAAATAGATTTGCTTTCTTTGAAATTCATAATCATAAAGTATTAAAACAGTCGCTGGATTACATCATTTTCCTTCAATCGGAGATAGCTTATATACCAATTGACCGCCCCAAGGATAAATAACAGATATGTAAAGACTGTGGGTGATAGATTCATAGGAGATGAAGAATAAAACATATATGTAGTCGTGTCAATGGCATTTTCCATTCTTTGTGTCTGAACTCCTGTGTACAGAAGCCAGAACATGATAAGAACAATAAAGGATGTTGTAGAAAAGGTCTTGATTAAGGCATTTCTCCGACAGATGACACTTCCAAGCATAGCTATGGATTGTAAGGCAAAGAATAATCCTGTCAAGATCCATACATTCTCGCAGTTGTTGCGATAATTATATAAAAGATTATTGTAATTAAAGTGATAGTTGCCTATCATATCCGGATAAATCAATGATACGACACCAGTTCGGATGAGATCGGACAGGACAAATGAGATGGAACACGCCACAACACATCCGGGAACAACTACTAGCCAACGTATCAGATACTTCTCAAAATATGTTGTTGGCTGACTGTACAGTGTTATTCTTCCGGCTTTTGTATCTGTGTGCTCAATCATTGCCGAGCCAAGATAAAAAGCAAAAGCGAACATAGCTGCTAACGCGAAGCCAACTTCTCCTGATAAGGGATTGTTAGGATGGGTCTTATCCTGTTCTTGAAGGCGTTCAAATCTTTTTTGCTGATACTCATCTACTGTGTTCTGCTTTTGGGATATTTCGTATTGCATTAACTCAGCATGACGGTCGTTTGCATTGATGATTCCCCAGAATACTGAGGCAAAAAGAACAAGACCGAATAGTGTGGCAGCTCTGACAAGCAGTGTATGCCCGTTTTCAATAATATATTTTCTTGCTGTCAGAGCAAAACGTGATGGATTAAATATTGTATTTTTCATAGTCATGTTATTTTATTGTTTGCTTAAATACATTTGCGACTTCGAGGGGATAATTCAACGTACCATTGAATAACAATTCAAGGTCAATGCGTGCTTCTGTCTCCTCATGTTCATTAGGCATAAGCATGGCGTTTCCATTGAAAGTGGGCTGTGCGAATATGGCCTTTTCGAGTAGGGCTTTATCATTACTCTCGATGAAAGAGAGTCGTTCGCATATTCGCTGGGATGTTTCGTTGAGTAAGATGCGGTTTCTTCCTAATATAATAATGTGGTCGAGCATCTGCTCCACATCCTTCACCTGATGAGTGGATATTAGAATGGTTTGATCGTCGGTCATTCCTTGTGCAATAAACTTGCGGAACTGGCTTTTACTAGGTATATCAAGACCGTTGGTCGGTTCGTCCAGTAGGAGCAGGGGCGTATGGGTGGCAAGTGCAAAGCTCATCAATACTTTTTTCTTTTGTCCCATCGATAATTCGTCTAGCTTAATGTCGTTATCCATTTCGAATATATGAAGGTAATTCTTCATGTCTTCCTCGCTGAATCTGGGATAGAAGGGTGCATTCAGTTTCACATATTTACGGAGTGAGATAGGAGGCAGCTCATATTCTTCGGGTACCAGATAGATATTGCTCAAAGTCTCCGGTAGACGGCGACGAACATCAATTCCGTCAAACATCACATGGCCCTTGTTGGGGGTGAGAAGCCCTGTCATCAGGTAGATTAAACTCGATTTGCCCGCTCCGTTCTCACCAAGCAAACCATAAACGCCTCCTTGAGGAAGCGATAACGAGAAATCGCTGAACAATGGCGCCTTCTTGCGGTGGTAATTAAATGTCAGATTTTCAACTGTCAGCATACTAATTTTGATTTAAAAGTTATTTATGTTTTAGTGTCGTACATAAGTAAGACACTGCAAATGTATGCAATGTTTTTGATACCACCAAATAAAATCAGGAAAAAATGAATGATTCTGATCAAATTACATTGAGTTTTCTCTAAATATTAATTAAATTATACTGTAAATATTACAGACTTTCAGTCATATATATTATCTTTGCAATCGAAATGAGAAGAAAAGGTAAAATATTGATAGCATTGATGCTCTCCTTGATGATTATTTATCTGGGAGCAGGTATTTCTATTATCACTTGTACCCACATGAACACCGTTAAGGTGGCTCAACTCTCAGAAATGACCCAAAGTCATAATTGTTGCAATGAGCAATCTCCATGTATGCACATTAGCGTAGTGAAGTTGTCTCCAACAAGTATAGTTCAACAAGCATCATTCCATTTTGACAATGCATTTTATGTTGTTCCTCTATTTGGTGACCTCATCGCTTATTGGTTGCAACCACAATTTGTGACTCATATTACTCAGCATATTTACCACGCTTTTTTTAGTTTGCCGCGGCAATATCTGAGTCTAATTCGCATTCTTATTATTTAGCATATTACTTTTTATCGAATGAAAATAACGAATAAAAGGTAAATACTAAATGAAAAAATAATGAATACAAGAATATTTATTGCTGTTATCGTGATGATGACGGCCACAGTGGGCTATACCCACGAAATAAATGATTCCATAAACGTGGCGGATAGCATTTCGTCTCGGGATATGGTGCATAAAGATCATAAATTAAAAGAGGTTACAGTGGTATCCCGTCAAGTAGGTATGAAGCGTATGGGCGGAGTGATTAACGGTATTAGCATGGGAAAAGAGGAACTCTTTAAGGCTGCCTGCTGTAATCTGGGGGAGAGTTTTGTTAATAACCCGTCAGTCGATGTTACTTATTCTGATGCAGCGACCGGTGCTAAACAGATTAAGCTGTTAGGGCTGTCGGGCACTTACGTTCAGATGCTTACTGAAAACATTCCTAATTTCAGAGGTGCTGCTTCTCCATTTGCTCTCGACTATGTGCCTGGACCTTGGATGCAGAGCATTCAGGTGTCAAAAGGTAGTTCTACTGTGAAGAATGGATATGAATCTATCACAGGGCAGATCAATGTGGAATATAAGAAACCGAATGATGAGGAACAGGTAGAGGTGAACTTATACGGTGACTCTAAAAGCCGATACGAGGCTAATGCTGATGCAAACTTACACTTAGGGAAGGGACTTAGCACTGAAATCCTTTCTCATTATGAAAACAACTGGGGAAACATGGATGATAATAAAGATGGATTCCTGGACAAGCCCAATCGGCGTCAGTATAATTTGCAGAACCGCTGGATCTACTCTGATGGCAAGTACATCTTTCATGGAGGAATATCGGCGATGAAAGAAGACCGTATTGGAGGGCAGACGAATGATGCGAATGTGACAGGTGGCGAGTTATATAAAATAGGTATTAATACTGATCGCTATGAGGCTTATCTAAAGAATGCCTTTGTCCTGAATCAGGAGCATAAGACGAATCTGGCTCTGATCCTTTCGGGGTCCCTTCATCAACAGAATTCGAACTATGGACATAAGATATATAATGTCAATGAGAAAAATGTATATGGTTCGCTCATGTTTGAATCTGATATAACGCGTTATCATAATATCTCTACTGGATTAAGTATCAATCATGACTATTTTGATCAGGACTTCCGTCTGACAAATATGATGACCGATGCGCTCAACAACAATAAGGAGAAAGAAACTGTAACTGGAGCATATGCGCAGTATACATTCAACCTCGATAATAAGTTTGTTGTGATGGCTGGTCTGCGCGCAGATCATAGTACTCTTTACGGGACGTTTGTTACACCACGTCTGCATCTCAAGTATGTTCCAAACGATATCGTGAGTTTTCGTTTGTCGGCAGGTAAAGGGTATCGAAGTGTACATGCTTTAGCTGAGAATAATTATTTATTGGCAAGCGGTCGCACTTTAGTTATTGATAACCTGCGTCAGGAATCCGCATGGAATTATGGAGCTAGTGCTGCTTTTAATATTCCATTGTTGGGTAAAACCTTGCGTCTGAATACAGAGTACTACTATACTCGTTTTGGAAATGAGACCATCATCGATTATGATACTGATCCAATGGTCATTCATATTGCCAATCTGGATGGAAAGTCTTATTCACATACGATACAGGTGGATGCTACTTATCCAATATTCACGGGTATGACGCTTAGTGCAGCTTATCGTCTGAATGATGTGAAGTCTACCTACGGGGGAAAGCTTATGGAGCGTCCTCTCACAAGCAAGTATAAAGGTCTAATCAGCGCTTCGTATAAGACTCCACTCGGGATCTGGCAGTTTGACGCAACATTACAGATAAATGGTGGTGGTCGTATGCCTGAACCATACACGATGAGTGATGGGGCTCTCTCATGGGATCGTCGTTTCTCACCTTATCAACAAGTCAGTGCTCAGGTCACACGATGGTTCCGGAAATTCTCTATCTATGTCGGAGGTGAGAATCTTACAAATTTCACGCAGGCCAATCCTATACTAGGTGCTTCAGACCCTTGGGGTAAGAATTTTGAGTCGACAATGATCTGGGGGCCTGTTCATGGTCGCATGTTTTATGCCGGTATCCGTTTCAATTTAAATAACAATTAAAAAAATAGCAATTATGAAAAAGAGTATTTTATTTATTGCCATGATCATGGTGGCAATGATGTCTTTTGCAAAGGATATTAAGAAAGTGATAGTAACTACAACACCACAGATGCATTGCGAAAATTGTGAGAATAAGATTAAGAAGAATATTCGCTTTGAAAAGGGTGTTAAACTAATAGAGACAAGTATAGAGAATCAAACTGTCACTATTACTTATGATGCAGACAAAATCTCTGTAGAAAAACTCCTTAAAGGTTTTGAAAAGTTCGGTTACACTGCCCGTGAACTTAAAAAGGGGGAGAAGGTGAAGAAGAACGAGGATGAAACTTGCACGAATATGTAAAAAGAGAGGGCTGCTCCTGAATGTAAAGGAGCAGTCCTTTTCATCGTATAGATGTCGTGTTACCATAGCTGCCGGATGGGGTTATCCTATCTCAGAATGAAAAAAAATCGAAAAAATATGAGGAATTATGATTAAGTAATTCCTTTTTTTGTTATTATTGCAGTGTATTAATAACTATTTAAAATTCGGTAATTATGATTATTGGAATTCCTGCAGAGATTAAAGATAATGAGAACCGTGTCGGAATGACCCCGGCAGGCGTCTCAGAGTTAGTAAAGCGTGGTCATAATGTTTTTATTCAGCAGGGTGCTGGTGTAAACAGTGGTTTCCCAGATTCTGAATATACTTTAGTTGGGGCACAAACTCTTCCTACCATAGAGGATGTCTATGCGAAGGCAGAGATGATTGTTAAGGTGAAGGAACCCATCGAACCAGAGTATTCATTAATAAGGAAGGATCAGTTGTTGTTCACCTACTTTCATTTCGCCTCTGATAGGCCACTGTTTGAGGCTATGATGGAGTCGGGTAGTATCTGTCTTGCTTATGAGACAGTGCAGACTGCAGACCGTTCATTGCCTTTATTGGTACCAATGAGTGAAGTTGCCGGTCGTATGGCTGTGCAAGAAGGTGCCCGTTTTCTTGAACATCCTCAAGGAGGTAAGGGTATTCTTTTGGGGGGTGTGCCTGGTGTTAAGCCGGCTAAAGTGCTTGTTCTGGGTGCCGGTCATGTGGGTCTTGCTTC
>DAIOSW010000058.1:0-10563 GCA_036752365.1 Prevotella sp.
GCGAAGACGTGCAATATCTATTGCACCCTTTTCTATGTCAACACCATATATATTGTTTTCAATAATATTTTTCTTTAAAGTATAAATATTTTGTTTATCATTTATCGCATGTCGGCAATAAAGAAGTTCCCGCAATAATCCCATAGGGAATGCGCCAGATCCTATTGCCGGGTCACATATCTTAACGTTTTCAAGTTTCTTTTCAAGTTCTGATTTTAACCTATCACTCAAGTTCTGAGCATTGTGTTCGGAAACAAAGATACGTATTATTTCTTTATCAATTTCACTCTTATCTATTTGGAGGTATGAGATAAGTGATTCTTTACACATATATTGTACGATCTCCTTTGGTGTATAAAAAGCTCCTTTATCCTTGTTGTCCTCCAATAGATTCTCAAAAATACGGCCAAGCATTTCCGGGTCAACACCAATTTCAGCATCATCAGGATCATTTTCATCAATCGTAAAATTATATTGGCTGAAGAATTCAAATATTTCTTTCAGATACTTAATTGGAAGATTAAATTTGGCATCGTCCTCTTTGTCTCTTTCAAATAAGCCACCATTCAGATAAGGAACTCTAATGCCTACACCGAGGATTTTACATTTTGTTGTATCTTCATCATTGTGTTCATTGTTTATAAAATAGAATAAAGGTTCTAACACATCGTCAATAAACGTTGCTTGTAAGTCGCTATTATCAAACAGATGCTGTAAATATTCTCTATCACCTGTACCCCATTCATTGCCTGCCCTTACACCGAGCCAACCTTTCTTTTGAATAAACTGCAAAAAGACCAAACGACCAAGCAACTTCTTAATATAATCACGAACGGTCTTTTCTGGATTATCAAATAAAGCGAATTGGATCATCATTTCTTGATTAGGCCCATCTTCGGTCAGTTTCTCTATCCACTTGTTTTTTTCTTTGACCATTCGTTTACCAGTAACAAAAGCGACAATATCTTCATATAGTTTCTTGTATCCATCAAAAAAGGCTTTGCTCAAAGTATCCACATTGAAAGCTGCTGTAACATCTTGCAAGGTCAAACTGCTTTCTCGCAAAATCTCAAATTGTTGGATGGCTGTCCTGCAACGATGACCTTCCCCCAAATAGTATGTAAAGCGTCTAGTATCCGTACTATTTGTTTCTATTTGAGAATCTTCACCAAGAGACCAAGATTCGCTAACATAAGAGAAACGTAACACTGATTCGTTAGTCTTATAACAGAACATGAAAGCCCCATCCATTCCTTTATTATGCCAATCTGTAACGAGTAAATTCCTAATAGATACTTTATTACGCTCTATCTGAATATTATCGTTCAGCTGAATCTCATAGATGCCTAGTTTGTGGCCATCCGTTAATGTAATTTTTCCCAAATAAAAGGTCTGTTTTGCTATATCATTATTTGTTATGGTTAGTATAGGAGAAGACCAGAATTCGACATTTGATTTAAAAATATCGAACAAAAGATTCATCCAGTTTCCTCTATTATACTTGGATTCAATTATAGGTTGATAGTTCATCGTAGTATTAAATTAATTAAATGATTCTGACAATATTATTATTGATGATTCTTCAGAAACTTGTTTACTTTCTGCATCGGAAACAAAATAGGCGTTATACTTTTTAGCCATATTCATTAATTCATCTATCGCGTCATCGTAAGTAATTAGATTCTTACTAAATCTACGAGACATACGTTCGAGTCGTTTGGGTATATATGTAATTACGCCTCGTTCTATAATCTTCTTTAGTTGTTCAAACAAAAGACGCGTGTCAACATTCTGAATGTTGGGAATAAACATATTAACGAATTTTATAGCTGTTGCAGTTTGCCTACCCAATGTTATACCCACACTCTTGGAGTCGGCAAGATGCGCCTCCTCATGAATATCATGATCGAACTTACATTTTGCCTTTCCAACATGATTGTGATGAGCCTCAATTCTTGGGACTTTCTGCTCACCGACATCTGCTTTAAAATATTCGAAAGCATCAAGAATAGAAAGTTCGTCACAAGATTCATTACTGGCTCGGTAAAAGACCTTCCGAAGATTCGTTTTAAGGAATACTAAAGTGTCTTCATTAAGCATTACTCCATTTATTGTACGGCTTTCACGACCAGTGCGACTCCTTAATGAGAATCTATTTATTCTATTATATTCTTTACGGTTGTTTTTATATAGATTATGTAATTCCTCAAAAAAGAGAACTTCTTTGTTGACCTCTTCTTTTGGCAAACCTTCAATAAATAATTTTTCCATATTTGGATCAATTATTTCTTCTGTGGAATATATCTGATTATCCTCTCCAAATGTTGAATGAAATGTTTGTATTTTTGCCAGAGACGTTTTCTTAAGTTTAATTTCATCATCACCTTCATCCGAAGGATAGAATACATAATTATATATATGCTTTGAAATAGAACCAATACGATTAACACGACCAATACGTTGCATCAAACGGGTACTATTCCATGGGGTGTCATAATTAATTATGACATTACTTCGGTGCAAATTAATACCTTCAGCCAGCACATCGGTTGTTATTAAAATATTATAGTCATCTTTATGTGTTATATAATTTGCATCAAAATTTTCAAGTATAGTCTTAAATTCTTTATTACGATTTCCAGCCGATACTACAAGAACGTCATTTCTTCTAATACGTCTTTCTAGATAATTAACGGTATCCTTAGATTCCGAAAATATAACAAGTTTCTGCCCAATATTCTTCGATTTATCAAAAAATTCATGTTTGAGTAAATCATTGAATTTATCAAATTTAGGATCATCTCCGCTTTGCTTAACTGACTCCCAATCATTACACATTCTTTCCAAAACTTGTTGGTCAGTATTTAATTGCTGAAGAAACTCTGGTTTAAATTTATCTGGAGTAAAAATGGCATTCTTCGGATTATCGTCGGCCTTCGCATTTAATAACTCTTCTATTTTTTCCTCACTAAATCCGTCTTCTATAAACTTATTTATGTCTAAATCAGGGGCAATAAATACTTTTCCTTTATTGAACATGTCAATCATATTCTGATTAGCTTGTCTGAATTTATTTAAAGAAATAATAAACGCCTCAAAACTACTTTCCAATCTTTTAACAAGACTAGTCTTTCGTATATAGGCTAAAGACCGAGAAACTACCTCTGCATTATCATAAAGGCCTTCTGAATATTTTGTTTTTAATCCTGCAATTGCCTGATATCTGGCATAAGTCAGATCTTTTGTTAGAGATATCATTGCATTATTGAACAAGTAACTCTGATGTTCATTAAGTTGATATAATTTAACTATGGGTTTTTCCACTTTTGGAAAATCATTTATGTCTTTATTATATCTCGGTACACTTTCAATATCTGTACGCGTTCTTCTTACCGTTAATGGTTTTATCACTCGTTCACGCACTTTTTCTGCTAGACATTTATAATCTTTTAGAGAATAATCTGGATTTTGCTTGAGCTTTTTAAATCCAACGATGAGTGGAGCAAAAAAATTTGTAAGATTAGTTGCCCCCTCTATAGTGCAACGACGTGGGTCCTGAAAAAGAATTATCTCATGATAAATATCTTCAGGGCTATTATTCATTGGGGTTGCTGAGATTAGCATAATTTTTTTCTTATAGCCTGTAATATTTCCTTGATTAATCCTTGGCATCTTGCATATTTCCTGCAACTGGTTAAACATTCCAGAAGTATGATTACGGAATTTGTGAGCCTCATCTACTAATACTAAATCATATTCATCAGCATTTCCATAATTGTAGTTTTCTTCATCCAATATTTTATTAAGACTACCATTTGTAATAAAAGAAGTATAGCGTTCAAGTCCAAAATCTTTGAATGTTTTTTTCCAGTTAAGTTCAACTGCAGGAGGATATATAACCAATATTTTCGTATTTTCTCTTCCATTTTCTATCAAAAATTTTTTCGCTATCATTGACGCAATAACCGTTTTGCCTAAACCGACGACATCAGCTAGGAAGAAGCCATTGTATTTCATCATCTTTCGATATCCCTCCTCAACTGCATCTGTCTGATATTCTAATCTTTGGTATCCATCCGGAATTTCGTAAGGATCGTTCACCTCATCATTTATTTGACTATCAAAATATTCTATCATCATTTTGATATAAATTTCATACGGTGTAGCATCCTTACCTATATATGTTGTATCTATGACAGATTGAATATCAGTTGTTATTATCTTACAATCTTTGGCCTCCTCCCATAGACATTCGAATTCCGTTTTGGCAAAAGCAACGTCGTCGTGATCATGAAGTAAAACATTAAATTCATATTGGCGTTCATTTGTTAACCCCAAACCATTTCCAGATAAATTACTTGATCCAGTAATTGCAGCAGCATTCAATGTATAATCATTAAAATCTTCAGGATATAAAATGTAAATTTTAGCATGGATTTTTTTGCTTGGATGAGCTCTTAATTCAACCTTTCCGTCTATAATATCACGCGCCATTTGGATAATTCCATCTTCCACTTGTTTGGAATATTTACTCGTTTCAATATCCATTTTTAAGCTCCTCAGATATTCTTCTTTTGTGCCTTCAGGATCTCCAAAAAACAAAACTCCTCTATTATGAGCATCAACAATGAATTTATCAACATCTATTCCTATTAAGATACGAATCTTTGACATCTTGTTTAAAAATGGACGCAGCATAAAATACCCCGACGCTCTCAAATATCCTACGACAGCATCAAAACTGTTTATCATAGGATTGTTGCTAAGGAGACCTTCAAAAGTATTAATAAGAGTATTTTCTTCTTTGTTTGTGAAAAATTTAGTGCTCATTATGCAGATTATTTATGCTTAGATCTTCAACGGTAAAGTCTATTTATTGCATTTTCATTTACAAAAGTAATAAAATTATTGCAAACACAAATAAAATATGATTATTTTATTAAAAAATCGTTTGTTGCCAAGTAGTTTTATCATTTACAACATAACCTTTTATCAGATCCTTTTTCAAAATGTTGTTTGTCCAAATATGGAGCAGTAGATCTCACTGACTTTTAATTTTAAAAGATTAACTTATCCACTCCAAATAATTATCTGGAGTAATAACTACCGTATCCTTAATACTATAAGCCTCTTTGAATGTTTTTGGTATCGTTATATTTGATTTTCTGGGAGGTTCTTCTCAAAATGTGGTGCGTTTTGAGAAGAACCGAATAATCTCTATTTAAAGAATTGATAGTAATGAGATCTCGGTTGTTCTAAGGGATTTATAGAAAAGGTTTTGTTGATTCATGATAATTTTGTATATTTGCTCCCTGCTTTACCCGATGTATGAAAAGATGGGTATGACATCCAGACAAAAACAGGAGAAGCGTATATCCTTAAATAAAGAGTAATAAACATTGATATGAAACGGACTTTATTAGTCATGGCCTTATTGCTTATTGTGACTGGCATTCAGGCAAAAACAAAAGTATGTAAGCCATGGTCGGAAGGTAAACTGGTTGTTTCCGAGAATCACCGATACTTGCAGACAGCAAAAGGAACACCATTTTTCTGGCTGGGCAACACTTCATGGCTATTACCAGAAAGACTGAACCGAGATGAGGTGGCATTCTTTCTAAATAAAGAACAGGAGGCCGGATTTAATGTGGAACAGATTCAGGTGCTGAATGCCATTCCTACCTATAACGTATTCGGTCAGACAGCCAACAATGCTGAATTTGATTTTAAGGATATCGATAAGAAAGGTGTCTACGGCTACTGGGACCATCTGGATTATATTGTGAATGTGGCAGAACAGAATGGTATTTACATTGCAATGGACTGCATCTGGGGTTCACAGATAAACAAGATGAACATCAAACAGGCACAAGCATACGGAACTTTTCTAGGCAACAGATATAAAAGTCATCCTAACATCATCTGGATGATTGGTGGTGATATCCGCGGTGACGTACATCCTGAGATATGGGATGCTCTGGCCAGAGCGATTAAAAAGGCTGACCCCAATCATCTTATGACTTATCATCCAAGAGGCAGAACGACATCGGCTACATGGTTTAATGACCGTGAATGGCTGGATTTCAATATGTTCCAGAGCGGGCACCGCCGGTACGGTCAACGCAGCGGCGATGGGGATTATACGATCAAGGAGAATACGGAAGAGGATAACTGGAGATACGTGAAGGCTTCGCAGGCGATAAACCCGTTAAAACCGGTGCTCGACGGTGAACCCTCGTATGAGGATATTCCACAAGGACTGCATGACTTCAATGAACCCCGCTGGAAAGACTGTGATGTCAGACGATATGCCTACTGGTCTGTGTTTGCCGGGGCTTTCGGCCACACTTATGGTCATAACTCGATCATGCAGTTTATGCGTCCCGGAATACAGCCGGCTTACGGCGCAGAGAAAGCTTGGTGGGATGCCCTCAAGGATCCGGGATACAATCAGATGAAATATCTCAAGATGCTCATGTTGACTTTCCCGTTCACGGAAAGGATTCCTGACCAAACCATCATTGTCGGTCAGAATGGTGAACGGTACGACAGGATCATTGCGACACGTGGCAACGATTACATGATGATATACAATTACAGCGGCCGACCCATGCAGATAGACTTAACAAAGATCAGTGGTGAAAAGAAACGTGTATGGTGGTTTAACCCATCAAACGGAACACTGAAGTATATTGGCGAGTTTGACAACAAGATAACAGATTTTGCTTATGACGGTGCATACATGAACAATAGCGACCGGGTACTGATTGCTATTGATGCCCAAAAGGATTACCTGAACAAGAGTGATCTGCAACTGACTGACAAGCAATGATGAAAAGTATATATGACACCGATAACGAATTAAATACATTGAAATACATTGAAATAAAATATTCATTATGAAGATTAAATACTCATTACTACTAGCAGTACTATTCTCTATTACGATCTCATCACAGATCCCTACCTCCATCGCAGGATTATTCCCATTGAAAGGTAGCGGGCGTATTGTCTATAATTTTAATCAGGGATGGAGGTTCCATCTCGGTGACGTAGCGAGTGCAGAGAAGAGGGATTTCAATGACAGCAAATGGGAGATCGTTTGTGCTCCCCATACGGTACAACTGGAACCGTCAGAGGCCAGCGGATGTAGGAACTATCAGGGTATCGCATGGTACCGCAAACACTTCGTTATGCCTGACGACATGGAAGGGAAGAATGTGACGGTACATTTTGAAGCAATCATGGGTAAACAGTCCATCTATGTGAACGGCAAACTGGTCAAGGAACATCTTGGAGGTTTTCTTCCTATCACCATCGACCTGACGAAAGAGGGTGTGAAGGCCGGCGATAAATGTATCATCGCAGTAAAAGCAGACAATAGTGATGACGGGACGTATCCTCCGGGAAAGAAACAGACCGCACTTGACTTCTGCTATCATGGCGGCATGTACCGTGACGTATGGTTGATCGGCAAGTCGCCTGTGGCTATCACTGATGCAATCGAAGCTAACGAAGTTGCCGGTGGAGGTGTATTTGTTCATTATGGGAATATTTCGGAAAAGAGCGCACAGGTACTGATGAATGTGGAGGTGGAAAATATATCAAAATCATTTGCCAATGCCACTATAACAGCAAGGATCAAGGATCATCATGGGAAGGTTGTCAATACCGTCAAAGGAAAACTGATGTTGAAAGACGGTGTAAGAAGGACGGCAATGATTCAAGCGACGATGAGTAAGCCTCATCTATGGTCGCCGGAAGACCCTTATCTATACCAAGTGGAATTATCTGTTACAGACGGAAAGAAAGTCTGTGACGGCGGAATGGTCCGTATAGGCATCCGTAAAGTGGAATTCCGCGGAAAAGAGGGTCTATGGCTCAATGGTAAACCTTATCACCAACTCATCGGAGGTAACCGCCATCAGGACTTTGCCTTAGTAGGTAATGCCGTGCCAAACAGCCAGCAGTGGCGTGATGCTAAACGACTACGCGATGCGGGCATGACAATTGTCAGAGCTGCCCATTATCCACAAGACCCTGCGTTTATGGATGCCTGTGACGAACTGGGACTTTTTATCATCGTTCCTACCCCAGGCTGGCAGTATTGGGACAAAGATCCGAAATTCGGAGAGTTAGTCTATCAGAACACACATGATATGATACGCCGCGATCGTAATCATCCCTGTGTCATGATGTGGGAACCAATCCTCAACGAGACACGATTCCCTGCTGACTTTGCCATGAAGTCGCTTCAGATAACGAGAGATGAATATCCGTATCCGGATCGTCCGGTGGCAGCTGCGGATATGAACTCTGCCGGAGTGAAAGAGAATTACGATGTCATCTACGGTTGGCCTGAAGATATCGGTAAGAAGACGACACCCGACAAGTGTATCTTCACAAGAGAATTTGGTGAATACGTTGACGACTGGTATGCACACAATGCAATTAACCGATGCAGCCGTGGCTGGGGAGAAAAGCCCCAACTCATGCAGGCTTTGTCGTTAGCCAATACCTATGGACTGATGTATCACGCTCAACGCCAGTTTATCGGGGGCTGTCAGTGGCATCCATTCGATCATCAACGCGGTTATCATCCAGATCCATTTTACGGAGGGATCTATGATGCCTTCCGTCAGAAGAAATACGCATTCGAGATGTTTCGCAGTCAGACTCAGTATGGTGGCCCGTCGGTATTCATTGCCAACGAGATGACACCTTCCTCAGACTCTGATGTTGTGGTGTTCTCTAATTGCGACAGTGTACGCCTCACGCTCTTTGAGGGTGATAAGATAATGACTCTCCCCGTAGTACATCAGGATGGAGAGATACCCTACTCACCTGTCATCTTTAAAGGATTCTGGGACTTCCTCAAATCGCGCGACTACAGTTATAAGACACATAAGATGGAGAAGATATCACTTCTTGCCGAAGGTATCAAAGATGGTAAGGTGGTATGCAGTGAAAAGAAGATGCCATCAAGACGCTCCACAAAGATACGTCTGTACGTAGACAGTCTGGGTAAATCACTGACAGCAGACGGTAGCGACTTCATCGTTGTGGTGGCAGAGATTACCGATGACAACGGAAATGTACGCAGACTCGCAAAGGAAGAGGTGGTATTTTCCGTTGAAGGCGAAGGACGGATCATGGGTGATGCTTCTGTTTCTGCCAATCCGCGTGCCGTGGAATGGGGGAGTGCGCCAATACTCGTACAATCAACGAATAAAGCCGGTCAAATAATAGTCATCGCGCATTCTCTATATGACGGGACTTACGCTCCTGCTGCTGACACTATCACCTTCAGCAGTATTCCTGCAGACATATCAGCATGCTACAGTGAGACAGCAGACAACAATACGGCAAAGTTCCACCCTACTGTCATTGTTGACAAACAAAAGATGACGGATGCGGAGAGGCATAAGATCCTCAAGGAAGTAGAACAACAACAAAAAGATTTTGGTATTAAATAAAATTTGAACAGTATCATTATCAATCATTTCCAACGATTTTTCTATCTTATTAGATGATTTTTCTATTCCGCTAAAGTTATTCAATATATCTTTGCGGCTAGAAAAATCAATGTATTGACTATGAATCGTATATTAACCGTATTTACTACAGCCATGCTAGGCATGTTGCTTACATCAACAAATCTGAATGCCGCAATCAAAACGAATCTGGCCCTGAAGGCAACCGCCACAGCGTCATATACTACTGACGGATTCAACACAAGTAATATTAATGATAATAATACCGCCACGATATGGGAAAATTATCGTGGTGAGAGTTTTTATGACACATGGCAGTATATTGAGCTGGACTGGGAATACGCTCACCAGATCATCAATACAAAAATACTGTGGTATGTAAATGGCAATATCAATTTACCATCAGCAGCTTATATCTCTTATTGGGACGGACATCAGTGGACAAAAGCCACAGACCTGACAATTGCCCGTACAACTACACAGACGGATACGATGTACACGAATCGTATCAGACTTTATATGAAAGGTGCTGCTGCACAAGGTATGACCGAGTTCTACGTATATGGATATGAGACGACATCGTGCGAAGCAGCCACACTGACAGCAATGTATCAGAAGAATGGTGGTAGCAATATTAGCAGCGGTACAATCGAACTGAATGATAATGAAACCATTACCATGTGTCCACAGCTCACACTTCCGGTCGGAGAAGAGGAAACACCGGTATGGAACTGGTCAGGACCGGACGGCTTTACGGCAACCACTCCCACAGTCTCTTTAACTAAAGAGAGTCATGGAGGCTTCTACACAGTCACATATATGCGTTCGTGTGGTAAGGAGACGACGCTAAGATATACTGTAAGCATTAATGGTGCTATTAATCCTGAAGTGGGATATGTATGGCCCAGCTACTCTCCTAAACTCAATTACAATTTCCGTCAGGAGTTTCCTGCTCTGAAAGCACCAACAAAACTGCTGCCCGAAAATGTCAATATGAAAGGGTATAAAGCCGACGGATGGTGGGCAGTGAGATATGGACCTAAAAAACGCAGTCTGGTAACAGATACCG
>DAIOSW010000058.1:10573-13173 GCA_036752365.1 Prevotella sp.
ATGGTACTATTGCTGAAGAAGATGAACACCGACTTCGCTTACTTCCGTGATGTGATGGGATGGCCCCCTGATAAACGTGCAAAGAACGGATATTACAGCACTGTGGATGTTTTTGGAAGTGGACTTTATACTGACGGAGAAGACTCCACCGCTCTGGGAGGATGGCAAAGCGCAACTACCTATAATGGACAAAGCTGGCCCGATGTTCTGCTTTCATATTATCCGATTTACAGTTTCGACCCTAAATGCCCTTATGGAGATAAAGTTTCACAACAGAATGCTTGTGTGCACGAAGGCATCCATGCCGTATTGGCTGACCTGCCAGGTTGTAAACAGTCTGCATGGTTCCAAGAGGGAGGTAACACCTGGCTCCAGGCTCAGGCATCAGCTCAACAAACCGGCAACTACTCAGAACTGGGATTCCTTGATGCTGCGGCTATCGTTGCTCCATTCATGCCAATAGAGTGCTATAGTGGTTGGTTACAGGATGACAGTTTCGGTGGACCAAGTGCTGAGGGAGTAAATATGTATAACAGTGATAACAAGCAGGTTTGTACATGGCGTAATCTACTTGGCGGTGTTCAGTATGCCAACAACTGGCCTATGTTTTTAGGTGAGACTTTGGGAGTTGGAAGTGTGCCATGGATATGGCGTTATTGTCCGGGACGTGTTCTTGAAGGTATGGCCGACAGTCTGGGAGAACTTCAAATGCGCCATCTCATCGTCGAATACCGTTCTAAACAGGCTACACTCGATTTGGGGAAATGGTCAGGTGCTTTCAAGTCTCTTCTTAATGGTTGTTTCCAGACCAATATCATCAGTGAGGCTGCCGTCGACAATATGCCTACATGGTTGTCGCCTAAGGCATGGAAAGCAACTCCTTACGCAAATATGACAGCACTTGGTGGAGATTCCACCGGATGGTACAAACCGGAATACCGTACGACACCGGGATGGAGTGGTGCGAATCAGATTCCACTCATCGTCAGTGGTAAAAAGGGAGACAGTATCAGCGTTGATTTTCTTCCGATAGGAAAGAACATGGTATGTCAGCTGTGCTACCGTACAAAAGCAGGGAAGGCCTACTACAGCCGTCCTGTAAGCAATGGAACCTGTTCGATGATTCTACCGGAAGCTCCGGCTAATTCTGTTGTCTTCGCTGTCGTAACCAATACTGACTATATCTATTATGGTGAAGCTACCCGCAAAGCGCATTACGACTATCGTATAAAAATGGGAAACAACACATGGCAGCCTGCAAACAGCGCCTACAAATGGTATGATTGGACGTTGACGCTAAAGGATCCGGCATTCAATTACACCGCTATTGAGAATACCAAGATTGACAACGACAAATTTAATATATCACTCGCAAAAAATAAGATCAGTGCAGGTGAAGATGTGATGCTTGCAATAAGCGGGGAACACCATAAGATAGTTCCTGTCTTATTATTCTCATCCAACGGCAACCTTATCTATCAGCAAAACTTCACAGAGAGCAGTACATTTCATTTCCCTGCGAAACTGACAAAAGGTGTCTACATGCTACAAGCTTTCAATGAAAATAATCAAGATACCTTAAAATTAGTAGTAAAATAGTATATTATTAGGATTTATCTTTAAGAGCCGCCTTCAAGTGATTGAAGACGGCTTTGCTTTTCATCTGACCTTACTAATTTTCAGATCAATTGATATTATTAATTATCCACCTTTTTCCCCCAATAAGTACGGGTTCCTGTGGAGTTATAACCGGCATATACAATAGTTGGTTTACGCGTAGTAAGTTCCCAATCAAGTTCACGCTGCACGCAAAACTTATAGGTATATCCTGCTGAAGTATATCCACCTACATGTAACGTAAGATAATTGTTGGCAGAATCAAACTCCCATGTGCCTTTTGTATTATAGATACCTCCGTTAGCACTGTTTCCCGTATTAAAATCAGTAAATGTATGATCTGACGCAAGTGACATATAGGTGCTTGTGTCCTGCGCATTGGCATCAGTACCATTAATATAGGCGAGATAAATTGTTTCCCAGGTACCTACCATGTCACTGTCATTAAGAGAGGCCTGAGCCACATTGGCATAACGCTCAGGCATGACCACAGGCCATCCGTCTGCCGTCCAGGCCATACTACGTACATGTCCCATCATCAGAGCATTTGCGTAACTGTTATTCTGGTAGCCGGCTTCACAACGTGCCTGGGAGGCAAAATACCAGTTGCCCCAACCATCATCGAACACACAACAGTGACTGATACCTTCATATCCCCAGATGCCCGTTGCCAGATCTGTAGCATTGAAACTCTTAAACTTATACGGATGCGTAAGTACGGGATAACAATCACCTCCGGTGGAGGTCAGGTTGGTACCATTCATCGAGAGATAAGGACCGAGAATACTCTTGGAACGACCAACACGGGTATTATATTTATCAGCAAGTCCATCATACGCGAGAAAAAGATAATAATATTCCGTATGAGGATTATATATAACCTCGGGAGCTTCGGAGCCTTGCCAACGGGCCCAGTAATTTCCGGAAGGCACACGCGTATTGACACGTGTACCATACGTAGTTGTTATCCCTGTCCCTATATT
>DAIOSW010000059.1:0-13131 GCA_036752365.1 Prevotella sp.
AATATGGATTGGAGGGTTAAGATCGCATGATGGTATGTATTCGCTGAATAGTTACTTATTTTTAATATTTTATTAAAAATATCAAATATTACTACATTTAGCCAAAAATTACAGTCTATAACTATTTGATAAAAGAGTTAAGCTTCCGGGTAACAGTCTTTTTTATTTATAAACAACTTTAGAGAATACCAGCAACAGGCAACCTATTTCCTTCTTAAAATGTGATAGCAAGGCGATACATGTACTTGAATTGGCTAAGTTAAGAAGAATTTTTTTTTGAGGATTTTATTTGTGGAATTCAAACAGGGATATGTTAAGGCAATATGACCACCTGTAGAGGTTAAGTGATCAGATGATTAGTTTGGAGAAAGGCCGGTTAGGCACTATTTACGTATTTTCATCATGTATTTCTTATGTATATTTAATAATAAAAAAAACTAATGATAGCCAAATAAAATAAATAAAAATAAGTAAATTTCAGGAAAATTAATACCTTTGGCAAAATTTTTGTAACAATATTGAAACGATTAGCTAGTATTACGCTCATTTTTATATTATTGGTAAGCACCATTGGTATAAATGCAACTGTTCACTTCTGCGGAGGTGAGTATTTGGGAGTTGTGATTAATGGTATTCAGTTTACTACAGATATTGGTGAAGAAATGACATGCTGCATGAACGAGAATTCTCAATGTGATGGATGCAAGCATGTGAAACACTTTCACCGAATACAGTCACAATACATGCAGGGACAACAGGTGAACATACACCCTTTGTTGTCTTTTAATGACTGGTTTCATGGTGATTTACCAACTTTAATATTATCTTTTATTGACGTAGAGGAGGGCGGCACGGAAACGGATTTCAACTATCTGTCTCCTTATCATCCAATTAAACTCTTCGATCATCATGGTCTCAGAGCACCACCCACATTAGCATAAGACTACTTAGGACGAATAATCATTTTTATTCGTCCATAAATGATTTTGCCTTATTAGAATCATCTTAAGCTAAATCATATAATTAAATATTTTGTGCAAAACAGAATAGTAACAGTAATCGTGTTGCTTGTGATCATGATGGATGGGTTTGCTACTGTTTCTTTTTACTGGCATTCCAAATATATTCCAAGAGTGCATGACTGTTGATGCCGAACCTGATTCGGTGATAATCAACAGATCATGGTCATTACAGGCATTCATATACGAAACTGTCAAATATAGAAAAATCAAAGATGAACCAAGTACTATATTAATAAATGATTATGAGAAAATTAATTTTATCAACGCTTGCAGTACTCTGTATAGGAGTTGCTCAAGCAAAAACAGTAAAGACAGTGTTCAATGTAGGCGGTAAGTGCGAGATGTGCAAGACGCGAATAGAGAAGACTACAAAGAGTGTAAAAGGTGTAGTTTCTGCTATTTGGGATCAAAAAACACAGAAGTTGGCAGTAGTATACGACGATAAGATAACTTCACCGAAGGATGTGCAGAAGGCTCTTCTAAAAATAGGACATGATGCAGGTGGAGTGAAGGCATCCCAGAATGCATATAATAGTTTACCCGAATGTTGTAAATACAGGAAATAAATAAAAAATGTCACTACACTAAAATTTTATTCAACAATGAAAATAAATAGTTATATATTGGTTTCTATTTTGTCAACTGCCGTGACATTTAATGCATCTGTTGCACATGCGCAAGATACCGACGGTATGCATTTTTTAGGTAGTGACATTAAATTAAGGCAGACAAAATGTTTCAAGTTGCCTGTGGATTATGACTATGGCAACATGAGGTATGTTATGACAAACAATAATGACTCTACAGGAAGCCGTTACATTATTGGCTCGATGAAAAGGAAAGCTTTTGTGAAGGATGTAAATGCAATATATCGTCATGCGGATTATGGTCATAATACAGGTAACACTGTATATTATCAAACGAATGATGACCGTGTTCTCGCACAGCCTGTTGCTGGTATGTTGCGAGAACTTACATTGTTCTCAAATGTTGGCAGGGTATATCTGGCGTCAAATATCGTGAGAGAGGCGAGAAAAATACGTAAAGATACATCAACGGTTATGAGTTTCAACGTGAAGAGGCAGATGACAGTAACTAATGTACTGAAATCTTGTGAAGGGCACTTTGAAATGGAAATAAACATAATGCCAGATACATCCCGGACATCAACTTTGCTATTATGTAATGAGAATGGTGACTCATGCCATATTTGCTTTGATATGACTGTGGGGAAATTGACGATCAAAGATGCAGAAAGTGAAATAGGATCAGCACCTCTTGACTTGTGTGAAGGAGGAACTTTTCGTCTTGACATCTTTGTCAATAAGAATCATCTCGATGTATTTGTCGATGAAGGCAGGATTGCAGTTAATGGTAATCTAAAACAACACAAACCTTTCTCTACTATATGCTTTTCTTCGACAGGTGGAAAAACTAAATTCAGTGGTATAAATGTTTACCGATTATAAATAAAAAAAATAAATACGATGAAACAGTCCAGTATTTTTAAAAGAACCAGCCTTATTGCAGTATTGCTCCTATTTGTAGGGCTTATACAAGTTAAGGCTCAACAGCGCATTGTGACGGGAACGATAACAGATAGAAATGGTGAACCGCTCTTAGGGGCGAGTGTCCTAATTAAGGGCTCAGGGCATGGAGCAACAACGAATGCTGAAGGTAAGTACAATATTACAGTAGCTAATGGTAATGTTGTACTTGTATACCGTTATATCGGTATGGAACCTTATCAGACAACTGTGAAAGACCGCAGGAATATAAACGTATTGTTACATGAGGCTAGTAATCAACTTGATGAGGTAGCCGTGGTGTCTACAGGTTATCAGCGATTGAGTCGTGAACGTTCTACCGGCGCGTTCGGTTTTGTTGACTCGACGAAGTTGAACAATCAGATGCATAAAGACCTCTTATCTTCACTCGAAGGACAGGTGGCCGGATTGCGCATGGATATTAATCCTAACACAGGTGAAATGGAACCGATATTGCGTGGTATAGGTACTTTCTCCAGTAATGTAGGCACTCAGCCTCTTATTGTGATTAATGATATGCCTACAAATATGACTCTTGCAGATATTAATCCATATATTGTTGAGAGCATCACTGTACTCAAAGATGCTGCTGCTGCGAGTATCTATGGAGCATTGGCCGCTAATGGCGTTATTGTAATAACGACGAAACAGCCTAAAAATAAAAATGCCCGAGTGACTGTCAATGCAGACTGGTTTATTACGAGTAAACCAAATTTTACCAGTCTTGACTTGGCTTCCTCAAGCGATATTATTGATTATCAGACTGCTGTATTCAATGCAGGAGTGGCAGAGTCGGGTAGTGCAGCAACATTCCTTGGCTCCTTCAAATCAAATTATTATAATCCACTCTATCAGTTATATCTCAACCAAGAGAAAGGCACGGTGACAGCTGATGATGTTAGCTCAACTGTAGCAAAGTGGCGCAATAATGATTATTATGAACAATATCGTGATAATGCATGGCGTACAGCTTTCACACAACGTTATAATATCAGTATCTCTCAAAAGGCAGATAGAAGTAATCATTATCTCTCTTTCAATATGGAGAATGACAAGAATCGTTCTGTCAGTGATAAAAGTAATAGTTTCGCTTTGTATTACAAATCAAACTATGAGATTAATAAGTGGCTCAAAGTTTCAGCAGGTATTGATGCAAAGATTGCGAACAAGAACACACCTTATAACTCTTATACAAACTATGATATGCAACAGCGTTATGAACAGATATTGGATACAGACGGAAATCGGTATATCTCACCGTATGTCAATGTGAGTGGATATTCTGGCGGTGCATACAACGGTTCGGTGGTAAGTCAGTATGAAGGCGTCTCTCCTTATAAATCATTTGGCTTTAATGTGCTGAATTCTCTTGATGAGAGCATAACAAAAACACATAATGTGAGTTTGCGTCCTTTTGTCAGTCTCGAAGCGAGGTTCCTCAATATGTTCAAATATAATTTCTTGTATCAGTATGAATGGAGCCAGAATAAGACAGAGCAATATGATGCAGCGGACTCTTATCTGATGAGAATGACATCCAACTCTATGATTTCATCAACAGGGGCAAACCTGCCTGATGGTGGTCGCTATTATCAAAGTGAGCAAAATACAAACCGTTATACGTTGCGTAATCAGATAGATTTCAATAAGGTTTGGCGTAATCATAATATAAACGCAATAGTGGGTATGGAGTTTCGTGAAAATAGAACTCCACGACTGATACAACAGCTTATGTACGGATATGATCCCCAGACTCTGACATCTGATCGTATGAATTGGGAATCATTGTATGAGGGTATCGGAACAAGTGTGTTGTCGGGTAATACGATAACGCTTGGCGGACTATCTACCACCCAACAGGAGGTCAGACACCGTTATGCGTCTTTCTATGGAAATGCAAGTTATTCCTATAAATACAGATATAATCTTTCGGGTAGTATCCGTTGGGATGAAGCTGACTTGTTTGGACTTGATATCAAGAATCAAAAGCATCCCCTTTGGTCATTGGGTGCAGGATGGGTTGTTACCGAAGAGAAGTTTATGAAAGATCTTTCATGGCTTGACTATCTGAAACTCCGTATGACCTATGGTGTGAATGGTAATGTTGACCAAAGTTCAACTACCTATTTTGTAGTTACAGAAAAGACACAAAGTAATCCGATAAAGTCTACATATCTGAATTATAATGATGATGACCTTCCAAACCCAAAATTGCGTTGGGAGAAGACGGCTACCTATAACATTGGACTAGACTTCCGTGTGCTCAATAATATCATTAATGGTACGGTTGAATATTACAACCGTCATTCTTCTGATTTGCTTGTTCGTCGCTATATGGACCCGACACTTGGTGCCGCATCACGAGTAGTAAACAATGGAGAAATGAGAAACCGCGGAGTTGAAGTTTCATTGACCGGCAATATTGTCCGTAATCATGATTGGGATTTCTCTGTAGGCTTGACATATTCTCATAACGATAATAAAATGTTGAAGGTTGATCATAGTGAGTCTGATTATGCCACAGAGTTTATAACCAGTCCGCAAAACTATTTTATGGAAGGTACTAGTTATAACACCCTTTGGGCTTATCATATCGACCGTATAGAGAATGGTTATCCTATCGCAGTTGACAAGGATGGCAATGACCTTGTCACCTTTAATGAGGATGGTACAGTTAAGAGTATTACGTATTCTTCATCTATCAAGGGAACGTCTGACCTGGTAAATATGGGAACATTAACTCCAAAATATAACGGATCTGTTACATTCAACCTGAAATATAAGGGATTTGAACTTAATACACTCTTCATATACTCAGGAGGCAATAAACTGCGTAACTGTGTTACTGATATGAATGACAAACTAGGCACTCAAACAATTTCTGCCATAACAAACAGATGGTCAGCAACTGACGCAAATGGAAATGTAAGACTCTACATAGATATGCCTTCATCAGTGAAATCCTATGCATCAACATTCCAAGAGTGGTGGCAGTATGGTGATATAAATGTCAAGGATGCTGACTACATTAAATTACGTAGTGTAAGCCTTGCCTACTATTTGCCTACAGATATATGCACAAAGATTGGAATAGGATCTACTAAATTCACTTTCCAGGTAAACAATCTCTTTACATGGTGTAAGGCAGGTAATCAAATAGATCCTGAGAGTTACGGTCTCAATACCGGTACACGTGGAATTTCTGTGCCAAAGACATATTCTATCGGTTTTTCAACTAGTTTCTAATTAAATAATTAAAGACATGCGTAAATTATTATATATTTTATTTGCTGTTAGTTCATTAGGCTATACGGCTTGCGACGATTATGTTGACATTACACCAACAGGTAAAAAAACTGTAGATTCTACACAAACCTACTATGAACTGGTGGCATATCCAAACCGTTGTTATTATCCTACTGCTTTTGCTTTGCTCAGCGATAATGCATGGTCAAAGGAATCAAACATCATCGGTAATGAAGACAAGAGTTTTGATGGCATCAACATGACTTTCAATGAGAATGCCAACCGTCTTACTCTTTCTGATAATAACTTGTATGAGAACTGTTATGACTATATACTTCGTTCGAATATTGTGATTTCCGGCATTGATAATAGTACTGGTTCAGATTCTTTAAAACAGTTAGCAAAGGCTGAAGCAAAGATCATGCGGGCATGGGATCATTTTGTCTTGGTCAATACTTTTGCTAAGGCATATAATCCATCGACAGCAGCAACTGACGGAGGAATAGCGATAATGGATAAGTATGATCTGGAGGCTACTCCTTCTAAATCAAGTGTAGCTGACGTTTACACATTTATCTTAAAGGATATCAATGAATCTCTCCCTTTGTTACAAGTAACACCGGCAACTGTTTACCATCCGTCAAAAGCCTTCGGATATGCGTTGAAAGCCCTTGTATGTCTGTTCCATCATGATTGGAGTGATGCCAAAGAGGCTGCCACACAATCACTGGCCCTAAATAATTCTCTTATTGACTATGTCGCTTTAGAGAAAGCCGGAGGACCGATGAAGATTGCAACTTATGCTAAGGGTGGCAATCCTGAGGTGTTAAATTATGCCTATCAGGGTTCTTATTCAGATAATCCTGCTTATACTTACGGTATGATCAGTCCTGAACTTGTGGCATTGTACGGATCAAATGATGAGCGTTTAAATCTTTTCTTCAAGACGACGGGCAATAGTGTCTACTATTTCGATGAAGGTTCTGGTGCAGCATTATGGAATACATCCATAACATATACCAAATTCCAGTATATGGCTGTTGGTTTGCGTACCGCAGAAGTTTATCTGATATTGGCTGAAGCTGAAGCTCGTCTGGGAAATATTAAGGAGGCAACAGGGGTGCTTAATCAGTTGCGCGTAAAACGTATCAAAGGTGATGAAGCTACGCTTGCACAACCTTCAACGCAGAAAGCCATGGTGCAGGCTGTTATTGACGAGCGCCGTAAGGAATTGCTTTTTGGATTCCATCGTTATTGGGATTTGAAACGTCTTAATGTGGAGGCCGATTATGCAAAGACGATAACACGTACGTTCCCGATCGTGACAGCAACAACACGACAGACCTATACATTGGCTCCGGACTCACGTCTGTATGTTATTCCTTTCCCGGAAGATGTAAGAGCTAAAAATACAAATATAACAAATAATACAGAGAAATAACAAGTAATGAAAAGATTCTTTTTTATAATAACTATTGTTGCAGTATTCATTACGCAAGGTTTCGGGTATCACACCCGAGCCTTGCTTAAGACTTTAGCCGGCAAAGATACTGTTGCAGCTAAAGTAGATACAATGAAATGCTGTATGATGGATACAACCAAGAAAGCAGGAGCAAAGAAAGAATTGTCTGCTTATGAAAGGTTGCTAAAAGATGGCGGTACTGAACATGTCGGGATGTTTACAGCCCGCCATATCAAAGGAGAATGGTATTTTGAAATTCCAGATTCCTTGCTAGGCCGTCTGATGTTGGTCGTTACACGGTTTACAGGAGTTCCTCAAGGCTTTAAAATGTTGAGTGGGGAAGAGGTCAACCGGAGTGCAATATATTTCGAACAATATAATTCCAGCACATTATTCTTACGTGAATATGTTCAATCACAATATTCAGATCCAGAGGATAATATCTCGTCAGCTTTGAAACAATCCACAATAGATCCTATCATTTATAAACTTGATGTAATAGGAAGAAACCCAAAAACAAACTCACAATTGGTAAACGTTTCAAAACTGTTGCTTGCAGACAATAAATTGACAGGTTTTACATCAAAGGATAAAGGTATTCTTAACGTCGGCGGCATGGTCACTGACAGATCGTTTATAGATACGATCAAGACTTATCCGATTAATGTTGAAGTGCAGACATTACGAACATATAGTGTATCAGAAGGGAAGGTACCTGCAACACAAACTGGTTCTGTGACTTTAAGTCTGAACACAAGTATTGTGATGTTACCAAAGGTACCAATGCAGAAACGTCTACAGGATGAGCGTGTTGGTTATTTCTCAGATACCTATACTGAGTTCTCTGATGATCAACAGACAACAGAGCATGAGTCGATCATATCACGTTATCGTCTGGAGCCAAAGAATATGTCACGCTATCGTCGTGGAGAATTAACTGAACCGAAGAAACAGATTGTGTATTATATCGATCCTGCGACTCCTAAAAAATGGAGAAAATACCTCAAGGCAGGTATTAATGACTGGAATAAGGCATTTGAGGCTGCCGGATTTAAAAACGCCATCGTCGCAAAAGACTGGGTTAACGATTCGACAAAGAGTCTTGACGATGCCCGTTTCTGTGTGTTGAGATATTTACCTTCCGAGAATGAAAACGCCTATGGGCCACGTATTGTGGATCCACGTAGCGGAGAAATCATAGAGAGTCATATTTGTTGGTATCATAATGTCATGAATCTATTGAAAAAATGGTATATGGTACAATGTGGACCACTTGACCCACGTGCACGTAAGATGACTTTTGATGATGAATTGATGGGACAACTTATACGTTTTGTCTCATCACACGAGGTGGGACATACGCTTGGACTACGTCATAACATG
This sequence comes from Prevotella sp., assembly GCA_036752365.1. Taxonomy (GTDB): domain Bacteria; phylum Bacteroidota; class Bacteroidia; order Bacteroidales; family Bacteroidaceae; genus Prevotella. The sequence continues at coordinate 8,661 of DAIOSW010000059.1, forward strand.
TGTGCAAGTAGTGCTACTCCGGTAGAAAAACTTCGTGATAAAAAATGGGTTGAGGCTCATGGACATACGATCTCCATCATGGATTATGCTCGTTTTAATTATGTAGCACAACCTGAAGATGGAATATCTGAGAAAGGACTTTTCCCACGTATCAATGATTATGACTTATGGGCAATAAAATGGGGATACCAGTGTCGTCCAGAATTCAAAGATGCTGTGACTGAAAAGAAAGCACTTCGTGCAGAGGTATCAAAGACATTGAAAGCAAATCCAAGTTTGAGTTTCAGTGGAGACGAAGGTAAGGGAATGGATCCACGCAGTCAAAGTGAAGACTTAGGGGATGATAATATGAAAGCCAGTGACTATGGTATCAAGAATCTTAAACGTGTGATGACTAATATTTTGGAATGGACAGCGCAACCTGACGGTCAATATGATGATTTAAATACGATACACAAGGCTGTACGAGCACAGTTCACACGATATACAATTCATGTTCAGAAAAATATTTGTGGCCGTTATGTCAATACGGTACCAGGGGAGACTCCTTACGACTATGTTCCACGTTCGAAAGAGAAAGAGGCTGTTGATTGGATTGGTCGTCAAGTTTTTGATGCTCCATTATGGCTGTATCCGGATGACGTGGTTAATAAGTTAGGTCTTGATGCTGTTGATGAGATTAGTAATCGTCAGAGCACAGTCCTGGCTCTATTATTGGCGCCCGGCATGATCTATAATATCCATACAGCCGAGTTGCGTGCGAGTGAGCCATATCCTGTGGATGAATATCTTAACGATGTGTTCTCTACCGTATGGAAACCGCTTAATGACAAGAATGAACAAAAGAATGACTATCGTCGTCAGCTGGAACGTACGTATATCATATATGTTAATAATATACTGAATCCTTCAGAGAAAGATCTATCAGGTATTAATGTTTCTGCCAATCGTTCGGATGTCATACTTTACGCACAACAACATCTTGATAAAATAGAGAAATATCTTAATAATCAGCAATCGTCAGTAGCAGAAGGAACCATCAACCGTTTGCATTATGATAATCTATTGCTTCTGGTGAAAAAGATTAAAGATAAATATACGTCAAACAAATGAGTATACGGTAAAATAGATTTATAGATTAGGATTAACAAACCCCTGTAATTGATATAGCAGTCAATTGCAGGGGTATTTATTTTGTGAGAAATGAGACTAATTGTTCTTCTTATAACTCCAGATAGACCAAAGACTCATTACGGTGGCAAAGATAGATAACGATAATAACTGCCGGCTGATACTAATGATATTTCCTCCTCGAATGAAGACCGTACGCATTCCGTCAATGAAGTATCTCATCGGGTTGATGAGGGTGAGGTCCTGTGCCCAGTCGGGCATGCTTCTGACAGGGGTGAAAAGTCCGCTGAGAAGGATGAAACAGACCATGCAGAACCACATGACAAGCATTGCTTGTTGCATGGTGTCGCTATAGTTGGATATGATCAGCCCCAGACTACTCATGATGAGGGCCATAAGGATAGCGAGCAGATAGATGAGGGGTAGCGGCCCGGCAGAGGTGATGCCATAGACAGCCCATGAGAGGATGAAACAGATAGTCATGACAAGAAGACCTATAATCCAATAGGGGATGATCTTGGCTAGGATAAATGAGAATTTGCTGACCGGAGTGACGTTGATCTGTTCAATGGTGCCCGACTCCTTTTCACCTACAATATTGAGAGCGGGCATAAAACCGCACATGAGAATAAGGAGTATGGCCATAAGGGCCGGAATCATGAATACCTTGTAGTCCTGGTATTTATTAAAGAGATTGAGAACGGAGATTGGTTCCTTGATGGAAGTCGATGGGGTCATGATGCTGGAAAGATATGCTGAACCCATGCCGCCCTTTGTGCCGTTGACGGAATTGGCGGCTATGAGAACATTGGTGGGATGATTATTGACAAGGTCACGCTCGTAGTGCTGCGGGATCACAGCGATAATATCGGCATTGCCACTTTCCACGTCCCTGATGGCATCATCATAAGAGGGTGAGATACCCTGAAAGATGAAATATTTGGAGGCTTCCATCTCGTGAACCATTCTCTGCGAGGTGGAACTGTGGTCATTATCGACAACACGTAAATTGATATTCTTCACTTCGAGGTTGGTTATCCACGGAATGACGAGCATGATGATGATGGGAAACATGATAATCATCCTAGGCAGAAAGCTGTTACGACGTATCTGCTTGAACTCCTTTTCTATTAAATAGTTTAATATCATAACTTAATTACTATTCCAATCGTTTTTTGAATTTAATCAGGCTGACCGTGATGAGCAGCACAGCCATGAATGTCATGACCACAATCTCACGCCACACCATGGTGATACTGACACCCATAATCATCAGTTTACGGCAGGCTGAGATAAACCATGACGCAGGGACTATATCTGCTATTATCTGGAGTATCCTTGGCATGCTCTCAATGGGATAGATCATACCGGAGAGCATGATACACGGCATGAGGAGAATCATACCTGAGGCTAGCATGGCTGCCACCTGAGTCTCTGTGAGCACGCTGATCAAAAGACCTAATGACAGTGCGACAATGAGAAAGAGCATTGATACCGCAGCAAGTGACATGAGACTCCCGGCGATAGGCACATGTAGAATGAAGTAGGATATGGTAAGGATGAATGTGAGATCGAGGATGCCAAGAATGAAGTAGGGTATCATCTTAGCGATGATGATCAGAATAGGTCGGATGGGGGAGACCAGAAGCACTTCCATCGTTCCGCGTTCTTTTTCCCGCACGATACTAATGGATGTCATCATGGCGCAGATGATCATCAGAATCATACCCATCACTCCCGGCACAAAGTTGTATGCGCTCTCCATGCGTGGGTTGTATAGCAGTTTGATCATGGAGCCACCATTTTTTACACCACCTTTCATCAGCTCTGCCATGATAATCTGACGCACATAATTGCTCTGCTGGATGGCCATGTTAGGATCAGCACAGTCGGCGATGATCTGAACTGCCGCAGAACCGTCATAGATATGATTGGAAAAACGTGGGGAGAATACAATAGCCATATCTGCACTACCTCTTTCAAGTATCTTTTTTGCTTCGTCAGCTGTAGAAACACAGGAGGTTACATTGAAATATTCGGATGCATTGAGCCGGTCAGAAATGCGTTGTGTTGCATTATCCATCGATGAGGTGACAATAATCAAGCGCACATTACGCACTTCGGTGGTGATGGCGAAACCGAAGAGTAGCATCATCACGATAGGCATGCCGATCAGGATAAGCAGTGTACGGCGGTCGCGCAGGATGTGCCGTGACTCTTTGGAAACAAATGACATGAATGTGTTCATCTTCTTAATCTGATTTACGTTGAGCCTTACGGGCTAATTGTGTGAATACCTCGTCCATATCGGCTGCACCGAACTGTTGTTTGAGTTCAACCGGTGTGCCGAGAGCCTTGACCTGTCCGTCGACCATGATGGAAATCCGGTCACAGTATTCGGCTTCGTCCATGTAATGAGTGGTAACGAATACAGTGATGCCGTCGGCTGCAGCTTCATAAATGAGTGACCAGAAATCCTTGCGTGTGGCCGGGTCAACACCACCGGTGGGTTCATCAAGGAACACCACATCCGGGTGATGGAATATGGCGACAGAGAATGCCAGTTTCTGTTTCCAGCCTAGGGGAAGCTCTCTGACTATGGTATCACGGTGTTTGGCCATTCCGAGGCGGGAGAGCAGATGGTCTGTCTTTGTATTGATATCGTCGTTGCTCATGCCATAGATACCTCCGAAGAGCCGTATGTTCTCCCATACCTTAAGATCCTCATACAGAGAGAATTTCTGACTCATATACCCGATGTGTCTCTTGATATCCTCAAATTGTGTGGAGACATCAAACCCGGCTACTGTACCTTCACCGCCGGTGGGCTGGCTTAGTCCCGTGAGCATGCGCATGGCTGTGGTCTTTCCTGCACCGTTGGCACCTAGAAAACCGAATATCTCACCACGATGTACAGAAAATGATATATGGTCGACGGCATGGAATGTGCCGAATGTCTTGCAAAGGTCTTTTACGACGATTACATCGTCGTTATCCTTGGCTTTTTTCTCTTCGGCGCGGGTAAGTCCTTCGGGACAGAAGATATCCTTAAACTGATTGAGAATATGCTCGGGTGTACCTGTTCCGCAGATTTTACCTTCGTTGATAAAGGCGATACGTTCGCATTGCCTTACTTCGTCGAGATAGGGTGTTGAGGCCACGATGGTCATCCCTGTCTCGCGTAATCGTTGTAGTATCTGCCAAAACTCCTTGCGTGACACAGGGTCGACGCCAGTGGTCGGCTCGTCAAGAAATAGTACTCTGGGCTGATGAACCAGGGCGCACGAAAGCGCAAGCTTCTGTTTCATACCTCCGGAGAGAGCACCGGCACGGCGATTCT
>DAIOSW010000060.1:0-8197 GCA_036752365.1 Prevotella sp.
TAGGAGGCCGCCTTTTTTCAACAAACCCCCGTAAGGATTTATTTCCATACGGGGGTTTTTGTGTTTAATGCTTTATCACTTTTATGGAGTTAAATTTTCCTAGCATTTCTTGCACTGAAACACTTTTTGTACTATCTTTGTACGAATGAAGAATGATAACGATCATGATTAAACGTATGTGGGTAAGGATCAGAAGAATGCACTACAGCAAAGGCTTTGGTGTCCAGTCTCCGTTTGCTTATTCTTTTATCACTGAGGTCGTTAACCAGACTGGCCTCTATTATAATTATTCAGAATTGGATAAATTGTATGGTGTCGATGGTCATATCAGATCCCGACTGGCCAGATTGTATTTCAGATTAGCAAACTATATTCAACCAAATGTTGTGGCAGAGTATTGTACTGCTACAAGTTCTCTAGATAAAGCGTTTCTTCTGGCTCATGGCGGGATTGATCTGCGATGGCTGGATTCTTCAGTAGCAGATACCTGTAATATGGACAGTATCGATCGTGTGGATCTCTTTAGGATAGTACTCGATAGTTGTTATCGAGATACCTTTGAACGGGCTTTGCAAAAGATTACTTCGAATAGTATCATTATACTTGAGGGGATACATAATAACAATGATACAAAAGCATTCTGGCATGAGGTCGTGCAGAATAAGAATGCAGTCATCACATTTGATCTTTATTATGTTGGCATCGTATTTTTCAATATAAGTTATTATAAACAGCATTATGTAGTTAATTTCTAATTTTATGAAAAAGATTTCTGTGTATACCCGTAAGGGTGATGACGGGACAACAAGTCTTGTCGGTGGTGTAAGAGTAGTAAAGACCGATGCCCGTTTAGAGGCTTATGGTACAGTGGATGAACTTAGTTCGCATTTGGGTATGCTTGTGACATTCATTGATGATGATCAGGACAAATCTATGGTTGAGCGAATCCAAAATAATTTATTTGTAGTGTGCTCTTATCTCGCTACAGATCAGTCTCGAACAGAGTTGCTTCAGGCTTCTATACTTGATAGTAATGAGATAACAATAATTGAAAATGCTATTGACAAGATAGATGAGATACTACCTGTTCAAACTAGTTTTATTCTTCCCGGAGGGACTCGTGCCGCTGCTCATGCTCATATATGCCGAACGGTATGCCGTCGGGCTGAAAGACGAATTCTATCTTTAGGTGAAACCGTAGTGATATCCTCTGATGTATTGGCATATATGAACCGAATTTCTGATTATCTGTATATATTATCGAGAAAATTAAACTTTATTGCCAATAGAGACGAAAAAATATGGCAGAAAACTTGCAAATAAGATAAAAATTACTACTTTTGCGTTCTAATTTTTAAATAGATAAAATTTACGACTATGTATTGGACACTGGAATTAGCTTCAAAGTTAGAGGATGCGCCTTGGCCCGCAACTAAAGATGAGTTGATAGACTATGCAATTCGTTCAGGTGCACCGTTGGAAGTGTTGGAAAATTTACAGGAAATCGAGGATGAGGGCGATGTATACGACAGTATCGAAGATATTTGGCCCGATTATCCTTCTAAGGAAGATTTTCTATTTAACGAAGACGAGTATTAGCAATATATAAGATGAGGTCGCTCCAACAGGAACGACCTCTTTTTTACAATAAAAAATGAACTATCACGTTATTATAACGTGAATAAAAGCAATCTGATAGTATTTGTTATACTGTTTCTCACTTCAATATCTGTGAGAGGACAGTATGATCCTTCGTTCAGTCATTACTGGGCGATGGAACCTTCATTCAATCCTGCTGCCGTGGGAAAAGAGGCAAAATTAAATATCAATGTTGCTTATGCAATGAATCTGGCCGGATTCGAGAATAATCCCCGTACGATGTATCTATCAGCAGACATGCCTTTCTTCTTCTTAAATAACTATCATGGCGTCGGTGTGGCTGTTATAAATGATAAGATAGGTCTTTTCTCTCATCAGAAATTTGCATTGCAGTATGCGTATAAGCAAAGATTGTTTGGTGGCATGTTGGGTATTGGAGCTCAATTGGGAATGTTGAGTGAGAACTTTGATGGGTCGAAACTTAATCTGGAAGAATCATCCGACCCGGCTTTTTCTACTTCATCTGTCACTGGTTCGGGATTGGATATAAGCGCAGGACTATATTATACGCATAAACTTTGGTATTTAGGACTTTCTGCACAGCATCTTAATGCGCCACTGATTAATCTAGGAGAAAAAAATGAATTAAAAATCGACAGAACATATTATTTTACAGGTGGATACAATATAAAATTGAGAACCCCGTTTGTAACAATACACCCTTCTATGCTTTTACGTACAGATGGGGTGGGATATAGAGCAGACGTATCAGGCAGACTCGTGTATACTAATGACGAGAAAGTAATGTACTGCGGTCTGGCGTATAGTCCGACAAACTCAATAACCGTACTGGTAGGTGGCAACTTTCACGGCGTCAGTTTAGGGTACAGTTATGAGATTTACACTTCTGCGATAAGTGTCGGAAATGGAAGTCATGAGCTTTTTGTGGGTTATCAGACGGATGTCAATCTGCAAAAGAAAGGAAAGAATAAACATAAAAGTGTGAGAATACTATAATATATGAAGATGAGAAAAAGTATCATAGTTATTTGCGTCATAATATTGATGATGTTGACAAGTTGCTTTGGCGGCAAAGCAGTTACTGCATCCGTTGGTGGCGAGGTAACAGGAGTTGGAGGTTCTGCATTCACAGAACCTACACCTTATGGCATGGTCGCTGTTAAAAGAGGTTCACTGAAAATGGGTCTTAACGAGAAAGACAGTCTTTGGGGAAAGGAAACTCCAGTAAAGGAAATATCTGTAGACGGTTTCTGGATGGATGAGACTGAAGTGACAAATTCTAAATATAAGCAGTTTGTTAACTGGATACGTGACTCTATCATTCGTGAACGACTGGCTGATCCAGCCTATGGCGGTGATGAAACTTATAAAATAGAGGAGGACAAACAGGGTAATCCTGTTAAGCCTCATCTTAACTGGAATAAGCCATTACCTCGTAAGCCAACTGAAGATCAGCTACGTGCTATTGAGAGTGTGTATGTCACCAATCCTGTTACCGGTGAAAAAATGCTTGATGCCGCTCAGATGAACTATCGTTATGAAGTCTATGATTATACAGAAGCTGCTTTACGCAAGTATCGTATGAAACCGGAAGAGCGTAATCTAAATACTGACGTTACTGTTGATCCTAACGAACAGGTGATGATATCCAAGGATACTGCCTATATCGATGATGAAGGTAGAATTGTTCGTCAAACAATAAACAGACAACTAAGCGGACCTTGGGATTTCCTTAATACGTATATCGTTAATGTGTATCCTGATACTACTTGTTGGATTAACGATTTCCCAAATGCAAATAACGAAACATACATGCGTCTTTATTTCTCAAGTCCTGTCTATAATGATTATCCTGTTGTTGGGGTATCATGGGAACAGGCGAACGCATTCTGTAACTGGCGTACTGAATATCTGCTTAAAGGTTTAGGTGCAGCAGCACGTTTCGTACAACGTTATCGCCTCCCGACTGAGGCTGAATGGGAGTTTGCTGCTCGTGGAAAGGATGGAAATGAATTCCCCTGGGATAATAAGGCTACCGAATCGGAAAAGGGATGCTACTATGCAAACTTCAAACCAGATAAGGGTGATTATACAAAAGACGGCAACTTGATAACAAGTAAGGTTGGCATTTATGCTCCTAACACGAACGGTCTATATGATATGGCTGGAAATGTAGCTGAATGGACCAGTACTATCTATACCGAAGCTGGTGTTGAAGCTATGAACGATATTAATCCGCAATTGAAATACAATGCTGCGAATGAAGATCCTTACAAATTAAAGAAGAAAAGTGTGAGAGGTGGCTCTTGGAAAGATCCTGAATCGTATATCCGTTCAGCATGGCGTACTTATGAGTACCAGAATCAACCTCGTTCATATGTAGGCTTCCGATGCGTGAGAAGTATGGCAAGTAATACAAGTAAGAAACAAAAAGGTAAATAAAATGACAAAATATAATAAGTATAATTTGGTCTACCGTCTACAGAAGTGGATGGATAGTGTCCCCGGACAGACTTTCCTTAACTATGCATATAGCTGGGGTGCTTCAATCGTAATTTTAGGAACTTTATTTAAATTGACTCACTTGCCGGCAGCCAATATCATGTTGTTCATAGGTATGGGAACTGAGGTACTAGTGTTTTTTATCTCTGCATTCGACCGTCCATTTGATAAAACTGAGGTGGGTAAGGAACTACCAATACATGCCTATCAGGACGAAGATCTTCAAAGTGATGGAGAAAAAACAGAGGCGACAAAAGTCGATCAACCGTTTTCTGCCAGTGGCCAATATACCGCTGGTGGTCAGTCTATCATATTCGGTGGACAAGGCGGATCACAATCTCCTGCTGAAGATGTCGATATAACTGCTCAGGGCGGAAGTATTCAAGGCAACGGATCTAATCTTGGCGGTGGTACTGTTGTTATTGGTGGCGGATTCGGTGGTAGAATACCTGTATCTGTAGAAGGCCAGGATAATATAGAACAAATGGACGAAGATCAAGGACCGACATCTTCATCACCTGTCTCTGCAGAACAACTCGCTGCTGCGGTTAATCAAACAGCATGGGTACAGCAACAACAGCAAGTTTCACCAGAAATGGAAGAGGCTACAAATAACTATGTCGATGAACTCAAGAAACTTACAGAAATGTTATCTAAAGTAAGTGAACAGAGTGAGCGTCTGACCCGTGATTCTGAAGAGATGGAAAATCTGAACCGTACACTTACGGGCATATGTAAAATCTACGAAATGCAACTCAAGGGTGCCAGTGCTCAGGTAGGTACTATCGACCAGATTAACGAGCAGTCTCGTAAGATGGCAAATCAGATAGAACAGCTAAATAAAATATACGCCCGTATGATTGAGGCAATGACGGTGAACATGAAAGTAGCCGCACCTACAGCCAATCTCGACAATAACGATTAACGAAAAAGTAAATGGCAATAAAGAAAAGACCTGTATCGCCTCGCCAAAAGATGATCAACTTGATGTATGTCGTCTTGATGGCTATGCTTGCGCTGAATGTGTCGACTGAGGTGCTCAACGGTTTTTCTATCGTCGAGGAGAGTCTCAATCGTACTACAAACAATTCCTCAAAGGAAAATCAGGCTTTATATAGTGATTTCGAAGCTCAGATGAAATCTAACCCCGAAAAGGTTAAGGCGTGGTTTGACAAAGCTAGAGAGGTGAGACGGATGAGCGACTCTCTCTATAATTTTGCAGACGAACTGAAGATAGCTATCGTAAAAGAGGCTGATGGAAAGAATGGAGATGTACATAATATTGTTAGTAAAGAGGACTTGGAAGCTTCCACTCAGGTGATGCTCGCTCCCGGAAGAGGAAAGGGTAAACAATTATTTAACTCTATCAATTCATTCCGTGAACGAATCCTGAAAATGATTTCTGACGAAGGTCAGAAAGCTATCATACGTAGTAACCTTTCTACTCAAATACCTAAAAAGGCTCATGCTTTAGGTAAAAACTGGCAAGAGTATCTGTTTGAAAATATGCCTGTAGCTGCTGCAGTCACACTACTTTCAAAACTCCAGAGTGATGTGCGCTATGCGGAAGGAGAAGTGTTGCATACGTTGGTATCAAATATCGACGTGAAAGATATTCGCGTAAACCAGCTTAGTGCGTTCGTTATACCAAATTCTCAGACGATTGTCCGCGGTGATCAGTTCTCTGCCCGTATTGTCATGGCTGCTGTAGATACTACCCGACAGCCTGATATCTATATTGGTAATAGAAAGGTGAATCTCAGAAATGGACTTTATTCCATGACTTGTGGACGAACTGGTGACTTCACACTTGCCGGTTATTTGGAAATGGTGAATGGAAGTGGTGATAGAATCCGACGCGATTTTAATCAGAAATATACTGTCGTTGATCCGTCTGCAACGGTGTCGGCCGATCTCATGAATATGCTTTATGCCGGATATAGTAATCCTATCAGTGTGAGTGTTCCCGGTGTTCCTCTTAATAAAGTGTCTGCATCTATGAGCGGTGGGGTCCTGCAACCAGTTGGTCCAGGTAGGTATATCGCACGTCCGTCAGCTATAGGCCGTGATGTGACCATCACCGTATCTTCAAATAATACGGGTCATCTTCAGCAAATGGGACAGTTTGTCTTCCATGTGCGTAAATTACCCGATCCTACCGCATTTATCGAGTTTAAGGATGAGAAAGGAGTTCCTTCACGTTATCGTGGCGGTGCAATAAGCAAGGCTACGCTGATGACGACAGATGGTATTGGTGCTGCCATTGATGATGGTCTCCTGAATATCGGATTTAAAGTGTTAGGATTTGAAACAGTATTCTTCGATAATATGGGTAATGCAGTTCCACAGATATCCAACGGTGATTCATTCTCACCGAAACAGAAAGATATTTTCAGAAAACTGTCGCGTGGAAAAAGATTCTATATTTCACGTGTGAGAGCTATCGGTCCGGACGGAATAGAACGTAAGTTACCTTCGTCAATGGAAGTTATTGTGAATTAAAAACAGAAAGATATAATGAAACGCTTATTATTCGTTTTACTCATTGCGTGCTTTGCTGGTTCAATCTTCGCACAACCAGCAGCAAGGAGAAAAGCAACGCAAGAGGCTAAGAAGAAAACAACAGTACAGTTGTCAGAACGTGCTAAGTTGCAGTTCCCAACGACGGCTCCCATGTCTGAAGATGTGGTATGGCGCCGTGATATATATCGTACACTCGATCTTACTCAAAACGCAAATGCCGGATTGTACTACCCGGTGGAACCTGTAGGCAAAGAGATGAATCTTTTTACTTATATATTTAAGTTGGTGCTCACTGGTAATCTGACAGCTTATGAGTATCGTCTTGACGGAAATGAGTCTTTTACTGATTCTGATAAGATAAAAATGAAGGATATGCTCAACAGTTACCACATCTTCTTTGAAGAAAAAGACGGTAAGATAAAAGTTGATAACAGTGATATTCCTTCATCTGAGGTGTTGAGCTATTATATCAAGGAGTGCTCCTACTATGATCAGGCTAATTCCACGTTTCATACCAAGGTTATTGCTTTATGCCCTGTGATGCACCGAACTGATGATTTTGGTGGCGAAGCTACCAAATATCCTCTGTTTTGGATCAAGTATGATGATCTTTCGCCGTTCCTGAGTAAGCAGACTGTCATGACAAGCAATTTGAATAATGCAGCTACGATGAGTGCCGAAGATTTCTTCACGATGAACATGTATAAAGGTAAAATATATAAAACTACCAATATGTTAGGAAAGACTCTGGCTCAGTATTGTCCTACTGATAGTGCGATGGCCATTGAGCAGAAGCGTATTGAAGGTGAGTTGGTGGAGTTTGAAAAACATGTGTGGGGTGATCGGGCAAAGAGAGACTCTCTTGACAGTATAGCGAAAGTCCAGAATCCAAATAATAACAAGAAAGTTAAAAAGACAAAGACTAGCCTCCGTTCATCAAGCAGTGAAGCTGAAGTTAAGCCCAAGAAGGTAAAGTCGCCTTCATCTTCTTCGCCAGCACCGGCTCGTGTCTCGGTACGTCGTCAGCGTCATTAATTTAAATATAAACCAATATGAAAAAATTAATTAGCGCAATTTTACTCGTAGCTGCGTTGTTTGCAGCAAATCCTGCGAAATCACAAGTTAAATTTGGTGTCAAGGGTGGTTTAAACGTGACCAACATGTCATTTTCATCAAGTGTTATCGACAATTCAAACCGTTCAGGTTTCTTTATTGGTCCGTCGGTGAAGTTCACAATTCCAATAGTTGGTTTGGGTATTGATGCTTCTGCATTGTATGACCAGCGTGACTCAAAGTTATATAGTAAGACGGTAACTCAAAAGAATGTTAACATCCCTATCAACCTTCGTTATAACATTGGTCTTGGTAGTCTATTGGGCGTATACTTTGCTGCTGGTCCCCAATTCGGTTTCAGTCTTGGAGATAAGAGTTTTGATATCACTGATTTAAAAAGTGCACAAGCCACAGCTGCACAGTATAAGTTGAAGGATTCACAATTCAGTATTAATGTTGGCGCTGGTGTCACTCTTTTAAAACACCTTGAAATCGGAGC
>DAIOSW010000060.1:8297-12782 GCA_036752365.1 Prevotella sp.
GGTGCTACGACCCGTACAAATGCATGGCAGGTTTCTGCAGCCTATTATTTCTAAAAAGGATTAAAAAAATAAATAAAAGGTGGCTGTTCTTGATTGGATGGCTGCCTTTTTTTGTACCTTCGCATTTTGTATGAAGTATGTTGATGTTATACTGCCATTACCGTTAGAGGGATGTTTCACTTATGCTCTTCCTTCCTCTTTGGAAGAGAGCGTAAGAGAAGGGGTACGAGCCGTTGTACCTTTTGGTAAGAAGAAAACATATATAGCTATCGTTGCCCGGATTCATCATATTGCTCCGCAGGGATATGAGGTTAAACAGATTATGCAGGTGCTCGATCCTTACCCAATATTATTGCCCAATCAGTACAGACTCTGGCAGTGGATCTCTGATTATTATTTATGTCCTATCGGTGATGTCTATAAGGCAGCCTTACCTTCAGGTATGAAATCGGAAGACGGTTATAAGCCGAAGATGGAGACTTATATACGTCTTTGTGCCAATATGCAGAACGAAAGGATGCTTCACATTGTGCTTGACCAGTTGTCAAGAGCCTCAAAACAACAGTTGTTGTTAATCAAATATCTGGAACTTTCCCATTGGGACACCGTCGAAGGTCTTGTTTGTCGTGAGGCCCCAGTGGAGATTACATGCGAAGAACTGATGAATGCGGCTCATTGCACATCCACGGCGATCAAAGGACTGATTGATAAAAAGATTCTTGAGAAATATGAACTGGAGGTAGGACGACTGAATAATGGCGGTGATCCTCAGTTTAATAATATCCATCCACTCAATGAAGCCCAGCAGGATGCATATAACTCAATATTGATGAGCTTTATCAAACAGAATGTGTGTCTTCTTCATGGGGTAACCTCAAGCGGAAAGACAGAGATTTATATACACCTTATCGAACAAGAATTAAACAAACATAAACAAGTACTTTACTTGTTACCCGAGATAGCCCTGACAGTTCAGATTATGCAGCGTCTCCAAAATGTTTTTGGCAATCGGCTTGGTATTTATCACTCGAAATATTCAGATGCTGAACGTGTGGAAATCTGGAAAAAGATGCTTTCGGACAATCCTTATGACGTCATCTTAGGAGTACGTTCTTCAGTGTTTCTCCCTTTTAAGGATCTAGGACTTGTTATCATAGATGAAGAACATGAGACTTCCTATAAACAGCAGGATCCGGCACCACGTTATCATGCCAGAAGCGCGGCTATCGTCTTAGCACAGATGTATGACGCCAAGACCTTACTTGGTACAGCTACACCGTCTATGGAGAGCTATTACAATGCAAAAACAGGTAAGTATGGACTGGTAAAACTGATAAATAGATATAAAGATATAGAACTGCCCGAGATACAAGTGGTGGATATTAAAGACCTGAAACGCAGAAAGATGATGAACGGTCCTTTTTCACCACAGCTTCTGACTAGAATACGTGAAACTCTGGAAAAAGGTGAACAGGCTATTCTCTTTCAGAATAGAAGAGGCTTTGCACCAATGATAGAATGTAATGTGTGTGGATGGGTGCCTCATTGTGCCAACTGTGATGTAAGTCTTACTTTGCATAAAGGTATGAATCAGTTGACATGCCATTATTGCGGATATACATATAGCGTTCCAGACGTATGTCCTAACTGTGGCAGTAAGAATCTGAAAGGTAGAGGATATGGTACAGAGAAGATTGAAGATCTTATCATGGAGATTTTCCCCGAGGCCCATGTCGCTCGTATGGATCTTGATACGACAAGAACACGTAATGCCTATGAACGTCTTATTGCCGATTTCTCTGCAGGGAGAACAAACCTGCTTATTGGTACACAGATGATCAGCAAAGGACTTGACTTTGATAAAGTAAGTGTTGTAGGCATCCTTAATGCCGATAATATGTTGAATTATCCCGATTTCCGTGCTTATGAACATGCTTTCATGATGATGGCGCAGGTTAGCGGACGTGCGGGCCGTAAGGGCAAAAGAGGGTTGGTATTGCTTCAGACATCTAGTCCCGACTTGCCTGTTATCAACCAAGTGGTTAGAAATGATTATCGTGCTTTCTTCGCTGATCTGTCGGCTGAGAGAAAAGCATTTCGTTATCCTCCATACTATCATCTAGTGTATGTGTATTTAAAACACCGTAATGAGAATGTCGCAGATACTGCAGGCATTGAATTTGCCAGTCGGTTACGTCAGATATTCTCAGACAGAGTACTTGGCCCAGATAAACCCCCGGTAGCAAGGGTTCAAAGCCTTTTTATTCGAAAGATTGTTCTCAAAGTGGAGAATAATGTCTCAATGAAGAGCATGCGGAAGCACCTGCGCGAGGCACAAATTCAGCTCCTTGCTGACAGCCGTTACAGTTCTCTTCTGGTGTATTATGATGTAGATCCGCTTTAATAATATGATTATTTCAGTTTTTAGGATTCCAGTTCCGGGTAGCTGATACGTGTGTGGTATATGGTTTTCAATTTCTCAATGAAAACCATTTTTGCTGTTGCTATATCTCGGAAGGTGATAGGACAGTCATGAAAATAACCTTCAGAAATCTGACAGTCGATAAGCTTGTTCACCATATCACTAATGTTTTTTTCTGTGTATTCGTTGATTGATCTGGATGCAGCTTCCACCATATCGGCCATCATCAGGATAGCCTGCTCTCGGGTAAATGGATTCGGCCCCGGATAGGTAAACAGGTTCTCATCAATCACTTCGTCAGGATGCTCGTTCAGGTACGAGACATAGAAGAACTTGGTTTTCCCTGTGCCATGGTGAGTACTGATAAAATCTTTGATAATACTTGGAAGGTTATTCTTCTCTGCCAGTTTTAAACCGATTGTCACATGGTTGATAACCTTTTGGGCACTCTCTGTCAGCGACATCGTCAGATGAGGGTTTACTCCGGTCTGATTTTCAGTGAAAAATATAGGATCCTGCATCTTGCCAATATCATGATAAAGAGCTCCTGTTCTCACCAGCTGACTCTTTGCTCCAATCTTGTTTGCAACCTCAGCAGCCAGATTTCCAACCTGTATGGAATGCTGGAATGTACCGGGAGCCACCTCACTCATTTTTCTTAGCAGGTCATTGTTGGTGTTTGACAGTTCCACAAGGGTTACATTGGATGTAAATCCGAAAGCTTTCTCTATCAGATACATCATTGGATATGCAAAGAGCAGCAGAATACCGTTGATGATAAAATGCGTATACATACTCCGGTCTATCTTTGTGATATCGTTTTCACGTATCAGCTCTATGGCAAAATAGATAATGATATATGCCATAGTAATAAACAGTGCAGCTTTAAGCAGTTGCGAACGTCGGGACAGTTCTCTGAGCGAGTAGATCGCTACCATACCTGCCACAATCTGTGCTATAATAAACTCATAAGGATAACGTAATGCACATGAACAGATAAGTACCATCGTGATGTGTGCCATAAATGCCGTGCGTGAGTCCAAGAATATGCGTATGAATATAGGTAACATGGCAAAAGGTACCATATAAACACTGAATATCTGATGGGAAATCATGAACGAAGACAATACAGGAAATATAGTGATAAGCGTGTATACCATCAGAATATTACGCGCCTTTTCAAAATAATCCTTTCGGAACAGAACCAGGTAAATCGTAAAGAGGATGACCAATAGTGATACGAATATGATCTGTCCCGCCAGTGTGATACGTAATTGCGACGAGGTGCTACTACGCTTCATGCTCTCCTTTTGGAAAGAGTCGAGAACCCTGAACACATGGTCGTCCACGATCTCTCCACGATCGATGATTTTCTGTCCGCTAAGAACCACACCGCTGGCAAGAGGAACACTCGTAAGAAGATCCTTACGACTTGTCTCGCTTCGTGTCTTGTCGTAAGTTAAGTTGGGCTCTATATAATCATTAAGGTTGCATTTCTGTAGTTGTTGTCTCTTCATCATTAAAGCTTCATCGAGGAAAAGCTGTTCGTAAGCGGCCATTGTCGAGAATACCGAAGTGATAGACTTCCTCGTTGCCTGTTTTCCATTAATGACCCTGATATGTTTCGAACTGTCTTTGAATATCTCTGTATATTCTGAGGTATTGATAACGCCTTGTTGGTAAACTTTGTGAAGTGCTTGGGTAATGATGTTTACATATACTATTGGTAAATTTGAAATGCCATTTTTGAAATCAGATCGGAACTTGTTTATCTGTTTTATCTCAATGCTTCTGTCGTATGAATAGTAGGGCTCATACTGTTTCATCAAACTGTCTTTCTCATCATTGATCCTTTTGTCAGACTTATAGACAGGAAAGTCGAACTTTGCCATCAGTGAACCATATTTCCATGGCTTGCCGAGATCAAACTGGTAGCTGAACTTGTTTTCGCGAGGCAGAAACCAAACGACAATTGCTACGGTCGCAGTTATAAGCGCAAGGCGAGTCAGGACATTCTTCAATGAGAGATCTCCGCCTAATTTAAACATATTATTCTTCATTAT